>JAYVRD010000233.1:0-4993 GCA_043776595.1 Chitinophagaceae bacterium | reverse complement strand
ATACTTTGTCTTTCTTAGATAAAAAGTCTGTAGTAAATTCATTCAAAGGGGCATTAACCACTTTGCGAACAAACGATAATGGGGGAATCATAGAAATTGCTATAAGTGATGAAATACCTGAAAGAGGAATTAAGATACTATCCAAACTAGTACAGGTTTACAACGAAGCAGGGCTTGATGACCGAAACATGGCAAATAGAAAAACTATTAAATTCTTAAATGAAAGGATTGATAGTTTAGCTAAAGAGCTTGATATAATAGAGACAAGAGCAGCCAACTTTTTAAGTAAAAATAAAATGTCATCACTTAATTCAGCTGGCGAAATATTTATTGGACAAGCTTCTACACTTGAGCTTACGATGAATGAGCAAAAGAGACAAATCAATTCATTAGAAGATCTTGAATCATATGTACTTCAATACAGAAATACTAATAAAATAATTCCATCAACATATAATATTTCAGATGTAGGCTTGCAAAAAAGAGTATCTGAATATAATGCAGCGGTTGAAGAAATTGATAAGCTAGAGCCAATTAGTACACCTTCAGATGTTAAATTAGTAGCTGCTAAAGAAGTTTTAATAAAACTACAGGACAATCTAATACGAAATCTCCGTAACTTAAGGGGAGCCTATCAATCTACATTAAAAGATATTGAAAGTAACTATAGTACTGTAGAGTCTAACATTGCTGGTTTGCCAGACAAACAAAAGGATCTATTAAATATTAATCGCACAAAACAAATAAAGGAAACCTTGTATCTAGCCATGCTGCAACGCAAAGAAGAAACAGCAATATCAATGGCTTCAAGTATAAACAACACTAGAATCATTGAGGAGCCATTTGATGCTGGTATCACATCACCTAACTTTCGTTCTACACAACTTTTGGCAATAGTTATTGGATTAATGATACCCATTATTATTTTATTATTGAAAGACTTTTTTAATAATAAAATAATGGATAGAAAGGAAATTGAAACTGGTTCATCTGTACCAATACTTGGAGAACTTACTTATGAAAAAAATAAAAAAAGTATTGTAATCGATAGTAAAAGCAGAAGTTCTATTTCAGAGCAGTTTAGGCTAGTACGTACCAACCTGCAATACATGGGGGCAGAAAAAGCAATCAAAACTATTCAGGTTACTTCTTTTATGAGTGGGGAAGGTAAAAGTTTTGTATCTCTAAACATGGCAAGTAGCCTAGCAATTACTGGAGCAAAAACTGTAATTCTAGAGTTTGATCTTCGTAAACCTAAGCTTAGTAAATATCTTAATATACCAAGTGAAGTAGGATTATCTAACTATATAATTAAAGATATACCCGTCAGCGATATTATACAAACAGCACCTGGTTACGAGCATATTCATGTTATTAGTTCAGGACCCATTCCTCCAAACCCTGCAGAGTTACTTTTAAGCCCAAAAACGACTAGACTTTTTGAATATCTAAGGGCTAATTACGACTATGTAATTATAGACACAGCACCTGTAGGGTTGGTAACGGATGCACTACTTCTTGAAAAATATGTTGATTTATCTGTTTTTATAGTTCGTCATAAATATTCCTATAAATCGGTGATTCCTTTTATTGATAAGTTGTATAGAGAAAGAAAGTTTAGAAATCTTGGCGTAATTGTAAATGGTATTAAAAACGAAGGTGGCTATGGTTATGGCTATGGTTATGGCTATGGTTATGGCTATGGTTATGGCTATGGTTACGGTTATTATGTTCAAGAGCGTAAAAAGAATTTCATACAAAAGCTATTTTCTTTTGGAAAGAAATAAGCTCCTGCACTAAGCTTAAAATAGTTCAATAATATACTCTCTTCATCTACTAGTATAATACAGATGGGAGTGACATGGCGAAGCTGTATATTTGCTATAAAGATTATAAGTAATGGCATTAGAAAAAAAATGGTTTGCACTTTATACCAAACCTCGATGGGAAAAAAAGATAGACTCTGTTCTATTAAGAAAAGAAATTGAGTGCTGGTGCCCATTGCAAAAAATAGAAAAGCAATGGAGCGATAGAAAAAAGATAGTTGAAGAGCCACTTTTTAAATCATACGTTTTTGTTCATATAGATTTCACGGAAGAGAGGTTGAAAGTTTTAATGACGGATGGCGTCCTAAACTTTGTACATTATTTGGGTAAGCCTGCTATTATTAAAGACGAGGAAGTAAACATCATTAAAAGCTATTTATCCGAAACTGAAGCGAAAGTTTCTATTATTTCAGCTGAGGGTTTTAAAGAACAAAGCAAAGTAAAAGTGAACCATGGCATTTTTATGGAAAACGAGGGAACTGTATTGCGTAGCAGTCGCAAAAAAGTGTATGTGCAATTAGAAAGTTTAGGACAAATAATGGTGGTTGAATTTCCTGTTGAATATCTTTCTCCTATAAATACTTATTAATAGTTTGAAAATCTTGCTCATTGGTTTGGGTTCTATAGGCAAACGTCACCTCACCAATATTCTTAACCTTGGTTATACTAATGTGAGTATAGTAACACGTTCAGGTATTTTGTCAGAACCATTTACTCAGCTTACAGTTTACTCAACTGTTGAGAAAGCTTTGCAAGAAACTCAATTTGAAGCAGCTATTGTTTGTACACCAACAGCACAACATACACAAGTGGTATTACAACTACTTAATGCCAATATTCCTTACATCTATCTTGAAAAACCTGTTAGCCATTCTTATCACAACATCCAAGCAATTTACGATCTTGTAGAAAAAAATAATACTCATTTTGTTATTGGATATGATTTACATTTTGATATTGGCTTACAAAAAGTAAAGGAGCTATTTGCAGCAAATACAATTGGTAACCTAATTAGTGCAAACGCACAAGTTGGTCAGTACTTACCAGATTGGAGACCTCAAGAAGATTACACCAAAGGCATGAGTGCTAAAACAGAAACTGGTGGTGGGGTAATGCTTGATTTAGTGCATGAATTTGATTACCTACATTGGCTGATTGGGGAAGTAGAAACCATTGCTTGCATCCACAAAAATTCTGGGGCGTTGGCAATAGAAACAGAAGATATTGCCGAGGTATTACTTAAATTTAAAAATGGAGTTATTGGTACTATCCATTTAGATTATTTACAACAAAAGCTTGTACGCAACTGCATGTTTACGGGTAGTACTGGCACTATATTTTGGAATTTGGGCGAAAACAAAGTAAACTGGATCAACCAGCAAAAAGAAGACTTTGAATTTTCTTACAAAGGGTTTGAACGCAATGACAGGTTTATGGCAATTATGAAATCCTTTCTTGAAAATGCAACTGATGATAGGCTTACATCTTTAAAAGATGGACTAGCCAGTTTACAAATGGTACTTGCTGCAAAATATTCATCTCAGCACAACGTTTTTGTACAAATGAATCAATTTAAACCCTAACTATCCATGTTCATTTTAGGAACTATTTGTTGCCGTGGAGGAAGTAAAGGTGTGCCAGGCAAAAACATTAAGCTACTTAATGGTAAGCCATTAATTGGCTATACAATAGAAACTGCTTTGGCAACATCGTTGCTAAACGATACCATTATTTCTACAGATTCTGCAACAATTGCAGATGCTGCAAAACAGTTTGGTGCCAATGTGCCTTTTATGAGGCCAGATAATTTAGCTACCGATGCAGCAAGCAAGTGGCCAGTATTTATTCATGCTTTAGAAACCTATGAAAAAATGTACGGCATTACTGTAGATTATTTGGTAGATATGGATGTAACCGTTCCCTTAAAAACACCAATAGATATAAATGGTGCTATACAAAAAGCATTAGATGATACGACTGTTGATGTAGTAATAACTGGTTACGAACCCGAACGTAACCCCTACTTTAACATGATGGAAATAATGCCCAATGGCTTTGCAGAAATTGTAAAAAAAAGGGAGAAGCCCATCGTTCGCAGGCAAGATGCACCCGAAGTATATAGCCTTACACCCGCAGCTTATGTGGTTAAAAAATCTGCTTTGTATGAATTTGAACATTGGAGCAAAGCCAAATGCAAAATATACCCTATGCCAAGGGAACGTGCTGTAGATATAGATACTGACATTGATTTTAAAATTGTAGAATTTTTAATGAACAGCAAATAATTTTTGGTTCTACTTTTCACCATTCACTTTTCACAATATGAGTATAAACCTTTTTGATCTTAGCAATAGAGTAGCCATCATTACTGGTGGTGCTGGCTTGCTTGCTAGCGAACATGCCATTGCATTACATGCTTATGGAGCAAAAATTATATTGGCAGATTTTAACATCGAAAAATGCCAAGCCGCTGTAGCTATTTTACAATCAAACGGTATAGATGCCACTGCAAAATTTTGCGATGTAACCAAAAAAGAAAGTTGGGAAACATTACTTAGTGAAGTAATGACTGAACATGGCAAAGTAGATATATTGATAAACAATGCAGGCTTTACCAACCAAAGCAAGAGTGCTAATTTCGATGCAAGTTTTGAAAATTTTCCCTTAGAAGATTGGAATGCCATTATGAATGTAAACTTAACTGGAGCATTTTTAGGCTGCCAAATTATTGGCAAGCAAATGTTGGCACAAGGCAAGGGTAGTATTGTAAATATTGCATCATTGTATGGTGTGGTTAGTCCCAATCATAATATTTACCCTGGCACTGGCATATCTCAGCCAGTAGCTTACAGTGTAAGCAAGCATGGCGTTGTAGCCCTTACAAAATATGTAGCTACGTTGTGGGCAAGCAAAGGTGTACGTGTAAATGCACTTACTCCTGGTGGAATTTTTAATGGACATGATGGATTGTTTTTAGAACGCTTTAAGCAGCTAAACCCCATTGGACGTATGAGTGAAAAAGAAGAACTACGTGGCGGTATTGTTTATTTAGCAAGCGATGCAAGTAGTCATGTGGTGGGTCATAATTTAATTATAGATGGAGGATGGACAGCTTGGTAGTTTTTTTGTAGCCAACTGTAGTATTTCATGGCATCGCCTGTTGCGTC
>JAYVRD010000232.1:0-5001 GCA_043776595.1 Chitinophagaceae bacterium | reverse complement strand
GATTATTTAATACAAGACATGATTGAAATGCCAATGGAACTTAGTGTATTTTATGTACGCTACCCCAATGAGCCTAAAGGAAGAGTTACTGGAATGATAGCCAAAGAATACCTAAATGTTACAGGTAATGGAACTAGTACTTTAATGGAATTAATAGAAAACAACCCCAAAGCAAAAAATAGAGTAGAAGAATTGCGTAAAAAGCATAAAGACAATCTGGATAAAATTATACAAGCAAATGAAGTATATTATCTAAGCATTACTGGCAATCATAATCGTGGGGCCAAATTTACCAACCTGCACCAACAAATAGACGAAAAATTAGTTACTGTATTTGATGGCATTAGTAACCATACTAAAAACTTTTATTATGGCAGGTACGATTTAAAAACAACTTCAATAGATGATTTGAAGGAAGGAAAAAATATTGCTGTGCTAGAGTTTAATGGTGTAGGTGCCGAACCCAATCATATTTACGATTGTAACATGAGCTACTGGCAAGCACTCAAAACCATAGCCAACCACTGGAAGTATATGTACCAAATTGGCAAACAAAACCACAAAAAAGGCACACCCTATATAGGTTTTGTAAAAGGGTTAAAACATATAAAACAAGCCAAAGCAGTGTACAAAAAATTAGAAGAATACGATTTGTATTGTTAGCTTTTTTGTAGCCAGCAGTAGTATTTCAATAAAGCTGCGGTGGCGTCGCACATGTTTAGCTGTATAGTGTTATTTGGCTTTTACCGTAGTGTAGGTTTGGCTATTAAATAGTAAATTGTATTGCCGAAACCTAAAAGCAGTTGAGGATATTTTTTTAAATACTTGAAAATAAGACGATTAAAAAAATATACGCAAGCTTGAAAGGGTGAAAACCTTCGTATATATTTGAGTTGTGTGTTATTTTTTGAGACACCCTACTAATTTGAAATGAATAAAATGATTTATTTAGTAATCGGAATTATTATTGTTGGACTTATTTCTTACTTTTTGTTTTTAAGTAATAGCAAAAAAACTTCAATTTCACCACCACCTCAGACAAGAATAAACACAGATGAAATAGATTTTCCGCCAAAATCAAAGTGGAAACCTAATTTACCGATTGACTTAGATTTAATTTATGAAAAAGCTAAATACTATACGAGTAACAAACTTCAATTTGCAGTTTTTCAAAACGGGACCGTAACATTTTTTTCCAACAGAGTTGAAAATATTGAAGACAGTGCTAAAGTGACACTTGACAAAATATACAATTACCACGTTGATTTCAATCCCATTAAAATGGATGACGATAATTATCTCGTAGAATACAGACAGCCTGCATTTACAATTGTTTTTAAGAATGAAATAGAAACAAATTGGGACTACATTGATAAAAATCATCAAAACGGAATTTGCAGAGACGAAGTTTTACTTAATAGCGAAGGACAAGGAAATGTATTTGACAGTGTGGGCAAAATTTGCCTTTTTGGTAGAGCAAAAATGTTTATGGACGCACAAGCACCCAAAGTTGTTAAAACTTTTGATCCACTACACCAATAAAACAGATCAAAAGGTTTTGTGCAATTGGGGCTCGACGTTGAAGCAATCAGCAGCAGTGTGTCTCGTCCTGAAATAGGTTGACTAAAAAACAACCAAAAATAGACATTCAACAAGCATGTATTTTGGTATTAAATATACGCTTCGATAATAGCTAAATAGATATACAAAAGCCAAACATGTGCGACGCCACCGAAGCTTAATAGTAGCACTTTAGCTAAGACAATAAAAAAAATCCTAGATTATAAAAGCATAATCTGGGATTTTTTTGCTGACTATTTTTAATGGTTATTGATAGTAGTAGGTAGCTGTAGCTGTGGTAGTAGCCCCACCTTGTATTACTGTACCAGAAGCTGATAAAGGTTGATTATCGGTACGGTAAACATAAGTGTAAGTGCCCGTAAAATTGGCAGAAGCTACAGCAGTGTTGGTCATAGATGTAGTATTTACATTATTAACGCCATACGATTCTTCCAATAAAAGTGCTATGGCTTCGCCACCACCTAACTGTAAAGGAGATACTTTGGTGTCGTAGGTATATGTACGTGTTTGATCTGGCGTGCCTGTAGCAATACCTGTGGCATATAATTTTACATTGTTTACATTGCCATTTGCATCGTAGCCATACACATACAATGATGATGGTGTGTACATACCAAAGAAACCAATATAGGTAGTGGTAGATATTACTTTACCCAATAAATAGGTGTAGGGTACACTATCTGTATAAGTAATGGGTAAACCGCCAAAATTATGTGTTGCTGTGTTGGTGGTGTACTTAATATTGGTAGATGTTGGGCTAGTGTAATAAACTGTGGTATAGCTTGTGTCGTAGCCAGTACCAATAGTTGATAATGTTATTTGCTTAATAGCTGTAACCCTTCCAGTTGCATCTCTTGTAAAAGTATTTCGTTGGTCGGTTACTGTACCTGAACTTATGCCTTTAATGGTATAGCTGGTTAGTTTTTTATTAGCATCGTAGCCGTATGTAAATACAGTAGAATCTGTAGTACCAGTTTTACCTACTTTTTTGTACAACTGCGTACCTGTTGTACTTCCACCACCACCAGAACCACCAGAGCCTCCACTACCACCTGTGCCTCCACTGCCTGTTGTAGTTGTGGCACCCCAATCAACACCCTTTTGGCAACTGCTTATCATAATACCAGCAATGCAGATAGCAAAAATAAATTTCATTTTCATAAACAAATGTTTTTGGGGTGAAGTTATAGTTCTAATAAAGATTTTATGGGGTCTTTACCAATAAGCAATTGCTCAGGGTTTTCTAACAATTCTTTCAAGCGTACCAAAAAATTTACGCTTTCTCGTCCATCAATTATTCTATGATCGTAGCTTAAGGCTAAGTACATCATGGGGCGAATTTCTACTTTACCATTAATAGCCATGGGGCGTTCTTGTATTTTATGCATACCCAAAATAGCACTTTGTGGTATATTAATAATGGGCGTACTCATTAAACTTCCAAAAACACCTCCATTGGTTATGGTAAAGGTACCACCAGTCAATTCTTCTGCTGTTAGCTTGCTATCTCTTGCTTTGGCAGCTAGGGTAACTACTGTTTTTTCTATATCAGCCATACTAAGGCTTTCTACATTTCGCATTACAGGTACCGTAAGCCCACGTGGTGTACTTACAGCTATACTAATATCTGCATAGTCGTGATACACCAATTCATCACCATCAATATAAGCATTTACTGTAGGCCATTCACTTAAGGCAATAGCACAGGCTTTGGCAAAAAAGCTCATGAAGCCAAGGTTTACACCATGTATTTCTTTAAACTTGTCTTTATTTTTGCTTCTAATTTCCATGATGGCACCCATATCCACTTCGTTAAAAGTGGTAAGCATAGCTGTGGTGTTTTTAGCTTCTACCAACCTACGACTAATGGTTTTACGTAGGTTACTCATTTTCTCGTTACGCACATTACGGCTAAACAAAGCATTAGCCCCAAAAGCTTTTTTACCAGGATTGCTCAAAGCTTCTAACACATCATGCTTCATAATTTTACCACCAAAGCCGCTGGGTTCTATGCTTTTTGCATCTAATTTTTTGTCAGCAATAATTGCATTGGCTACAGGCGTAGCTTTTACTTCGTTTACTGGTAGTTGATTAGTAGTTGTTGGTGTAGGGCTTTCTGTTTTTATAGTATTAACTGTAGGCTGTGTATCTGCAATTTCAGACTTTGTATTGGCAACTTCAGGCTTAGCTGCGGTTTCATCTATTTCTGCCAAAATACTACCTATTAAAATAGTATCACCTTCAATAGCCAAATGTTTAAGTACACCAGCTTTCTCGGCATTTACTTCAAACGTAGCTTTTTCACTTTCCAATTCGGCAATTACTTCATCACGTTCTACATAGCTACCTTCTTTTTTAGTCCATTTAAGTAGGGTAACTTCTGTTATCGATTCTCCAACTGTAGGCACTTTAATCTCAATCATAATATTCTATTTCTATAATGGGGCTTTTCTTTTGTTACTAGCTTTTGTATTTCAATTAGGCTTCGGTTGCGTCGCACATTTCATCTACCCATCATTGTGCAGCAAAACAAAAGCTTTTCTAAAGCAGGGCAAATTTGCAGTAAAAAAGCCAAAAAGCCATAGGTTTTTAGTTTGCTGTTTTATTAGCCCGTTATTTGGATGAAGGGCCTTAAAAAAATAAAATTCTATTCCAGCTTTTAAAGATTTTTTTGGCATTACTTGGCTAGTCTACTTAAGGGCATTGATTAAAGTTTTATTTCATTACCAACAGATATAATTCACAACTTGTCTCTCATCAAAATAGCTTATCTACACCTTCATTAAAAAATGCACATGAATTTATGGTGAGTCTTCTACCAATAAATTCTATGCTGCAATAAAAGCCAAATAGCAATCCATAGCTGCACATGTGCCCTTCGGCTCTGCTCAGGATAAACTTGCAACCGCTGCCAAATACTTCATCTTCAGTTGGCTACATAATTAATCTACTTTGTCTATATTGCGTCGTTCAATTTTTGCAAAACCAACTGCTATGAAGTTTACTGAAAGGCTAAAGCATATAAAAATTGTACGCTCGATTGTGTATGGAACGGTGGGTTTATTTACCTATCCTGGTTTGGCTATGATAAATAAATTACACATTGAGGGCACTGAGCATATTAAAGATTTGCCACGCAAAAACGTATTGTTTGTAAGCAATCATCAAACTTATTTTGCCGATGTGATTACTTTCATCCATATTTTTTGTGCGGTAAAGTGGCGTAAAGAAAATAAATTGGGTGTGCCTTATTATTTGCTTAACCCATTTACCAATTTATATTTTGTAGCCGCCGAAGAAACCATGAATGGTAGTTTTATTGCTAGGCTTTTTAAACTAGCAGGTGCACTTACTGTAAAACGTACTTGGCGTGCCGAAGGCAAAGAAGTAAGGCGTGGACTTGACCCAAGCGATACGAGA
>JAYVRD010000231.1:0-5038 GCA_043776595.1 Chitinophagaceae bacterium | reverse complement strand
CTACAAAAAACCATTGTGTAAGCTATAAAATAAACACAGCTTTTTACGAAGCTCAGGGCATAAAAGGATGGCAAGCCATGGAAGAAACGCTCCATTACATACCAGCAACACACTTTACAATTGCAGATGCCAAACGTGGCGACATTGGCAACACATCCTCTCAATATGCCAAAGCTTTTTTTGAAACACTACCTTTTGATGCGATAACAGTAGCTCCTTATATGGGCGAAGATTCTATACGTCCTTTTTTAGAGTATGAAGATAAATTTGCCATTGTGCTTGGGCTAACCAGTAATAAAGGTGCAAAAGATTTTGAACTTCAAAAAGTTGACAATGAGTTTTTATACGAGAAAGTGCTAACCACTGTTGCTAATTGGGGTACACCCAACAACCTCATGTTTGTAATAGGTGCTACACAAGCAAGTGAGTTGGTAAACATTCGTAAAATAATACCCGAACATTTTTTATTAGTACCAGGGGTTGGCTTTCAAGGTGGTAGTTTAAAAGAAGTAACTGCCTATGGCATAAATAAAGATTGTGGACTTTTAATAAATGCTAGTCGTGCCATTATTTATGCAGGCTCCAGCGAAAATTTTGCATCAGATGCTCAAGAAATTGCCATGCAATATCAAATTGAAATGAGTAGTTATTTACCCAAGTAATTTTTTGTAGCCAGCTATAGAATATAAATTGGGCTTCGGTGGCGTCGCACCTATTAAACTATGGAGTACTATTGAGCTTTTATTGTTGCGTAGAATAATTGTAGTAATGAAATGTTTTAGAACAAATGGTATAAAAAGCTACATAGTAATTCTACAGCTATAAATGTGCGACGCCACCGCAGCTAAATAGAAATTCAAATGCTGGCTACATATATAATTCTTAATGTAATAAATTCTTGTACAAACAAGCTATCATCTATTTTCGAGCATGGCATTCTTAGCAGTATCAAATCTTTACAAACAAGAAAAGGAAAATTGGGTGGTTAGTAATATCAACTTTACCATACCAGCTTTTCAAAAAACAGCTATTGTTGGTACTACGGGTTCGGGTAAAACTACTTTATTAAAAATGATGGCAAGCTTGGTGCAGCCTTCATCGGGTGCTATTTTTTTTAATGGAGAAAAAGTAGTGGGTCCAGATTTTCAGTTGCTGCCGGGGCACATGGATGTTGCTTATTTAAGTCAGCATTTTGAATTGCGTTTTAACTACTACGTACATGAATTATTGGAGTACGCAAATAAACTTACGCCTCTACAAGCCAAAACTTTATACAGCATTTGCCGTATAGAACATTTGCTGCAACGTAGGGTAGAAGAGCTTTCTGGTGGAGAAAGGCAACGCATAGCTTTGGCAAGATTGCTAAGTACATCGCCAAAATTGCTATTGCTCGATGAACCTTTTTCTAACTTGGATATGGTACACAAAAAAATTATGAAGCAAGTAATAGAAGATATAGGTACGCAACTTCACATTACTTGTATTATGGTATTGCATGATGCGTTGGATATTTTGTCTTGGGCAAATTGGATAATGGTAATGCAAGATGGATCTATTATTCAACAAGGCACACCAGAGCAATTGTATAGCCAACCTGTTAATGAATATGTAGCTGGATTGCTAGGTGCATATAATTTATTAGATGTTGCTATGGTAGAAAATTTTTTACTACCGCCAAGTAAAAATAGTAAGCAAGTAATGCTTCGTCCCGAGCAGTTTAGTATTGTTTCTGAAGCTGAACAAATGTTTAGCGGTGTAGTTACCCAAGTTTTATTTTATGGCAGTTATTATGTGTTAAAAATAATGGCACACGAAAATGAGATAACCATTAATACTTCTACTCCTACATGTACAATAGGCGATGTTGTTTTCCTATCTATAAAAACAAATAACATTTGTTGGTTGTAAGCTTTACAATTTTATCAGGGTTCATCTTTACACAAATGCCTTACTTTACATCCAATGATTACATTAGCATATTTTGAACCTACCGATTTTAAGCAACTGATTGGGTGGATGAATACCGAAGAATTATTACTCAATTGGTGTGGACGTATGTTTAATTTTCCTTTATCTGAAAGTAGTTTAAGTTGGTATTTAAGAGATACAAACGATATTAAAACGTCTGATGTTTTCATTTATAAAGCTATTGATGAAAATAACGAAGTAGTGGGGCATATTTCTTTAGGTGGTATTAGCACCACCAACAAAGCTGGCAGAATAACACGCGTATTTGTAAGCGAAGAACACAGAGGCAAAAGCATTTGCAGGCAAATGGTTGAAGCCGTTTTAAAAATTGGATTTGAGGATTTGAAGCTACATCGTATATGCTTGGGCGTTTATAGTAGCAATGCCTCAGCAGTAAAATGCTATCAAAAAGCAGGGTTGCAAATAGAAGGTATAAATAGAGATGTATTACTACATAATAATGAATATTGGAGCAATATTGAAATGAGTATTTTAGAAACGGAGTGGAAAAGATTGGTTTAACTAATCTCCACTTCTTTATGCCAGTAGCTTTTATCAATTGCTAATTCAACTCTGGTTTCTTTAGTAAATAAACCAAAAACGGTACTTCCACTTCCCGTCATAGCAGCATATACAGCACCTGCTTGATAAAGTTGTTGCTTTATAGTTGCAATAACAGTATGAGTTTTTGATACAGGTGCTTCAAAATCATTCACCAACAAATCTTTCCACTGGCTTACAGGCTGCTGTATAATATCTTTTATATTTTTCGTAAGGTTTGAGGGCGTTATTTGACTAAAGGCCCAGCCGGTGTTTATATGAATATTGGGGTTAACCAATACTAGCTTATAAGCACTCAAATCTAAGTCTATCACTTCCATTTGCTCACCTCTGCTAGTGGCAAAACAAGGCTTGTTAGTAATAAAAAACGGACAATCGCTACCTAGCTGTAAAGCATAAGTAATTAGTTGTTCGTCTGTAAGGTTGAGCTTACATTTTTGGTTAAGTAATCGTAGCGCAAACGCTCCATCGGCACTACCACCCCCTAAGCCAGCACCCATAGGTATGGCTTTGTGCAAGTGCATTTGTATTGTTGGTAGCGTAGGAAAGTCTTTTAGTAATAAGTGGTATGCTTTTACACAAAGGTTAGTGTGGGCATCACCATCTATCACCAAGCCAGAGGAAGTAAAGGCAACGGTTTTCTCCATCTCACTATTTACCACTCCCCATTTGCTATTTTCAATCACTTCAACAGCATCTTTAAGCATCACTGGAAAAAAAACGGTTTCCAAATTATGAAAACCATCAGCACGTTTGCTGGTAATGTGTAGCCCCAGATTTATTTTACAATTTGGAAAAACAATCATGTACTTTTTACTCCTTTAGGGTGTAGGGGATTACTTTCTTTTATTAATCTCGTCTCTTATGGTTATAGCCCTAATATAGTCTTCATGCTCTAGCACGTCGTTTAGCAGTATTTGAAGTTCTTCTAAATTCATGGTACTAAGGTCTTCGCTACCACTGCCAATTTCTTCAATACCTACAGGTTCCGATTTTTTCTTTTTGCCCGCAGCTTGGTCATCCATTAAAATGCCAGCACTCTCTATTATGTGTTCTAAAGTATAAATGGGGCAGCCAAAACGCACAGCCAAGGCCAATGCATCACTTGTTCGGCTATCTATTTCTACAGTGTCGTTATCGGTAGTGCAAATTAGTTTGCTGTAAAAAATACCTTCTTGCAGATCATTTATGATGATTTCTTGCAACTCTACATTAAAGGCATTCATAAAATTTTTCATCAAATCGTGGGTAAGTGGACGGCTAGGTTGCATTCTTTCCAATGCCACAGCAATAGCTTGGGCTTCAAAACCACCAATAACTATGGGTAACCTGCGTAATCCATTCACTTCGCCCAGTACAACTGCATACGAGTGGGTTTGGGTGATGCTATGCGATAAGGCAACAATTTCCAGTTCTATTTTCTTCGTGTCCATAAAAACCTCTTAAGCTTCTAACAAAAATAAGCCCTTACAGCATACGGCAAAGGGCAACACAAATTTATTTAGCCACATCAAAAACTTTTGTGGGTATTTTTGGGTTAGCCAGCTACAGAATATCTATTAAGCTACTGTTGCGTCGCACATGTTTGGCTATGGATGAGGATTTGGCTTTTATTATGAAGTAGACTGATGAGGACAAATAATAGTATGCATAGTCGATGATTGCAGAATAATGGACAAAGAATTATAAAGACTTATCAATCCATTCTCTAAAATACAGAGTCCCTAAGGAGACTCTGCGAGGGGAAAAAGTTGAAGTTTAAAACGTCCAGCCACAATTTTATAAAAACAATGTTGGCAGCAGTTGTATTAAGCTTACTGGTTATAAATCGTCTTCAGAATATTATTTGCTTTGCCAACAAAATACGAGACGGTGTTCTTCTGCTTCCTGGAAACAGTCAATGGTCGTCCATTGTCAAAATAGAAAGTTTTGCTATTAAGAACTGTGTCAGCTGTTAGTATTGAAACATCAACTTTAAGTAGTTTGTCCTGATAGAAATAATAGATTGTTACCTTAGCTAAATTACCACCTTGAAAATCCCTCACCTTTGCAATTTTTCCATACCTATCAACATAATAATCTTCTCTAAAATAGCTTGTGGAAAGCGTGGTGTCCGGCAGAAATGACATTTTAAGGAATAAGTCAGAATTATTAATTCCAGCAACAATACTATCCACTTTTGTTCAACTGATTGTTGTTGACAGAAACAGTAAACTGTAGTCAAAGAAAGAAGACCTAATAAAAGAACTTTTATTTTCTTCATGAGTAACTTTTGCAATTGCCACCAACTTAAAGATATACGAAGGTTTTTACTCTTTCATACTTGCTATATTTTTTTAATCGTCTTATTTTCTAGTGGTTAAAAAAATATCCGAAAACGGTTTTGAGTTTCGGCAATACAACCTAGGATTTTATACTAGCATGCTTTAATAATTCCGATTGTGTATATTTGTATAAATTTTACAAATGTCCTATCAGATTATTCTCAGTAAAATAGATTTAGACATAA
>JAYVRD010000230.1:0-5098 GCA_043776595.1 Chitinophagaceae bacterium | reverse complement strand
AACTCAGCCAAGTAATAACCACCCCCAATTTCTTCTAGCTTTTGCATTTTTACCAGCTCTGCAGCCACCATCAGCATATCACAAGGTGCCATCTTGTTTTGCAGGTTTACACAAGCTTTGTAAATAGTTTGATGGATTTGTAAGTAAAAAGCATCAGCAGTAAGCAATTCATTGGCAATGTCAAAAGCTTGTGGCTCTAGCATTATTCTGCCTAAAACTGCTTTCTCAATTTCCTTGTCGTAGGGTGGCATTTTCCCCATTCCAAAATCATTGGTTTGATAATTCTTTAGTTCTTTGTTCATCTCTCTCTCTTTGTTTCAAATAGTCGTTTTGGTTGATACTAGCTTGAGGCGTTTCCCTTTCTTCTGCCATTTTCTTCCAGTTTAAAATAGTACGATAAACGGAAACATTTTTTTTCAAAAGGGGTTTCCAATTGTGCATTTGTAAAATCAAAGCACACAAGTCTTTAGAACTCATTTTGGCTATCAGCTTTACAAATTCATTCAAAGTCAATTGTTCTTCCATTTTTAAAACTTTGGACGCATACTTACACATCCAAGCCTGTAGTTCAGTAAATTTTTGTTGGTCTTCTAATGTGTGCGACGCTTTTGCGTCGGGATGTTCTTCTTTCCCTTCTTCTCCCTTATTAACTATATTAGTTTTGTCTTGCCACTGTCCCGTCGCTGTCCCGTCGCTGTCTCGTTTGGTGTCCCGCAACTCCTCTGTGTTGCTTACTGGGCTTGATTTTAGGTGTCCCGTTTGCTGTCCTTTTTTACTATTGTGTGCATCGTAATTAGTCAATCGAATAATGGTTTGGCAATTTTCTAAACGCCTACTTATCATTTTCTCTGCTTCAAGTTTTTTAAGAAACCTGTCAACTCGGTTTTTCTCCCATTTCCAAGTATCTGCGAGGTATCGTAAGCTTGCAGGAATTTCGCCTCTATTCCATTTAATCATCTTGCCGCCTATCAGCATAGTAGCCACCGCAGCTTCAAACCTCGCCTCTTCAATAAGCCAGAGGAAAGCTTCTGCATTGGAGAACACTCTTTCTTCTGTCCACAACCAGTGGTTGAAGAAGGAGCGATTGATAGGCAAAAAATTACTAAGCTTGTCTTCATTCTTAGCCATTGGTTCTTTAATTGGTACATGTGTTTAAAATTGGCTGGGCTATTACTGTGTTTGTCTATTAATGGTTTTTACTTCCCTTTGTCTTTTTAAATTTTCTGCTCTTACTAATTTGTCGATCTCTAAACCAGTTCTGTATTCTTTTTCTGAATAACCCTTACCACGATACTTTTTAGCATCCCAATGTGCCGTTCTATGCTGGGTTACTAGGTTGTGTAATTTCTCGTAGTATAAGAGTTGCTCTGGTGTCATAAATTAAACGATGGAATAAAACTGGTCTTCGTATTGCTTTACTTTTCTACGCTTCTTATCCTTTAATGCAATGCAGAGTTTACAAGTGTTTTGCCTACCATCTACCTTATGAATGTTTTTGTGATAATCATTCATTGGCTTTTCTTGCTTACAGGCGTTACAAATTTTCATAGGGCTTATTTTTTCTTAGCTGCTTTTTTTGGCGTAGGTTTTTTGGATTTCAATTCTGCTTCCAAAGCTTTCCTTTTTGTCTGCAGTACGGTTATGGCTTTGGTAATATTTGCCTCTCTCTTATCGGTAGCTGTTTTTTGTTTGGCTTTAATATCAGCCAGCACATTAGGGAAGTAATTTTCTGCTACTACTAAACATTCTTTTGCGTTGTAATCATAGCCCTGATATAATGCAGTAGGTGGTAATTCAGAAAGCATAAAGAAGCGTAGAGCTTGGGCAAATTTCACTTCATCAAACAGCGTAAAATCTTTAATACCTTCGTAGTCATTTCCTTTAAAAGAAAATAGTTTCCTAAAGTGGCTTTTATTACTGTAATTAAGTTTATTGTATAAAGTTCTTACGATAGCCTGCCTTTCAAATTGCTGTAGTTCTTCTTTAAGTAAGTTGGCATTTTGGAAAGGATTGAAGTGTTTGTTTAATTCCTCCCAAATTTTGTTTTCATCAAGCTGCTTGTTTCTTTTTTCACGTTCTCTTATTCGTACAATCTCTTCTTCAATATCTTTTACAGTAAGTGTGTCGCTGGTAGCATCTATTTTCTTTGTGCCAGCTGCTGCAGCTTGGTTTTTATTTAGCTTTATGTAAGCATAAGTACCTCTATTGTTACCATTTACTACAAAAGCTTTTAGGTATTTTCCAGAATTGCAATCATTTTCATACGCTTTCATTTCTTCATTGTATCTATCCAATTCTTTAAGCCAAGCTTCTTCACAGCCATTCATTTCACCATCGTTTTCATCTATCCATTCTGTTTTAAAATCTTCAAAATCTGGTTTGTCTGGATGTTGTAACGTTGTAAAAGTATTTGCACTCAATACTTCAAAGCCTTCTTTAACAAGCTGAGTAGTTTCTTTGGTTTCATTACCATATTGGAATGATCCAAAAACGATTGAGGGATCTTCTTTAGCTATCTGTAATTGTGCTTTATAAAACACATCTGTTTTTGTAGCAAAGCAAGCCACATTGGTACATCTTGCATCTGTAGCATCGTCTGGAAATAATTGAGCACAACTTGTATTGAATTGGCAGCTAGTACATGCTCCGATCGATGGAACTAAATTTTCATCAGCTAAATCGAAAGTGGCGTCGCTTAAATTGCCCTTATACCTGTTAAACTGATATTTGCTAAATTCAATTTTATTTTCTGGATTATTCAAATAATCCTCAATAGGTTCATCTTCATCTTCCAAAATCTGTGTTTGTGTGTCTGCAGTAAACTGAGAGAGTTGTAAAGCTGTGGTAATGTTGATATTGCCATTAAAAAATAATTTTTGCCAATCTTCGGTTAAGCTATTCAGCTTCATTCGTTGCTTTATGTAGGTAATGCTTTTACCCACTTTATGCCTCAAATCTTCCATATTGTACTGCCCTGTTTCTACAGCGTACTTTATGGCTAACGCTTCTTCCATTGGGTGAACATCTTCACGCTGGAAGTTTTCAATTAACTGCATTTCTCTTACTTCTTGGTCGCTCAATTCTCGAACGATAGCAGGAATGGTGTTGCGTTTTTTATCCATTGTTTC
Source organism: Chitinophagaceae bacterium (assembly GCA_043776595.1). GTDB lineage: Bacteria > Bacteroidota > Bacteroidia > Chitinophagales > Chitinophagaceae > UBA1930. The sequence goes on along the minus strand of JAYVRD010000230.1, from coordinate 1,970 downwards.
TACCATGCAGCTGGCTCTATACCTTCTTTCACCACAAACAATCTCATATTGTTTGCCTTTGGCTCTTACAAGTATAGGTTGCAGTACGCCTTTCTCTTTAATGCTTTCGGCAAGCTCTGTGGTTTTTACCACATCAAAGCTTTTACGTGGGTTGGTGGGCGATGGAACGAGTTGCCTTAATAGCAGCGTTTCAAATTTTGTTTCAGTCATTGTTTTTGTTTTATAGTTAAAAAATTATTCTCCTGATGGGTTCTCAGGCGATTGTGGTGGTTTCTTACCACCAGTTGCCTTTGTTGGTTTTATAGGCTTTTTGGGCTTAGGTGTTTCATCGGGCAGCACCTGTATTTTAGTAACTGGAAAATCTAGTTTGCCTTGTGCATCAGGACCATTCTTTCCATTTAGATACTGCACCAACTCATTCTCACAAGTGGATACATCCTCTATCAATTTATCCATGTATTTATAAGCATGTTCACCACCATCTTCGTATCTGGTTAATGGTGTGTTGAATTGTAAAATTTTACCACTGCGTAAAGTTTTGTATGCACTCAGCATCACACCTTCATCGTCTCCTAGTGTACGTGTAAAGCCTGTTACTACAAATCCTTCAAATAGTTTGGGTGGAGTATTGTTTATATCTGGCACCATGGCATAGCTTACAAACTCGCCTATAAGTGCAGAATGAATGGCAAGCTTTGCAAAAGCATTGCGTAAATCTTGGTGAGGGGTTTCGTGGTGGGTTTCCTCACATTCGGTAGGCTTAGTATCTAAGCTGTCCTGCTTGTTGTAAAAGCATACCACCTTATCTCCTTTTAACAACTTGCCTTTAGTAATGATTATTTTACTCATATTGTACGGTTTTTAATGACTTTTTTAAAAGAGGAGGCAGTATAGAAATACACCTCCGTTTTCTCTAACAAACATTGCCTATGAAACAGTAGAGAGGGCAGGACTCGAACTTGCAAGGCTTTAAACACAATTACTAACATGCTCTACACAGTTTGCAACCAGCAGCTTGTTTGTTTCATTGCTATGCCTTAAACGTTTACCAATTCCGCCACCTCTCCAAGTGCCACTGTTTCGCCGTGGCCGCTAATTGGAATCTGTTGCCAATCGTCAGCGTAGTTGCTTCATTTTTATAGTGGTTGAAAAATCACCAATGCTAGTATCCACTTACCTACAAACGCAAAGAATTAAAATACTGGATGTCCTAAATTCTATCTAAGAACTACACTGTTGTAGGAGGTTGAATATACATTTCAAACTCTTCAATCCATTCCATAGCAATCTTGCAGAACTGAGAATTTTCGGGTGTATCGCCAGGCTTGATGGCAGCAAAAAACTTTTCAATCGGTCTGCTTGCACGTCTTATTTTCTTTAGCCTATTATAAACTTCTATAGAAGCATTTTTGCAAAGTGTTCCATTAAGGCAGCAACAACAACCAGAATAAACTGATCCATCAATTTCACCATTTTGTATCGCAGCTTTAAGTGTTGAAATTTCTGAAATTGCTGGAAGCAAAACGGCAAACAAATCATTTTTTATAGGCTCCAAGTCAGCACCTACAAGTGAAGCACCTACAAGTGAAGCACCATCAAGTGAAGCACCATCAAGTGAAGCACCATCAAGTGAAGCACCATCAAGTGAAGCACCATCAAGTGAAGCACCATCAAGTGAAGCACCAGCTTTTACAGCTTCTTCTAAGGTTTCTTTGATAGTATTGTTTTCCTTTTCGTACTCAAAAATGATAGAGCCTGTCCATCTGCTTTTGATTTCAATTTTAATCTTTGTCATGTTAAATAGTTGAGTTTATGGTTAAAGAAATATGTCCTCGTTTCAGCAACTCAAAAAAGCAATCTTTGGTAGCTTCTACATCTGCCAAGGCATCATGTGCACCATCAAAACCTTTGGCAAATAAGAATTGGTACAACTCCTCTAGCTTGGGCCATTTAAACCCTTTTCCTTTTGG
>JAYVRD010000229.1:0-5137 GCA_043776595.1 Chitinophagaceae bacterium | reverse complement strand
TTTCCATTTTATCACAAGCGTCTTACTGTTAAATATCGTTATCAGGTTTTGGTAATTTTTATTTTTACATTGCCGCCATCGAAGCATTTGCTGCTCCTTTTTCTCTTGGCGGTGTCAATATCTTTTTCTTTATTAAAACATCTTCCAGCATTGTTTTCGCCCTTGTATATTGAGACCTGCTGGTGCTTTCCTCAATATCCAGCATATTGCCAATTTCTTTATGAGAATATCCTTCAATTGCATAAAGATTCAAAACGGTTCTGTAACCCAGTGGCAGCAGCCTTATACATTCCACCACTTCTTTCGCCTGCATAATAGAGGGTATGCTTTCTTCTCTTATTCCTATCCCCCCTGCAAAAGTTATATCAACACTGTCCGAGAATTTTTTATTCTTTTTGAGTACATTGATACAAGTGTGTACCACAATTCTTCTTATCCATCCTTCCAAAGCACCCTCACTTCTGTATTGATGTATTTGCGAGAATGCTTTAATAAATCCTTCCTGCAACATATCTTCAGCGTCCTCTCGGTTATGGGCAAACCGATAACATACGCTCAACATCTTAGGGCTATAACAGTTATACAATTCCCTTTGCGAAGCAGGATCGTTATGAATACAACCTGTAATTAAAGTTTGTTCAATCATGTAGTATCGTAAAAGAGTACCCATAAAATTAGACAATTACTCCAAACAAATGCTGCTTTTTACTAAAAAATCTAATAAAATATTACTTTGAGGCTGTTAAGCCTTTCGCCCAGTACCAAGCTGTAGTTCTGGCTGTACGCTTGTAGTACACTCCTTCGTCGTGTAGCTACCGCTACCATCCAGCAGCCCTTCATCTGTATATTATCCATTCAGCTTTGCCCACCATTGTTAATCATCAATTATGTATACGCATGCTATTTTAGAATCAATCTATCTAAATTCAACATACCAAGATTAATCTATGTGTATTCGTATTACCCCATGTTATCTGTGTGCTTGCATTTATATGCAAACCCTTTAGTTTGCCTTAAAATTTCAAATAATTTTAAACAATAGTTTTGTTTATTCCATCTAATCCGTACTTTACCATCAATTAATTGATTGCTTAAACTAAGCGATAACTTCTTCGTCATTCACTCCTTAAAATATTTGTTATGGATAGAAGGGAATTTTTAACTGCTCCAGTACAAAAGAAAACACCCAATACCAATTTTGCAACACCAGGCATTGGGCAAGGTAGCAGAACAAACAGTGGCTTAAACCCATACACTGGCGTTTGGACAGATAACGAAGTCATCCATCTTTTAAAACGTACCATGTTTGGTGCTGCTAAATCAGATATTGATTATTTCAAAGCCAAAACCATCTCTCAGGCGGTAGATGAATTGCTTAACCCAACAGCAGCATTGCCCAACCCTCCTGTGAAGGAATATGATAATGTAGGTATTATTACCCAACCCGATACAGCCATTGCTGCTGGTACTACATGGGTTAATGATTACAACGTAGATGGAGGTATTCAATCTCGTCGCAGGGCATCATTTAAAAAATGGTGGATGGGTGTCATGATCAATCAAGACAGAAGCATCAGAGAAAAACTAACCCTTTTTTGGCACAATCATTTTAGTACCGAAACCAACGATGTTGGCAATGGTAACTATGTATATAAGCACCATGCTATGCTACGTGCCAATTGCTTGACCAATTTTAAAACGCTTGTAAAAAATGTAACGCTAGACCCTGCCATGCTGGTGTATCTTAATGGACAAGTGAACACTTCTACAGCACCAGATGAAAACTATGGTAGAGAATTACAAGAATTATTTTGTTGTGGCAAAAGTCCAAATTCTTTATACACCGAAGCAGATGTAAAAGCTGCCGCCAAAGTGCTTACTGGTTGGAGAAATGATGCTACCACCTTTACTTCTTATTTTACAGCATCCCGACACGATACTACTGCAAAACAATTTTCTGCATTTTACAACAACACCATTATTGCTGGGCAAACAGGTGCTACAGGTGGCGATACAGAAATAAACAACATGCTCAACATGATGTTAACAGCACCACAATCATCTGCCGAAATTGCCAAATACCTTTGCCGTAGGCTATATAGGTGGTTTGTGTATTACAACATAGATGCAAGTGTAGAAGCTAATGTAATATCTCCGTTGGCTACTATTTTAATCAATAACAATTGGGATGTAAAACCAGTATTAAGCACCCTACTTAAAAGCGAACATTTTTTTGACTCACTCAACCAAGGCTGCCTAATAAAAAGCCCAATAGATAAAATTGTGGGTATGTGTCGTGAGTTTAAAGTTGTCTTTCAGCCCGATACAGATTATGTAAGCAACTATGGTTTATGGAACTACTTAGTTAGTTGGGGTACCAATATGCAGCAAAGTATTGGCGATCCGCCAGATGTTAGTGGATGGAAAGCCTACTACCAAGAACCACAGTTTTACGAAATTTGGATTAACGCCGATACATTACCTAAACGCAATCAATTTACCGACACCTTAATTGTTAGTGGTTACACCTTCAATAGTAAAAAAATTGTAGTAGATGGTAGTGAGTTTGCAAAAACATTGCCCAGCCCACAAGATCCTAATTTGCTATTAACGGATTCTATTAAAATTCTCTTTCGTATTCCACTATCTCAAACATCAAGAGACCAAATAAAAAAAGATATTTTACTAGGTGGGCAAACCAGCGATTATTATTGGACAAACGCTTGGGTACAATTTATAGCAGTACCTACCGATACCGCTAATGCCAATATTGTAAAAACTAGGCTCAGAGATTTATACAAATACCTCATGAACCTTTCAGAATATCAACTTGCTTAACTCATAAATTTTTTGCATGAAACGCAGAGATTTTTTACGAAACGCAGTACCCACAGGTGTTGTACTACCATCCATACTTAGTGGCTTGTCACTAAAAGCCTTTGGGGCCGATAGTAGCCCACTAATGCAAGCATTATTAAACCCTGTTACCGATACAGACCATGTACTCGTTATCGTTCAACTTACTGGAGGAAACGATGGCTTAAACATGGTAGTGCCCTTAGAAAATTTTAGTAGCTACGTAGCTGCAAGGCAAAATATTTATATACCCGAGGATAAAGTATTACCTGTTTACGGCACAAAAAAAGTAGGCTTACACCCCGCCATGACTGGCTTACGTACCATGAGCGATGATGGACAGCTACAAGTAATAAATGCTGTAGGCTACCCAACACCCAACTTTTCACACTTTCGTGCTACCGATATTTGGATGAGTGCTAGCGATAGTAACCAACTAGTAAATACCGGTTGGGCTGGCCGTTATTTAACCAACGAGTATCCCAATTTTCCTAATGGTTATCCTAACAGTACCATGACGGATCCTTTGGCTATACAAATTGGTTCTGTTACATCACTTACGCTACAAGGCCCATCGGTAAATATGGGCATGAGTATAAGCAACCCCACCAATTTTTACAACTTACTAAATGGTGTGCAAGATGCAGCACCCAATACCCCTGCTGGCAAAGAGTTAAGCTATATTAGGCAAATGGCACAGCAAACACAGCAATACGCTACTGTGGTAAAAAATGCAGCCAATGCAGTTACACAGCAAGCAACTTACCCAGCCAATAACTCACTTGCCGACCAACTTAAAATTGTAGCACGCCTTGTAAAAGGTGGTTTAAGAACAAGAGTGTACATGGTAAGCTATGGTAGTTTTGATACCCATGCCAGCCAAGTAAATACCACAGATACTACTACTGGCACACATGCAGCACTGCTAAAAAATGTAAGCGATGCCATTAAAGCTTTTCAAGACGACTTAAAATTTTTAGGTGTAGATAATAGAGTAATGGGTTTAACTTTTTCTGAATTTGGACGACGTATAAAAAGCAATGCCAGTGGTGGTACAGATCATGGTAGTGCAGCACCCATGTTTGTATTTGGCACACAAGTAATACCAGGTGTATTGGGCAATGCACCAAGCCTACCAGCCAATGCCAATGTAAACGATAATATACCCTACCAGTACGATTTTAGAAGTGTATATGCTACCATGCTAGCCAATTGGTTATGTGTAAGCGAAACTGCACTCAACCAAATCATGCTCAAAAATTTCCAAACACTACCATTAGTTAATGCTTTGGCATGCCGTACTGCCAACCCCAATAATAGTGGCCATATTTTAATAATTAATTACCCCAATCCATTCACATCCTCTACCAACCTTACGTTTGTAACTGCTGGTGGACACACACTTGTGCAAATAATAGATACCACAGGGCGTGTACTAAAAAACCTAACCGACAAAGAATATACTGCTGGCACGTACACAGTAGTTTTTGATAGTGGGGCATTGCCAAGTGGCGTGTACTATGCACGTTTTCAAAACATGGCTACACAGCAGGTGAGAACGATGTTGAAAGTGAGGTAGTGAGCTGTTTTCGCCTTTGCGAGTTTACGAAGCAATCTTTTTATGTAGCCAGCTTTTGTAGTGCTATTAACTTTGGTACAGCCTGTACAAAGCATAGCCGAAGTATTGCACATGTTTAGCTATGAATGAAGATTGGGCTTTTGATGTAGCAAGTATAAATTTGTTAATCGTTAATTTTTTCATTGGTTACCACATCAGAGTCCACGCCAACACAGTTTTCTATGCTTCGTGAGACTCTGCTGAGAAAGAAATACAATGTTGGTGCAAAACACCCAACATTGGCGAAGATCGAAGTGAAGAACACCAACCAACTACACAGTTGTTTTTGATAGTGGTGCATTACCAAGTGGCGTGTACTATGCACGTTTTCAAAACATGGCTACACAGCAGGTGAGAACGATGTTGAAAGTGAGGTAGTGAGGTGTTTTTGTCTTTGCGAGTTTACGAAGCCATCTTTTGATGTAGCAAGTATAAATTTGTTTATCGTTAATTTTTTCATTGGTCACCATATCAGAGCCCACGCCAACACAGTTTTCTATGCTTCGTGAGACTCAGCTGAGAAAAAAAACCTTTACGCAAATAAAATGCAGAAAAATGTTTTTATAAGAAGCTGTCTAAAAACGATTTAGCATAATCCTTATAGCTGATAAATGCACTATTGCTACTGATGATTCATTGAGCCTTTCATAGTTTTTAGAGGCT
>JAYVRD010000228.1:0-5176 GCA_043776595.1 Chitinophagaceae bacterium | reverse complement strand
CTCTATCTCTATACAAGTGTATAAATTTTTTAAGTAATGTCATAAATAAAGGTAGAAAATAATATTTGGCATTAGGTAAACACTAATAGGAATACCTTTATGAAAAATATAGTAGGGCTGACACTCCTACCATACACATCTACCTAAAACATTCGGTAGATGCTTAAACCCAGCTTGATAATTGTCATCCATTGGATGACTCTGCCCAGCATATAGCTGGGCTTTTCTTTGTTATTCATATCCGTGTATGAGAGGTGTTCTGTCACCCGCATTCTTTTACCAAAGGCATAACGCTTAATTGGTATAAGTATTAGTTCCAGTTTACGGAACTACGAATTAATAACCGCCAGCAACGGGCTTTCTCCCAAGGAAAGAAGCTATCAGTTGGCGAACAAATCTAATGGATAATTACAATAAAAAAAGGCTGCATAGCTGCAGCCTGTGGTTTTCTAATTATTGTTAATCTTACTCAGGAAAATCAAGTTCTTGTTTCCTGCTTCCATCTTTATCAAAAGTTGGGTACGCTCTTTCAACCATTCGCTGCCAGTTACCCCAATTATAAAATGCGGACTTCGCAAACATTGTTAAGACAGTCAAATGTTCCTTCAATTTAGGGTGACCAAAATCAACATCTAAGAATTGTGGGTTTTTCCCTTTCTTTTTCCCAATAACATCGTCTTTTAGATTTACCCTTTTTAATTCAGATAGGACGCCAGATGCAATTCTTGCCCAAACATAATTGTTAATATATGTGCCAACCACACCGGGTTTTTGACCTTTTATAGCAGTAGCCCAATTCCAACCTTTCATCTTGAAAATAGCCTCGAAAAATTCATCTGGAAATGTTTTTACTCATTTCCATTTATCTTCTCTCATAAATTTTTCTAGAAACTCTTTAAGTGCTGTTTTTTCCCTTACTTCTTGGTATCCTGTTGCCTCATCTACAAATGCTATTATACCGGTTTTGGCAAATGCCCTTATCAACAATTCAGCCTTTTCAGCAATGTGTGCTTGTTATTTTTGTAAAACACCCCTTTTCTTTGCTTCGATAACGGCATCTCATATATCAACCAAGATTGTGGCTTCATATCCCTTTGCCTCACTAGTTAAAGAGGTGAATTCGATTGGATTTTCATGCACTCTTTTAGTTCGTTAGAAATCAATGGCTTAAGTTGATTTGAGGCTATAAATTGTGCTATTCGGTGCAAGCCTCCACGACCTCCGCCTGTAGATATGCCCAAAGCGTTAGCTAGCCCCCTTTGTGTTAATACCCTTCTGTTATCACTAAGGACATAGCAAGGAATGTCAAAATCTTCAATATGAAAAGGTTTATCGGCTGAACCATATTGTACATGAGGTAATACCTCTTTTTTAATTCTAGCCATTGTTTTGAATTTGTATGATTATCTAATTAAAAGACCATTTGTAATTATTTCAGTAAAAATGTTAGCTGGTTCAGCTTTACGGTTGTTGTACCTAATAAAACTCATCAATTTACTTGTTTAGGTATTTTGGTGTTACATAGTGATATTGTCCGATTACGCCACGTTTCAACAAGCTCCAAAAACCTTCCAAGGTATTCGTGTGACTAGTACCATTTACGTATTCTTTCATTGCGTGTTAGACATATTGAATGTCCTTACATCATAGCAAGCCCATTATAAGACTTCCATTCTTCTGTCATAATATTGGAACCTTGCTTAACATTTTGCTTAATAATAATGCCATGCAATGTTTTCTTCGATACGTCTTTAACCTCTTGAGCCTTTAGTTAGCATCAAGTTGCAATATTCCAACAACGGCAGTTCTGTCATCGCCGCCACAACCTTGCCCACCTTCTGTTTTCTCATCCTTATGATGATTTTTATTCTTGCCTCCAATTGTAGGTTTCATCAACTTCAATTATACCTTCCAATAGTTCGTCTTGGTCAATAAAAGCCTTTCTAATCTGCATCATTATTCTCCATGCAGTATCTTTTGTTACTTCTATATCACGTGCTAATTGCCTTGCAGATTACCCCTCAAACATTCACCTACTTACATTACATGCATATTAAATATTGTACATGTTGCAACTTCAATACAGTTTGCAAAAAGATAATTTTGTTATATCAAATAACTTCTCTACGTTTATTATAGAATCAGAATAATAGGAGTTACCTAGACTACAAGATAAAAAGTAATTAGAAGGTAAGTGTCGGCTACGAACAAAACTATTCCAAACCTATAATAGACTCAGCGACGTCTATAGCAATGTATTGCCGTGGCAGCAAAGTGGCTTACTGGGCATTACTAAGAAATTGAAACTTGGCAAGAAAACCACCAAGCTGCAACTGTTATGGGATTTTATGAGTTATAACCAAACACCAAGACCCGAAGCATTGAAGTGGAGAGTGGGGTATGAATTTTAAAAAATAAATCAATTTAAAAGGTATAAATATGAAAAAAATGAGCCTCTTTCTGCTAACATTTTTGTTATTGTACAATGGTATTCAAGCACAAAATTACTCTCAACAAACATCTACGCTTTATTCCCTTTCAGTAAACAATATAGACGGGGTAGGTATTAATCTTAGCAATTATCAAGGAAGTAAAATACTCTTCTTTATTGCCCCCTGTAAAAAGAGTGACTCACTTCAAATAAGTCTAATTGATTCCTTTATAAATTTATATGGGACTAAGATTAAACTAATAGCAGTTTTATCTAGAGAGGATGGATATGTAGATAGTAATAAAGCAATGGTTAAAGCTTTGTATCAGCCACTGGCTAGCAAATTAGTATTAACTGATGGGATGTTTATCCGAAAAGGATCGGGCTCAAATCAAAGTTCATTAATGCATTGGCTTACCGACGAATCCACAAATAAACGCTCAAATAAAGATGCAACAGGAGTAGGTCAAAAATTCTTTATAGATGAAATGGGAAGGTTTTATGCAGCAACGATACCTGAAGTCCCCTTCTTTTCTATTCCTGTTGAAAATAATGTCCGCCGCAAATCATCATTAAACTAATCACTAAAACTATTAGTGACATCACAGCCTTTTAATACGCCCATTTTATTTAAAATGATTACTATGAAAAAGATATTTTTTTTATCAATGATTTGTTTTGTAATTACTGCTCATACACAGACAGTAAGTAATAGTATGGAGGGTCAATATAATGTAATGACATTTTATGTAAATACCAGTATTACAAATGCTTTGAGAATTACTACTGCCATACCTATAAGTAATGAGAATATGACTTCTGTGTATATAAAAGGCTATGATTATGGTAATGCAAGTTCCGTTAATATACAGGTTTCCTGGTATGCTGGTGGCAGTGGTTTTCAAAATTATACTGCTTCTTCATCGGGCGGATTTAAACCAGGTATTTATCTGGCATCGGAGAACGGGTATATTGTTATGTACTTAGACAAATTGATAGCTTATACTAGGTTTGATATTACCGCTTACGCCAATGGTTTTAATGAAGATGCCTCATGGTACACGGGATGGGCTGTTAATGACGCACCGATTAACAGTAGTAACACCCAAGTAGATTATATAAATGATTTTGGTTGGTTAAAAGCTAATGATGTATCCACTGGCAATATATATGCATCTACCTTAACCGCAGGCTCAGCAACAGTAAACGGAAAATTAGGTATAGGAACTATTACACCCCTCTCACAATTATCATTGGGTTCTAATACTTATACAAACGGCAGTTCGAATAAGATTAGACTATTTGACGACTATGCCGCAATCACATCCGAAAGCAATAATAGTTATGGTTTTGGTTTTAGAAATTCGGATGGGAGATTTGCTTATACAGCAGGTAATGGTGGCTATCATCAATTTTTCACAGGTAATGAAGTTAGAATGACCGTTGCGGCAAATGGAAATCTTGGTATAGGTACAGCCAACCCATCGTATAAATTAACTGTAGTTGACTATACAGCAGATGGTATTGCAGGTAGGTTTGCTCAAAATGCTACAACAGGAAGCCTCTTTGCAATACATGCAACAGTATTAGGAGCATCTTCTCAAAATATTAGCGGTTATTTTAAGGCTGGAAATGCTACATCAAATTATGGCGTATTTAGTGATGTAACAGATGCAACAAACAATTACAGCTTTTATGCACCTAGTGGTGCAAAATCATATTTTGGCGGGAGAGTAGGTATAGGAACAGTAAATCCTCAATCTATGTTGCACATAGTAGATGCTGGAACAGAATCTCAACCAAGTACACTACGTGTTAGTGGTAATCACTATCAAAGTGCTGGCGATGCACAAATAATACTTAGCCAAGGATTAACTGGCGAGGATTTTAAAATACTAATAGCAGGAACCGATACTCGTAATGATGGTTTGGTTGCAAATGATGCGTACATTTTTTCAGGTCAAGCATTAAACATTACAAACCGTGGTAATGGAACACTTTTTAACAACAAAATATCACTAGGCGTAAGTTCAACCCTGGCCACTTATTCAGATATTACATTCAGCACAGCTGCTCAGAATACGAACGCTATAGAGAGAATGAGAATTACACACGATGGAAGGGTATTAATCGGTGCTACAGACGTTGATAAAGCAAAACTATATTCTTTAGCTGTAAATGGCTCAGCACTTTTTACAAAAGCAGTTGTAAAACTTTATGGCAACTGGCCTGACTATGTTTTTAAGCCAAACTACAAACTCCGTTCATTAGAAGAATTAGAGCTATTCATCAAAACCAATAATCATTTACCTGATGTTCCTTCTGCCAAACAGGTAGAAGATAAAGGCATTGATGTAGGAGATAATCAAGGGATTTTATTAAAGAAAATTGAGGAATTGACTTTGTATCTAATTGAGCAAAATAAAAAACTAGCTTTATTACAAACCGAGGTAAACAAATTAAAACTAGCAGTTCCTAATACTACTACCACAAAGAACTAACTTTTTGAAACCATTACTCCTACCGATATTAACCCTTCTGTGCTTCATAGGTACAACCAAAGCACAATCAAATGAATATATCTATAGTGATTGGTTAGATAATAAAGAATATATAACCCAAGTCTTAATGATTAATGATAGCACCATATTAGTAAAAGGAATTTGTAATAAAAATGAGCTAATAACGCTTCATCCTCCGTCTTATACTGCTATACCCACCATTAAAAATTTTGCCAATATAAAA
>JAYVRD010000227.1:0-5180 GCA_043776595.1 Chitinophagaceae bacterium | reverse complement strand
TTTATTACAATGCTCGTATCTCTGCCAGCAAATACTTTTACTTGCGGTATTACTTTTATTAAAACACTGTCGTTACTTGGTTTTGGACAACCTAAAGTATCTTTTGCAGTAAGTATGTAAATGGTATTTACTTTAGGGCCAACAGTTGGCGTAAGGGTATTGGCATTTTGTATATTGTACAATGGGCTCCATACAAAACTGCTACCTACAATGGTTCCATTTAATTTTATTTTATCGCTAAAACAAATTTCAGTATCCCTGCCAGCATTGGCTTGTGGGTAAGGTATGGGTTTAATAAATACTGAGTCTTTATCTTGACATTTACCCAAATTTGCCGTTACAAAATAGATGGTGTTGACAAGCGGTTTTACTAATGGATATTTTATAGGCTGCACCATTTCACCAGTTGAAGCTGTCCATACATATTGTAAAGCATGGCTTATAGGGTTTAGGTAAAAAGCATCTGTTTTACAAATGCTACTATCTCGTCCAGCATCTACTGTAATAAAATTTAGCACATTCACTTTTATAGAATCGGTATTGGTACATCCATTTTCATTTAGAGTTACGATGTAGGTAGTAGTGTCTTTAGGAAATACCAGTGGGTTAGCCGTATTGGCATTTACTATATTGTAATTAGGTAGCCAGCTAAACGTACCATTGCCCAAAGCTTTAAGTGGCAATGTATCAATGCTGCAAATTAAAGTATCTCTAAAAGGTAGTGTAAGTGTTGGCTTATCTTTTATAGCAATTGTTTTGGTTATGGTATCAATACAACCTTTGCTACTACTTACAATCAACTGCACATTTACATTGCCAGCACTAGGATATAAATAACTTGGATTTTTTTTGGTAGAAGTATCAGTAGTGGATAAAAGATTTCCAAAATCCCAACTCCAAGTATTTACAAACCCATAAGCAGCAGTAGTTGCATCGGCAAATTGATAAGGCGTTTGAAAGCAACTTCCATTAAAATTAAAATTGGGTGTAAAGCCCGGATATACATACACTGTTGTACTATCCATACCTGTACAACTGTTAGGACCAGTAACAAATAAACTGGCTTTGTACTTTCCAGTATCGGCATACGTATGTGTAACTGTTGCTTGGTTAGAAATGCCACCATCGCCAAACGTCCAAGTGTAAGATGTAATAGCACTGCTTGATGATTGGTTTTCAAAAAACACATTAAAGTCTTTGCAGTTTACAATTTTATCGGGCAGTTGTGCATCAATAATATCACAATTCTGTACTTTTAAAATAAAATCTTTTCTATGTTCGCTAATGGCTTTACCATTTCTCCATTCGGTAATACACACACATACTACATACTGCCCCTGTGCAGGTGCTAAGCCACTTATAATACCTGTAACGGGATTAATAATCACGTTTGGACCCAACGGACTTGCACCAAAAAAAGGAGAACTATATGGCAATGGATCTAAGGTTAATGTAGAACTTGGAGGCTGGTTATTGCTGCCATTGGGGGCATTGTAAGCATCGCAAAAAGAGTAAGTGAGTGTATCATTATCTATATCTAACGCACCAAAATCTAAGCTAAAATTTTTGCTACTACATACCAAAGCCGTATCTCGTACATTAAACTGTGGGCTGCTGTTATAACCAGTAGGTAATTGATTTGTACCAGGAATTTTAGTTACATAAGTACTGCCAATATTACTACTATTTCCAGTAAGGTTATTGATGTTATTAATACGGCAGCAACCATAACGTGCCAGTGTATAACCTACTGCATTATTAGGCAAATCGATAGTGGCACTGTAAATAGCAACTTCGTAGCATACAGTAGGTGCACCAATTAAGCAAGGCAATGCTGCTGTATTTAGTTGAATAGTATTTACGCCACCTTGTATAGGCAACGCAAGTGTAGTGTACAAGTTTATACCTTGATAAACGCCAACAGTTACTTGTTCGTTTTGTAGCAATGGCCCATTCGATTGGCAATCTCTAAATAACCTTAAAGTAACTCTATAACTACTACTGTTACCATTGCTACCGATGTATTCATAAAATAATTCACCACCAGCAACATGCCTTGCAAAGGCAGGCATTGCAGCCATTGCTATTAAAGCTATGAAGAAGAGTTTCTTCATCTAAGAAATATTTTTTTGGTAGCTAGCATTGGTTTTTTATTGCATCTTCAGTTGCAATTTTTAATTTGTTGTTTTATTTTCTTTCAGTGAAAGAGATTAAAACAATCACTCTTGTACTTTTTATACTTTCATGAACAATTACAATATGCATAAAATGATACATTACTAAATAAGCTTGGATAAAATGATTATTGCTGTTTACAACTTCTACAAGCTGGCTTACAAACATTACTCTTGAATTTCTTTACCCAAGCCTACGCTTCGAAAAAAGCTCAATAGATATTCTACAGCTTAAAATGTGCGACGCAACCGCAGCTCAATTTATATTCTACAGTTTGTAAACAAAAGAAAAAATAACATCGTTCAATCTTCTATTAATTTTCTTCTTGTACATTATTTACAAACACCCCTATTGCATCATTCATTTTTTCTGTTGCTTCCCACATGCCCATGTGCCCAACATTTTGCAATACATGAATGTACGAACATAAAGGCAAGTGCGTTTGCTTTAGTACATCATTTAATGGTGCAGCTATATCTTCTGTACCCAAAACGAATAAAACAGGTAGTGGGTTGCTTTGCAAAACATTCGTTCTATCTTTTCTGTTCATCATAACAGCATAATATTGTTGTAATGCTTCTACACTAAATTGCTTACTATTATTTATCAATGATGCTACTATTTCTGGAAACGCTTCTTTGAAATTTTTACCAAACAAACTGGGTATCATTGTTTTTAAAAAAGCATAACCACCATACTCTTTTATTAGTTCAATGCCACGTTTGCGGTTTTCTTTTTTCTCTTCACTATCTGCAAATGCTGTGGAGTGCAATAAACCAAAGCCGTTTAATTTATCAGCATACAATTCGGCGAAAGCCAAAGTAATATAGCCACCCATGCTATGGCCAAGCATGATGCAAGTTTCAATTTTTTCTTGTTGTAGTAAAGCCAATATGCAAGCTGCGTAACTTTCGATACTAATCAATTCATTATTAAATTCAGATTTGCCAGAGCCTGGCAAATCTGGCACAAGCACAGAGCAAAACGTTTTTAAAAATTCGATTTGCTTATTAAAAATTGTGCTGTCTTCTCCAAATCCATGAAGCAAAACAACAGTTTTGCCTTTCCCTTCTTTGTGATAAGTAACACTTGTGTTTTTATAAGTGAATTGATGTCTCATTTTATGCTTTATTAAATTTCTTCTTCATCCATAAAAATAAATTCCACGTTATCATCAACACTGCAATAACCGATGCCATTTTGTACAAATAATCTCCATGCTTTACATAAAATGTTTTGTAGTTGCTAATAGGTATATTGTACTTCATTACGGTTGCTTCATTCCATTTTGTTTGTTGTACTATTTCTCCCAAAGGATTTATTACAGCACTAATACCAGTGTTAGCACTACGTGCTACCCAACGCCTAGTTTCTATGGCACGCAGACTTGCCATAGCCAAATGTTGCTTATGCCCTGGTGTATTGCCCCACCAACCATCGTTGGTAATGATGGCTAAAATATTAGCACCTTTTTGTACATAGCTGTTTACATATTCTCCATAAATACTTTCATAACAAATAATAGGTGCAGCTATGTAAGCATTGCCAGTATTTATAAAAACTTTTGCTGCTGTGTCTTTTGCGTAGCCACCTGTTGTGCCACCAAATTTTTCAAAAATAGGTGCCAAGATATTTAAAAAAGAAGGCAGGGTTTCTACACCAGGTACTAATTTACTTTTAATGTATAGCTGTATTGTTTCATGGGCATGAATGGCAATAGCAGCGTTGTAAGAATCGTAATAAATACCTTGGCTTGTTTTTCGTGCAGAAGCTGTTGTTTTTTCTGAACCCAAAATTGTATTGGTTTCAATACCTGTAAGTAATGTAAGTTTTGGATGGCGATTTGCAAAATCAAAAACAGTTTTGTAAACATTGGATGTAGTAATATCATTTACAGAAATATTAGCCGATAAAGCAGTTTCGGGCCAAAGCACTAATTGTGTGGCACTATCAACAGCTTGTTCTGATAATGAAATTAGTTTTTCAATTTGCTGAGCGATAGAGATGTTTTCAAATTTTTGGTAAGGATCTATATTGGGTTGAACGATAACTATATTGGTTTGTACTTTAGGGATTATAGTTACAACTGTTTCTTTAGCTAAAATGAATACACTCAATAAAACTGGAATTAGAACAGCAGCAAAAACATTGATACTATTTATAATTTTCCTTTTATTACTTTCTATTTTCCATTTCTCAAACAAACCAAAAACCAACACATTCACCACTATTATCCAAAGTGTACCACCACTTACACCTGTATATTCATACCATTGTATCCAACTCGGTTGGTTAGCAAAAACATTTCCTAAATTTAGCCATGGCCAACTCAGTTGCCAGTTAAGATGTATGTATTCAAACAACATGATAAACACTAGTAAGGCAGTATAGCCAACTGGCTTGTTAAATTTTGTTTTAAAAATATTATAGCCCCACCAAGGCAAACACATAATTAAGCTATTGGCTACTATAGCACCAATGGCACCTTCTGGTGTAGAGTTCCACAGCCACCAAGTGGTTAAACTATTCCAAACTAGCATGGCTGTGTATGTGTACCAAAAAAAATGCAGGCGTTTGGTTATTTTATCTGCAACAATTAATAACGGTACAAAAGCAATAAAAATTAAGAAGGTACATTCTGTAGGCAACCAAGACAGCCATAACAATAAGCCAGTAGCAATAGCCAATAATAGAGGCAATATTTTTTTCACTCCAAAAATTTAGATGCGAAAGGTCGTAAAAAATGTATGTTCAGCAAACATCATTTCTATTTCTTAGGGGGTTAAAAAAAGCCCCTCTCCAATTAAGGAAAGGGGCGTAAGGGTGCGGAGTATCCTATTCATTACCTCACCACTATCTTCTCTATCCATTGCTTTGTGCCAGATGATACTTGTAATAAGTAAATGCCTGGTGCCATAGGTTGTGGTAAGCGTACTTTTAACTGTCCTTCAACTGCATTACTTATGGTGCAGTTGATGCTTCTACCATCTATTGATTTTAATGAT
>JAYVRD010000226.1:0-5194 GCA_043776595.1 Chitinophagaceae bacterium | reverse complement strand
GTTTATTAACAGGTACATGTAGCACTTTCACTGCTTGTTATGTAGCATATCTCATAATACATAACCACAACTTTTCTGAATTAGGTATAATCTGTATTTCTCTACTCCCTATTCTCATCGGAGAGATTGGATATTATAGATTCTTGACAAAAAATAATAAAACATATTTTGTTGCCCGACTTCATCAAGCATTAAAATATTCAAGTTTAAAGGGGGAAACAGCATACTATGAATCTGTTTTAGCAGAAAGATTTTTTTTGAAGAACAAAGAAAACAAATTGGAACTTGAGCAATTTAGTGATACTACAAGAAGACAAGCTTACGAAATAGCAAGGGAGTTATTAGCATTTATAACTTTATGGAATTTAGTTGGCTGTATTATAGGGTTATACTTATTTCATCATTTTATTTTTTGAAACAATAAACAGAGGACTAACTTTCAAGCTCATGTGGGACTATAACTACTGCCAATATGGGGTTTTGCTTCAGTGGGGGCGGACGGAATAACAATCAACTTCATTGTCTCGTCTTGAAATAGGTTGACTAAAAATAACGTATAATGCTGATGCAAAAAACATTAAAGATTCTCTTCAAAAGTATTGATTGCAATACGGAATCAAAGTAAATTGTTTGAAGAAAATCTATTGTTACTTGATTGCTTTCTTCAACGCTTCCACTACATTAAAAATAATAGGACATCTGTCGTAGTGCATAAAAATGGTAAACAGTCTTTTAGTAAAATGGGGTAAGTGCAAGCCAGGAAATTCTTTACAGCCAGCAAACCTATTTTCGTAAACGGTACATTTATTTTCTGCTAAAAAATGGCAGGGTATGGTGTTAATAACCATTATGCTACTCCCCTTTTCTACATATTGAGCATCAAACGTTGCCCTGCTTTGGTGTAAGTGTACAGAAAGTTTATTTGCTTCTTCATCGGTTACATTAATCATTAAAGTTTTGCAGCAGTTGCCACAAATGGTACAATCTATTTGTGGGGCAATGGTTTGGTTTAGGTTATTTACAAGTTTATCAACTTCCTCTCCTTCTTGTTGTTTTAAAAAGCTTTGAAAATGTTGGTTTTCGGCTTCTTTTTGTGCTGCTAAGGTTTGTATTTGCGTAAGTGAGGTAACCATGGGATACAAACCTAAAAGTTTATCCACAATAAACGATACCCTGTTCATAAACTGTATTTTGCTTGGGTTAGTGGTTGGTTAGATTTGCGAGTTGGGATGGTGGGATTGGTGAATTGGAAATCCGATAATTCGCTAATTGCTTAATACATATTCGCAGCTTAACATGTGCGACGCAACCGCAGCTAAATAGCACTACAAAGCTGGCTAAATAAATAAACGACCTGGTCTGTGGACTATGGACTATAAACTGAAATATGGCTGAACTTAAAAAACCTGTTGAGTATACAGAAGACGACATTAAAAGCTTGGATTGGAAGGAGCATATTAGGCTTCGCCCGGGTATGTATATTGGTAAATTGGGCGATGGTGCTGCACCTGATGATGGTATTTATGTGCTTATAAAAGAGGTAACAGATAACTGCATAGATGAACATACCATGGGTTATGGTAGGCATGTAGATATAACCATTGAAAACAAAACGGTAACGATAAGAGATTATGGGCGTGGCATACCATTGGGCAAAGTGGTAGATGTGGTAAGTAAAATAAATACAGGTGCTAAGTACGATAGCAAAGCGTTTCAAAAAAGTGTGGGTTTGAATGGCGTGGGTACAAAAGCAGTAAACGCATTGAGTAGTTATTTTAAAGTAGAAAGTTTTAGAGAAGGCAGAACCAAAGTGGCCGAATTTGAACGTGGCGTTTTACTAAAAGAACACAAAGAAGCTGCTAGCACAGAAGAAAATGGTACACTAGTAACTTTTATTCCTGATGAAAAAATTTTTACCAATTATAAATACATTCATGAGTATTTAGACAACCAGCTTTGGAACTACTGCTACCTAAATGCTGGCTTGGTAATGAACTTTAATGGCAAGCGTTATATAAGCAAAAATGGATTGCACGATTTGCTTACCCGAAAGGCAAATGCAGATGAATTACGATACCCAATTATACATTTGAAAGGTGAGGATATTGAAGTTGCCATCAGTCACAATGGAGATTATGGCGAAGACATTTTTAGCTTTGTAAATGGGCAATACACCACACAAGGGGGTACACACCAACAAGCATTTAGAGAGGCTTATGTAAAAACAATTAGAGACTTTTTTAAGAAAGATTATGAAGCTGCCGACATACGCCAAAGCATTGTGGCTGCTGTAAGTATAAGGGTGCAAGAGCCTGTGTTTGAAAGCCAAACAAAAACAAAACTAGGTTCATCGGTTGTGTATGAAAATGGACCCAGCATGAAGAAGTTTATTGAAGACTTTTTGGGAAAAGAGTTGGATAACTTCTTACATAGAAATGCACAAGTGGCAGATGCTTTGAAGAAACGTATTGAACAAAGTGAAAAAGAAAGAAAAGAACTTAGTGGTATACGCAAGCTAGCTAATGAGCGTGCAAAAAAAGCCAACTTGCACAACAAAAAATTGAGAGATTGCAGAATACATTTTAACGATGACCCTCCAGCAAAAAACAAAGAAGAATTTGCAGCATTAAAAAGTAACAGCACTATTTTTATAACAGAGGGTGATAGTGCTAGTGGCAGTATTACCAAAGCCAGAAATGTAGATTCACAAGCTGTGTTTAGCTTACGTGGTAAGCCATTAAATAGTTATGGACTAACAAAAAAAGTAGTGTACGAAAACGAGGAATTTAACTTGCTACAACATGCGTTGAACATAGAAAATGGATTGGAGGATTTGCGTTACAACAATATCATTATTGCAACTGATGCCGATGTAGATGGTATGCACATACGTTTGTTGCTGATGACTTTTTTTCTACAATTTTTTCCAGACTTAGTAAAGCGTGGACATGTATTTATTTTAGAAACCCCTTTGTTTAGAGTGCGTAATAAACAAGAAACTATTTACTGCTACGATGAAGGTGAAAAGCAGGCTGCCGTAAAAAAATTAACAGGCAAGCCCGAGATAACAAGGTTTAAAGGTTTGGGTGAAATAAGTCCGGAAGAGTTTGAACGTTTTATAACCAAAGACATGCGTAAGCAACCTGTAATTTTAGAACAGGGCGACCATATACAACAATTGTTAGAATATTACATGGGTAAAAATACACCACAAAGGCAGGAGTTTATTATTGATAATTTGAGGGTAGAGTTGGATTTGGTGGAAGAGCAGGTAATTAATATTTAGGAATTAAAAATTAAGAATTGAAAGAAAATAACATCATACTTGATAAGACTTTTCAATTTGCATTGAGGATTGTGAAATTATTTAAACACTTGCGTGTACAAAAAGTAGAAAGAGAATTGTGCAGCCAACTTTTACGAAGTGGGACTTCCGTTGGTGCAAATGTAGAAGAAGCAATCGGTGGTTCATCGAGAAAAGATTTTATACATAAACTTGAAATAGCTTATCGAGAAGCTAGAGAAACAAAATATTGGCTTAGGCTTTTGCAAGAGTCAGATTTATTAGAAAGTAAACTAGCCAACTCGTTTTTGGTTGACTGTGATGAGATTTTAAAAATATTGGCATCCATTTTAAAATCGTCGAAGTCTCCCAATTCTTAATGCATAATTTTTAATTCTTAATTATAAAATGACACACATCGTTTTTGAACAAGCAAATGTGGCTGCTTTGCAAAATGCCATTGCGTTAGATGAAAGTTTACAGGGTGATATTGTAGAGATTAAAGATGATTATGCAGTAGGCCCTGTAATAGATATATATGAGGCTTATGGCTACCAACAACGTAGAGATTGGTGGACAGCATTGCTGGAGTTTTCTCCCTACAAAGAATCATTAGATATTGTAGATGATAAACTAGCAGTGCATAATTTGATAAAAGCTTTGCAAGAAAATACCGATGAACAAGTATGGATTTGGATGGGACAAAACCAACACGATGTATGCAGCTATTATTGGCTTATGAGCCAGTTGAAAGACTATCAAGGCATGATACAAGTTTTGTACCTCAACAACCTCCCTTTCATCAACGAAAAAGGAGCTATTTTTTACCCACAGCATTTGTACGAAATACAACCGAAAGAATTTTTGAAAGCAAAAAAATTAGCTAGAGAAATTACGTTGAGTGAATTTGAAGTTGACCCTGACGAATGGAAAAAGCTGTGCAACGAAAATGCAGTAGTAAGAATTTTAGAAGGTGGCAAAAAAATTGTGAGCAAAGAAGAAAGCTTTTACGATAAAGATTTGCTAGCAAATATTACCAACGATTTTCAAAAACTGAACAAGATAATAACCACTACCCTTAACAAAATGAAAATACAAACGGGTGATGTTTTTTTAGTATGGCGTATTAAAAAATTAATGGAAGAAGGCAAGCTAGTAGCACAAGGCAATTGGGAAAAAGGATGGAAGGATATTGAAGTGAAGAATGGAGAAAATCAATAGTAATTTTTTTTGGTAGTCAACAGCAGTTTTTCATGGCATCGTCTGTTGCGTCGCACACTTGTACGTTCGGAAAAATGAGGAACTTTTATCTAAGCGTAGATTAAACATAGTAAAGTTGTCAGCATGAGCTTGTCGAAGGAGTTGAATAACAAAATCGGTTTCGACAGGCTCAACCTGACAATGTAATTGCAGTTAAAGCTAAATAGATATTCAAAAGCTTAAAATGTGCGACGCAACCGAAGTTAAATAGTAGTAAAATAGCTGGCTTCATAAAAAATAAAAGCCAAGAAAATGAAATGGGTATGGCTAAAGAAAAAATAGAAAATAGAGCTTTTGAAAATGAAAGTGGTGTGCAGGGTCAGTATAAAAACTGGTTTTTAGATTATGCCAGTTATGTAATACTAGAACGTGCTGTGCCTGCCATAGAAGATGGGTTAAAACCTGTGCAACGTCGTATTCTTCATGCTATGAAGGAAATGGACGATGGGCGTTTTAATAAAGTGGCTAACATTATTGGGCAAGCCATGCAATACCACCCACATGGAGATGCAAGTATTGGCGATGCATTGGTAAACATGGGGCAAAAAGATTTGCTAGTAGAAACACAGGGAAACTGGGGCGATGTACGCACTGGCGATGATGCTGCTGCCCCAAGATACATAGAGGCAAGACTTAGTAAATTTGCACTAG
>JAYVRD010000225.1:0-20222 GCA_043776595.1 Chitinophagaceae bacterium | reverse complement strand
GAATATTACCACTGCTTTTAGATACAATGTATTCAAACATGCCATCACTATCATTCAGCTTTACCCTAACACTTTTGGGTAACTCTTCTACTTTATAGCCTTTAGGAATTTCCATGTTTAATATATAGGTTTCATCACTGGTATAAGGCATTTCTACTGGGTAAAATCTGTTGGCAGATTTGAAAGGATTTTCTTTGTAAGCCTCAGTAAGTAAGGGGTTAAAATAAATCATATCTTCATCTACTGCAAACTTAAAATCGTATCCTAAGCTTATGGGTTCGTCGTATAATTTTACACTATCAATATGTGGATTACTCATTTCAATTTCAAAACTGTAGGCTTTTTTAAACTCTTTAAACAAGTCTTCCTGTTTTATTTTCTGCAATTTTTCTCTAAGTTCATAGGATTCGTAATAGCCTAGGTTTGTATTAAAAGAAGCTGCTAATCCTCCTTTTTCTTCATTTACAATAAACACATTGGTAAGCTTAGTTTCTTTCAAAGAATCGGCAGATAAATTGATAAGTAATGGATTAGCATCTACCAATCTCCCACTACCATTATAGCAATCATCTATTAATTTACCAAAGCCTAGTTTGGGTTGTGCAGCGTCTAATAGCCAAGTTTGCTCATCAATTTTCAATTGGCATATTACATAGTTGTATTGATTGAGTAAAGGGTAAGCATCATAAGTCCAGCCATTATTTTTAGTGCTTAGCATAATGGGTTTAGCATCAAGTCCTATACTTTTATAGGCAGCCACTAATAGCAAGTTTATGTCAGCTACATTTCCTTTTTTGGTTTGAAATGTTTTCTTTAATGATTCTGTAATGCTAAGAGCAGTATAATCAGTACAGATAAAATTATCTCTCACAAAAGCATAAATTTTTCTAGCTTTCTCTTCTGTAGTTAAAGCCCCAAGCGTAGCTTTTGTAATGTCATCATCTAACCATCGATTTTTAGAACTTAAATCTTTACCAAAATATTCAGCGTCTAATAAATCAGAACCTGCTTGTGGCCAAGTTCTCATTTTTGGTTTCATAGGTTCATTGGGATAACGCAAGGCAGATAATTGAAACTCTATTCTTGCCACATAATTTCTTAAAGTAGAAATATAGGTTTCTCTTTTAAGAGCTGGAATGTTTTGCATTGCCCAAGTGGAGTGATACGTATTTAAAGAAATATTTTGTACTTCACTTCTTACCCCAGCACTGCCAGAGTTAAATAAAATATTGTAGGTCTCTTGACTAGAAACAGTAGTATCTATAAAAAAAGGATGATAGCCCCGTTTGAAAGTAACAAAATCGAAAATGGCTGGCACCGTAATATCATATTCACTCCACAACACAGGGTTGCTTTCTTGAAAATACCAATTTTTTAAACTTTGAGAATAGGGTGAGCTAATGGTGTAAGTATATTCAATAATACAACCTTCTTTAATATTGGGTAGGGTAAATTTATACTGCTGATAATTTTTATCTAACTTATCTTTAAAAATGGAAGACTTGTCAATTTTATTAGTTACTATTTTTCCATTTTCTAAAGTGTAAGTAGCTGCATTAAGGCTTTCAATTTTTTCTTCCATATTGGTATATTTTGAAAGTAAAATTTGCACGGTAGCTAAATCAAAAGCATTTTTATGTAGCAGCTTTATACGTTTATGAAATTTGTACACCACATTAAAGTCGCTTCGATTATCTCCTTCATACTTAGCTTTACAGTAATCGTATAATACTATGGCTTGTGCATTACTATCAATGGTATAAATAGTTTGTTGTAAATCTTCTATGCCTACTTCGCCAAATTTTATTTTTGGCTTTTGTGCTTGGGCAAAAAAGAAAAAAAGAAAGGTTGATAAAATAAGCAAACAAGTTTTTCTCATACTACATTTAATTTATGGTTGTGCTTAGCGTAAATTTAGTTTTTCTTTGTACACAAACCTCAACCTACAAAAAATTAATACACAACAACATACCGACATCATCAAAAAAATTGCTAAGCAGTTAGGCTTTGATTATTGTGGTATAGCACCTGCTGTTTTTTTAGAAGAAGATGCTATACGATTAGAAACTTGGCTACACAAAGGTTTGCATGGCAACATGCAGTACATGGAAAACCATTTTGACCTAAGGGTAAACCCACAAAAGTTAGTGCCAGGTGCAAAAAGTGTTATTACTTTAATGAAAAATTATTTTCCACAACAGGGGCAGCAAACCCATGCACCCAAAATAGCTAAGTATGCTTTTGGAAAAGATTATCACGAAGTGATAAGAGAGCAACTAAAAGAATTTTTGTATGAATTGAATACACAAATTGGAGAAATACATGGTCGTGGTTTTGTAGATAGTGCCCCAGTGCTTGAACGTGCATGGGCTGTAAAAAGTGGTTTAGGCTGGATTGGTAAAAATGGCAATTTAATTACCAAGCCAAGTGGTTCATTTTTTTTTATAGCTACACTTATAATTGATATTGAATTAGAGTACGATGATGCTTTTGCAAAAGATTATTGCGGTAGTTGTACACGATGTATAGATAGCTGCCCAACAGATGCTATACTACCCAATAAAGTGGTAGATGGCAGCAAATGTATTTCGTACTTTACCATAGAATTGAAAGAGGAATTAATACCTGATGCTATGAAAGGTAAATTTGACAATTGGATGTTTGGATGTGATACTTGTCAAGATGTTTGCCCATGGAATAGGTTTAGCAAACCCACTACTGAAATAAACTTCTCCCCTATTGCACAAGTGCTAAACCTTAGTAGCAAAGAATGGGAAGCGATGAGTGAAGAAACATTTAAGAAGGTTTTTAAAGAGTCGCCAATAAAACGTAGCAAGTATAAAGGCATACAACGTAACTTAAAATTTATTGCTGGTTAGAGAATAAACCCTTGAAGTGTGCGACGCAACCGAAGTTTAATTAAAATACAAAAGCTGGTATCAAAAGAAAAAAAACCAACTGAATCATGATAAAATTTACTGCCGCAATAAAAAAATTTGCCAGTCAAGGCGAAAAAACGGGTTGGACGTATATTGAAGTTCCAGAAAAAATAACTGCACAATTAAAACCCAACAACAAAAAAAGTTTTAGGGTAAAAGGTAAGTTGGATGATTATAAAATAGAAGCGGTGGCACTAATACCAATTGGAGCAGGCAATTTTATTATGGCTATAAATGCTACTATGCGTAAAGCCATTAGCAAACGAAAAGGCGATAACATAACAGTAGATTTGGAAGAAGATAAAAAAGGATATGTTTTAAATACTGAGTTTGTAGAGTGCTTGCAAGATGAACCCAAAGCGTTGGATTTTTTTAATACGCTGGCTAAAGGGCATCAAAATTATTTTAGCAAATGGATAGAGAGTGCCAAATCGGTAGAAACTAAAAGCAAACGCATAGCAATGGCAGTAAATGCTTTATCAAAAAAATGGGATTATGGTTTGATGGTAAGAACACAAGCTGAGGATAATAAAAAGTTGAAAGGCTAAACATTTTAATTGGTAAGGAATACCAATTAGACATTAAGAGGATATTGTAGACACGATAATCATTTGCTAATGAATTTGCACACGGATGACACAGACTAAACGGATAAACACAGATTTTTCTGCTATGCAGAAATCTTGGATTTTGATTTATCAAAATAATCTGTGTTCATCTATCGTATCCGTGTCATCCGTGTGCAAAAACTTATTTTCTATGTCTAATTGTTATAAATCGTAGCAAAAAAATACCTCACTTTTAAGTGAGGTATTTTTTATTTCTTTTTAAAAATGATTATTAAAAAGGAGGGTCGTTAGGGGTATTGGTATTGTTGTTTCTTTCACTAATTGGATAAGGAAAGAAATTTCTTTTACGCTCCGTTAATGGACGTGCAAAACGTCTCATATCTTCTAGCTTCATACCACTTAAATACATTTCTATACAGCGGTTTCTATACACTTCGGTAAGTAAAGTTGCTACATCGCTAGCACCTACATAACCAGTAACAATATTAGCACCTAAACCTAAAGCATCGGTAGCTGGGTTTTGTTTTAAAATACCATCTAAAATGCTTTGTGCTGTTACAGCATCGGGTGCTGCTTGGCGTAATAAACACTCTGCACGTATTAAACGCATTTCATCTGGCACGTAAACAGGTATTGGTTTTAAAGCTGCATTCCAAAAACCATTTAAACGAAAGCGAGGTGCTATTGTAGCATTGATAGTTGTATAAAAAGGTACACGAGCATCGTTTAATGCAGGGCGAATACTTAAGGGTAAACCTAAGGTAGAATCTACTGGTTGATATACGTTGTTAGTAGAAGTAACCGTTTGAAAAATTGGGTTTGCCGAAGCTGCATCAAAATTATAAGTAACTGCTTTTGTAAGGTCAACTGCATTGGCTGCTGCCATAGCTGCTGCATAATTGCCAGCAAATAAAGAGAACCTTGCCTTTAAAGCATTTAACGCATTGGGTACATCCATACCTGCGGGCAAATCGGTTAAAAAACCTGCTGAAATAGGATTGGCGGCAATGGCTGCTTGTGCTTTATCAATAGCAGCTATGGCTCTTGCAAAGCCTGTAACCCTAGGTATAAAGTTGGTAGTATTGGTGCTAATACCAACACCAATTGTATCTGGTACGTTTTCCCAATACATACTCATCGCACCAATGGAAGATGCTTTAATAATGGTTGCATATCCTATTAAACCACTAGCATAACCTTTATCGCTAATGGTGGTAGCGGCATTAATAACATTGTTTGCATCGTAAATGCTTTTGCAAGCTGTTGTCCATATATTACCTAATAAGGCATTGGTATTATCTACTGCTGCTGCACCAGTAGAAAACTGAGCTTCTGATAAATTACCTGGATTTACCAAAAAGGTTTCGTTGGTTATTAAACCAGTAGCATCGGATAAACCATATACTACGTTTAATGTATAGGTACGCTGAATGCCTACTGCTACACCCATAATACCTTTGGCTGAGCTAAACACTTGATCGTTGGTGGCACCACCAACTATAGGATAATCTTTTTTGCAAGACACAACACTAAGTGTAAGTAGTGCCAAGAAAAAATAACTGGTTTTATTGATTAATTTTTTCATGCTAATTTGTTTTTAATAGTTTAGAATTTGGCTTGTACTCCAAAGCTGAATGTTTTTGGAATTGGCACAGAACCAAAATCAATTCCTCTTAATAATGTACTTTGTCCAGCAGCATTTACTTCTGGGTCGTAGCCTTTGTATTTATCCCAGCTTATTAAGTTTCTTCCACTAAAGCTTACTGTTAAATCTTGAAAGCATTTTAGCTTACCAAAATTATAGCTAAGAGCAAGTTCACGAAGTTTGGTAAATGCACCATTGTCAATTCTCCACTCTTCTATACCATAAATACCATTTGATGCACTGATAAAACCTCTTGGTAGTTGTCCAGTTTGTTCTAACTCTGCCACTTTACCATTACCCACACCTTGGCGTGTTCTAAAGTCTGCATTAAAAACATCTACACCTTTAGTAGCATCTATTTGTATGCGAAGGCTTAGTTTTTTATAGTTAAATTCATTGGTTAATGTTGTGGTATAATCTGGGTTTGGGTTACCAATTATTTTACGTACAACACTACCTGTAGGTAAGCCACCAGCATCTCTACCTGGCGTATAAACTAGTGTACTGTTTTGTACGCCAGCCTCTTGGCGTGGAATGCCAGCAGCATTTAAAACAAGGTTACCTAAATTGGGTACACCTGTGCCATTGGCAGAATAACTACCACTTGTTGTGGCAAAAAAAGTTCCATAAAATACACCAATAGGTTGTCCTTCAATTATAGAAACTGGGGCACCAGCATTGGTAGAAAATAAAATTAAACTTTGACCTGTATTTAAAACTTTGTTTCTGTTTTGGTTATAAATACCTGTAATGTTCCAGCTAAAATCTTTTGTTTGCACAGGGTTGCCAGTAAGCACTATTTCAAAACCTTTGTTTTCTAAATTTCCTACATTATCTAGTAAGCTAGAAAAACCAGTGGTTGGTGCTACTTGCCTATTGATAGACAATTGTTTTACTTTTTTATTGTAAACGTTTACAGTAAGCCCAACCCTATTTTTTAAAAATGATAAGTCAAGTCCAAATTCTAATTCTTGTTGTCTTTCAGGACCTACATTTGGGTTTGATGAACGAGAACTTGAGTTTAAAGCAGTTCTTCCTACAAAAGATGATGAGCTATACAAATTGAATCTGTCTGTAGCACCAATACCTGTAAGGTTACCACTTTCACCATAAGCTACACGTACTTTAGCTAAATCCCACCATTTGTTTACAGTACTATTTTTCCAAAATTCTGTACCAGATACTACATAACTGGCACTAGCTTTTGCGTAAGTTTGGTTGCGTTGGTCTCCACTGTAAATGCTAGAGCCATCTCTACGCAATGCACCAGTAACAAATAATTGATTACGATATTTAAAATTTTGTTGTACAAATACACCCGATACAGAAATTTCTCCTCTATCATCTGTGCCTGGCAATAATGTACTAGCACCATTTACAGTTTGAATAAAAGGAGCAAGCCCCCTTCCCTGTGCTAAAATGTAGCTAGATTTTTCATATTGCTGAGAAAAACCCACTTGCGTTACACTTCCAAAATCTTTGGTAATGCTGGTACTATAAGTGGCATTTACATCGTGATTGATAGCAAAGAAATTATTAGTTGCTGCACTAGCATATCCATTTTGTGTAGGGTCTAAAGTAGCACCACCACCAAAAAATCCTGTACTTACATTATAAGCAAATGGTGGTATATAAGTAGTACCTGTTTGAGAATAATTGTCTATACCCATTGTGTAATCAATCACTAAGCCTTTTATTGGTTTTAACTTAGCACCTACATTAGCCAAAATACGGTTGGTAGTATTTTTTTGTTTGATATCTTCTATTACACTCACTGGGTTTGCACGACCTCTTTCTCCTACCGCTTTAATATTTCCTAAAGCATCTCTAGTTTGTATATCATGAAAATTTCCAAGTATAGTTACCGAGTTCATAGGTGAATAAAAAGAGTTACCATCTGGTTTTTCGTTGGCACTACTATTTATGTAATTTAAACCCATATTTACACTTACCCATTTGTTTACAATTTGGTCGATATTTCCTCTAAAACTAAAGCGTTGAAAATCTGTATTTTTTACAATGCCTTGATTAAAGAAATAAGAGCCAGATAAATAGTATTTAGTTTTATCAGTACCGCCACTTACCGAAATATTGTTATCGGTACCTGTAGCTGGGCGAAAAACATAATCTTGATAGTTGTAACGATTTACTGGTGTAGTTGTAGTTAAAGCTGGTGTAAGTATATCTTGTGTTTGTGCTGTAGGTCCATCTGTTGGGCCCCCAAATTTGGTAGGAGATTGGTTTACATCTAACTTTTTACGAAGGCTACTAAACATAACACTTGTACTAAAGTTTATTACAGGTGCACCACTCTTACCTCTTTTAGTAAAAATTTGTACTACACCTGCATTAGCACGGCTACCATAAATAGCTGCTGCTGCAGCACCATTCAATACTTCAACTCTTTCAATATCGGCAGGGTTTATGTCAACTGCTCTATTTTGCCCAATGGCACCTACTACGTTTGTACCATCATAACCGCCTTGTGTATTGGTAACACGGTTTGTAGCATTGTTTACTATTACACCATCTACAATATACAATGGCTCTGATGAAGAACTAATAGAACTAATTCCTCTCAAACGTACACTCATTCCACCAGCAGGGTCTCCACTGTTTTGGGTAATTTGTGCACCTGCAGTTTTGCCTTGTAGTGCAGCTAACACATTCCCAGTAGCTCCTTTGTTTAAGTCCTCGGCCTTTACAGTACTTACATAGCTACCCAATTGGCGGCGTGTAGTACCTGCACTAGTACCTGTTACTACTACTTCGTCTAACTTGTTTACAGCAGCTTCACTCAAAGTAGCGTT
Organism: Chitinophagaceae bacterium; assembly: GCA_043776595.1. GTDB lineage: Bacteria > Bacteroidota > Bacteroidia > Chitinophagales > Chitinophagaceae > UBA1930. Next base: position 12,259 of record JAYVRD010000225.1, on the reverse strand, counting down.
TACGCTTACTTCTTTGCCACTTACTGTAAATGCTACTTCTTGCGTAGCAAAACCTACACCCGAAAAAGTTAGGATGTAATTGCCACTTTTTAAATCGGCATTAAAAAAATAATTACCATTAAAATCGGTAGCAGTACCAAATTTTGTGTTTTTTACTTGCACAGAAAGTGCATCGGTACTGCCTCCATTTTTTGCAGTTGCTTTACCCGAAATTTTTACTTGGGCAAATAATGCACATGTTGTAAAACAAAATAGAATTGCCATAACTATTGGCTTCCATTTACTCACATGATTGAGTTTAATTTTCATCATATAGCGTTTTTAAAGTGAGAGAAAAATGTATAAAGCTAACAGTAACGAACATTTTTAGTTGCGGTAGCAATTAAAGCAAGCAAAATACATTGGCAAATTGCAAGTAAATTTTAGAACTGCCAAACAATAACCGCAAAATATTGCATTCAAATGCGGATTTGTTCTATTTTTAAACACATGAATAGTAATATTATTAAACTTTATGCGGTTTCTGTGAAGCCAAGCAGGCTAATTATTGGTTTAATGAGTGGCACATCACTAGATGGTTTAGATATTGCCCTTTGCCGTTTTATAGGTACGGGCTTATCTACACAAATTGAATTACTACATTTTACTACTGTTGATTACAATAACAATTTTAAAGATCAAGTAAAAAGTATTTTTAGCAAACGCCATGTAGATTTAGAAAAAGTTTGCTTGTTAAACGAATGGATAGGCATACAACATGCCAACATGATTAATCATTGCTTACAACAATGGAATGTAAAAAATGAAAACATAGATTTAATAGCTAGTCATGGGCAAACTATTTATCATGCACCAAAAATATTGCATGGGCAAGAGGCTTATGGCAATGCTACTTTGCAAATAGGCGATGGCGACCATATTGCAGTGCATACAGGTATTACTACCATTAGCGATTTTAGACAAAAAAATATAGCTGCTGGTGGAGAAGGTGCACCCTTAGCTGTATATGGCGATTACTTAATTTTTGGTAAGAAAGGCGAAGATAGAATTATGCTAAATATTGGTGGCATTGCCAACTTTACTTATTTACCTAGCAGTATGGATGCTTCAAAAATATTTAGTAGCGATGTAGGTGCTGGCAACACACTAATGGATGCCTACATACAACAAAATTTTGAAGCAATATCTTACGATAAGGATGCCATAATTGCAAAACAAGGAATTATAAACCAAGCTTTACTTGCAGCATTAAAAGAAAATAATTTTTTTAATAAACCCTTTCCTAAAACCACAGGACCCGAATTGTTTAACCTAGAATACCTAGCTACTGCACAACAAAAAAGTAATACCCTGCATGTAAGTAGCTTCGATATTATGGCTACACTCAATCGTTTTACTGCCGATATGATTGTATTGGCTTTACAACAAACCATAAACAAAAATTATACAGTGTACACAAATGGTGGCGGCATGCACAACCCCTTGCTATTGCAAAATATACAAGAGCAACTACCCAATATTGTTTTTAAAACTACCAACAGTTTACAAATAAATCCTGATGCAAAAGAAGCCATACTATTTGCCATACTAGCCAATGAAGCTGTAAGTGGTGGTACAACAAATTTTGGTACCCAAATACAAAATGTAAGTATGGGAAAAATAAGTTTTGCTAAGTAGTTTTTATGTAGCCAGCTGTAGCATATACATTAAGCTGTGGTTGCGTCGCACATGTTTAGCGGAAGAATATGAATTGAGCTTTTATCGTAGCGTATTGTTGGATAATAAAATGCAAATAATAAGCTGTATTCCCGAAACCCAAAGTCTCTTACCAATATTTTTAAGTACTTAAAAGAGAGCCTTAAAAAAATTACACAAATTTGAAAGAGTGAAAATTTTTATTATTTTAAATAGACTATAAATTTAGACAACTACAAAATGAGTGGAAATATTTTTTAATGCTAAGGCACTAAAAAGTATGGAACAAAAAGCCCAACTCACAAAGGCGGGTAACGCACTGCATTTTTTATCACTTTGTTTTAAGTTGGAGCAATTATCTTTATTACATGAAAAGAAATATGTTGCTTGTTGCTATTTGCTTTGCTTTCTTCACTACGAAGGCTCAGTTTTCGGTTAAAATTATTGTAAGCGATGTGGCCACCAAAGCATTGGAAGACATTTATGTGGCTGGCAATTTTAATAGTTGGAATCCTAAAGATGAAAACTATAAACTAAAACAGTTTGGTGCTGGTCGCAGACAAATAGTATTGAAAGACATAGAAGCTGGCAGGTACGAATTTAAACTTACCCGTGGCGATTTTAGCAAAGTAGAATGTACTGCAGAAGGTAATGACATAGCCAATAGAGTTATTGATGTAAATGGCGATGTAACAGTAGATATAAAAGTAGCTGGCTGGAGAGATGATTATCCTGTAAAGCCAAAACCGTACACTGCTTTGCCTCAAGTAAAAATTGTAGATACCGCTTTTAAAATGCCAGAACTTAATCGTAGTCGCCGCATTTGGATTTACCTTCCTAAGGGTTATAGTAGCAATGCTAAAACTTATCCAGTGGTGTATATGAATGATGGACAAAATTTATTTAATGAGCAAACTGCACCTTTTGGTGAGTGGGGTGTTGATGAATGTTTGGATAGCTTACAAACCAAGTATGGCAAAGAATGTATAGTTGTAGGAATAGATAACAGTACCGAAAAACGAATGACCGAATACAACCCTTACGATAATGCTAAGTTTGGCAAAGCCGAGGGCAAACAATACATGGAGTTTATTGTAAAAACTTTGAAACCCTTTATTGATAGTAAATATAGAACTAAAAAAGATGCACCCAATACCAGCATAGTTGGTAGTAGCATGGGTGGATTGATTAGTTGGTATGCCATAACCCAATACCCCAATGTGTTTGGTGCTGCTGGTATTTTTTCTCCATCTTTTTGGCTTACACCACAGGCTTATTTAGATATGGAAGCTGCCGATTGGGATATGAAATTTAAACGCAGATTTTATTTTTATTGTGGTGAAAAAGAAAGTAGCAGTATGGTGAGTGATATGCAGAAGATGGCAAACACCATATCTAAAAAAAGAAACACCTACGAAATAGTAAAACAAATTTCTCCATACGGAGAGCATAACGAAAAAGCTTGGCGTAAGCAATTGCCTGAATTTTTTAAGTGGCTATTACAATAATAATAAGTAGTGTTTTGTTAGCTAGCTTCAGTATTTCAATGGAGCTGCGGTTGCGTCGCACATGTTTAACTATGGATTGCTATGTAGCTTTTATTATGTAGTAAGCTATTTCTCACAACTCAATATGTAGGTAGCTAATTTTGTGAAATGTACTCAAAGTATTTTTGGTTACTACATTTGTATAATAACACCAATGGCAAACTCCTATTTTCAATGCAAACAATTTACCATACAGCAGCAACATTGTGCAATGAAGGTAACAACAGATGCTTGCTTGTTTGGTGCTTGGACAGCTAGCCAAATTGAAAATAAAAAATTAGAAATTAAACACTTGTTAGACGTAGGTACAGGAACAGGGTTACTAAGTTTAATGCTTGCTCAAAAAATAAATGCACATATAGAAGCCATAGAAATAGATAAAGACTCTGCATTGCAGGCAGCAGAAAATTTTGCAGCTTCGCCATGGCAAGAGAGGTTGAAAGTATACCACACTTCAATTCAATCCTTTGCACAATTACCTAGTCATCAATTTGCCAATCTACCAATAAACTATTTCAATTTCATTATCTCCAATCCGCCTTTTTTTGAAAACAATTTAAAAAGCGAAAATGACAAACGAAATTTGGCTTTACATTCATCTGAATTAAGTTTAGTGGATTTGGTACAAGCTGTACAAAAATTATTAGCTGTTAATGGACATTTTGCCATACTGCTACCTTATAACAGAACCAATTTTTTTATTGAGTTAATGGAAAAAGAAAATTTTTATCTACAAACTAAAACGCTGGTAAGGCAAACCCCAAAGCATACTTTTTTTAGAAGTATGTTGCTATTTGGTAAAAATGAAACTTTAGAAATAAAAGAAGAGATAATATTTAAAGACGAGAGCAATATGTATACACCAGCTTTTACTGCTTTGCTACAAGATTATTATTTGTATTTGTAAACGTCTTGCACCTTGCTCAATAAAGTACAAAACCTTGAAGTGTGCGACGCAACGAAGCTAAATAGTAGCAATGGAGCTGGCTACAAAAATCTTATTCTTACTAAGTGTACTGTTGGGTTTTAATACTCCATCTTCCTCAATGTTGGGGCTTTAAACCAAGTTACCATTACAACTAGCAGCGTCATACCACCACCAAAAACTACAGATGGAACTAATCCCAGAGCCCTTGATGCTAATCCACTTTCCATCATACCTAATTCGTTGCTACTATTAATAAACATCGAGTTAACCGATGATACCCGACCACGCATTTCATCGGGTGTGGTAAGCTGTAAAATGGTACCACGTATCATAACACTTATACCATCGCAGCAGCCACTAACAAGCAATGCTATAAATGATAACCAGTAAATATTGCTTACTGCAAAGGCTATAATACAAATGCCAAAACCAGCTACTGCATACATTAATCTTGTGCCTTGTTTTTTTCGCATGGGGAAAAATGTAAGCAACAATATAACCGTCATGCTACCCATATCTGTTGCAGCATTTAGCCAACCAAAACCTATGGGACCAACGCTTAAAATTTTGGCGGCAAACTCTGGTATTAAAGCCACAGCACCACCAAAAAGTACAGCAAATAAATCTAAAGAAATTGCACCTAGCATTATTTTATTACTCACTACAAAACGCAAACCTTCTTTTACACTTTCCCAAGCTGCTACTTGTTTGTTGCTATGCAAAATAGGCTTGCGAGCTATTTGATATACAAAAACACAAGCTAATAAAACATATGCTAGTATAATAATAAATGTAGCATTAACCCCAAACCAAGCAATAAAAAAGCCTGCACTTGCATGCCCCACAATAGAAGCAATTAACCAAGTAGAAGAACTAATATTAGAAGCAAACTGCAAAATATTTCGTGGTACTAATTGAGATACGATAGCGTTTGAAGTAGGCCCTGCAAAAGCCCTAATGGCTCCAGTAACAAAAATGATAGCGTAAAAACAAAGTTCTAAACCTGTGGTGCTTAATCTTTTTTCTAACAAAGTAGAAGTTACCAATACTAATGCTGCTACACAAATAGAATATAGTAACATCCCTTTTAAAAGCAAGGTTCGTTTATCGCTTTTATCAATTACATGCCCAGCGTATAATGCTAATGCAAATACTGGCACAAATTCGCTTAAACCCACCAAACCTATGGCCAGCGATGATTGTGTGAGTTGAAATAATTTATAAGCCACCACTGTAGCTACCATTCTCAACGCCATGATGTATAAAAAGCGTGCAACTATATACAAGCGAAATTCTTTTTCGTTAAGTGGTGATAAGGCTTCTTTTTTTATTTTTATTGGCATAGTATTATTTTATGTAGCCAGCTTTTGTAGTTCTATTTGGCTTCGTTGCGTCGCACACTTCTAGGTTCGGAACTTAACTGAACATTTGTCGAAACATAATTAAAATAATATTGTTCAAAATTAATACACCTGTCAAATTGAGCATGTAGAAACCGATTAATTAATACATCGCCATCTACAAGTAAAGGCTGACAAACTAAACATGTAACCTTGAGCTTAATAGAAATTCTACAGCCTAACATGTGCGACGCAATCGCTGCTAAATTTTTATTCTATAGCTGGCAAACAAAAGAAAAAAACTAAACAACCTAGGGTAAAGTAAAATAGTGTTGTCCAGCCGTTAAGTCTTTATCCAATGCATCTATCACCACTTGCAAATGTTTTTCATTGCCTAAAAAATCGGCATTGCTAGCATCTATAAAAATGGTGGGAATGTTGTGTTGCTTTATATAGCTGGTATACGTTTCTTGGAGACTAAATAAATATTCGTCGGGTATATGCTGTTCGTAAGCTCTATTACGTTTCTTGATATTTTCTTGCAACTTTTGAACAGGTGCATGTAGGTAAATTAAAATATCGGGGAAAACTAATTGCTGGTGAATAATATCGAATAGTTTTTGATAGAGTCTAAACTCCTCATCGGGCAAGGTAACTTTTGCAAACAGCAAGCATTTGGTAAATAAATAATCGCTCACGGTAATACTCTGAAACAAATCTTTGGTATGCACCATGTCTTTAAGTTGCTTGTAGCGTTCTGCCATAAAAAACAACTCTACTGGAAATGCATATTGCTTTTGGTTTTCGTAAAACTTAGATAGAAATGGGTTATCGGCAAATTCTTCCAAAATAATTCTGGCATCAAAATGCTTAGCTAACAAATGTGTTAGTGTTGTTTTTCCGGCTCCAATGTTTCCTTCTACAGTTATAAAATGATGGTTCATACGCTGCCGTCAAAATTAAAAGGCATTACAAAGCAGGGAGCGTAATTTTTTGCACATCTAAAATATCGGTACAAGTGAGTAATAGTTGGGAAATAGTCTTTTTGTCAACAGGGTGAACATAATTGGGTATTAATTCGGCAAGTGGTATTAGCACAAAACGTCTTTGTGCAATTGCTGGATGAGGAATGGTGACCAAAGAGGTGTTTACAATAAGTTCGTCCATTAGCAATATGTCTATGTCTATTATTCTTGGACCAAACTTTACAGTGCGTTGCCTACCCATTTGCTCCTCAATGTGCAGTAATTTTTGCATGAGCTGCTTTGGAGAAAGTTTTGTTTGAACTATTAATACTTGATTTAAAAAGTTGGGTTGATTTGTTATACCCCAAGCTGCTGTTTGGTAAATAGAAGATGTTTGTATAATGTTACCACAATTGGTTTCAATTAATTGTATAGAAGTGGTCAAATTAAGTGTTCTGTTACCAAGGTTTCCCCCAATTAGTAAGAAAGCAGTGTATTGTTTAGTCATGTTTAAAAAGTCTGTCATCAAAATAAAAATCTTTAACTTCTCTAATCTTTACTTTTTTAAATTCAGGATGTGCAGGGTTGATTAAAAAATTATTTTCGCTTGTTACAACTGCTGAAGGGCATTGAATAAGTAAGTGTTTATTGGCATTCAGTATTTCGTTTCCAATAAAGCTAGTGTAGTCCGTATCAGCTATCCAATTATTTTTAAGCCTAGCGTTTGTAATTCTATGTACTGCCATTTCTGGCACTTCAATTTCTGCCAATTGCAAATTTCCAAACTCATCCAACGATTTTGTGTTTACCAACATTTCTAACAAACTCAAAGAAATAGTAGTGCTTGCATACAACACTGCTACGCCAATAGAGTTCCACCTTCCCCCTTTTAACCTTGCACCAGTGCCAGTAAGGTCTGTAACAAACTTTCTATGTGCAAATCTGTACACTATCATGTGTAAACACCGTATAAAATTCTTTCAATTTGGTTGGTAACATCGGTAATGCCCTGTTGAGAATACAAAGACTCAAAGTTTAAAACTTTGCCCATTACCAACTTCTCTTTTTTAAGCCATCTATAGAGTGCCTCACCATTTATAAAAGTTTGTAAGGCTAAATCTATTAATTTTTCTAAGTGTAAAATTCTATCTACATAAATACCTTCAAAAGTTGTATTGGCTTTGGCATAGCGTTGTATAGTTCTTTCGGATAAATGTAAAATGTTAGCCCACTCTTTTTGTGTAAAAGGTACTTTATCGGCTATTTTTTGAAAGTGTTTAAACGTAAACTCGTTTGCAGCTGGTATTTCTTTTAAACCAATCGTTTCATAAACAACCATAGGTTCATTTGCTATCAATGGTTTAGTATCCTTGTTGATTGTATATTTTTTTGGATTTGCTTTTTTCATTTTTATGTCATTTGTCATACAATAATACGTCTTTTGTCTTGTATCTTCAATTTTTCTTAAATTATTTTTTCTCAATTTATCAAATAGATTTGTGCTTTAATAGTTAACGATACATGAACAAGAGTTATAGTCAAATAAAAGCCATGCTTGCCATTACCAAAGCAAGCCTAAAGGGTTCTTTTCGCAGTCCACAAGCTGTTTTCTTTAGCCTTTTTTTTCCCATAGTACTTATAGCCATTTTTGGTGCTTTAGGTGGTAATGTTGGTGCTTCGGTAGATATTGCTTTTGCTAAAAACACCGATACCACCAATGTTTTGTACCAAACACTTTCTAATATTCCTGTAATACATGTGGTAAAAGGAGACGAAAAAGAAATATCAGAAAAATTGAAAAAAGGAAGAATTACAGCATTGGTAGATTTAATTCCTACAAAAATCGATTCATCAAAAGTTGGTTATAACCTACACTTAATTACTACTGAGGCTAGCCAAAAAGATTTACGATTATTACAATCTATTTTAAACGATGTTATTAGTCGTATTGATAAAAGTATTTATAAAGAACAAGCATCTTATGCCACTATTTCTATAGAAACTACACCAGGACGTGAGTACAAAATGATAGACTTCTTTTTACCTGGCATGATTGGTTTTTCGTTAATTGGTGCTGCGGTTTTTGGTGTGGCTTTTTCTTTTTACTCGTTTAGAGAAACCTTGGTTCTAAAACGTATGTACGCCTCGCCTATTAAAAAAAGCTATATTGTTTTGGGCGAAAGTTTATCAAGAGTTATATTCCAAATGATGACGGTAGTGGTTTTAATTCTTTTTGGAAAATATGTATATCACTTTACATTAGCCAATGGTATTTTTACTTTTATAGATATGCTTATTGTAGCATTTTTTGGTTTACTTGTTTTTATGGGTTTTGGGTTTTTAATTAGTAGCGTAGCCAAAAATCAAAACGTAATACCAGTGTATGCCAACTTATTTATGTTCCCTCAATATTTTTTGTCGGGTACTTTTTTTCCTAAAAGTGCATTGCCTGCTGGCATGCAAGTCATTATAAAATATTTACCACTTACCGCCGTAAACGATATGATGCGAAATGTAGCTTTTGAAGGCACAAGCATTATTACTTGCTGGCCACAATTACTTACACTTGCAGTTTGGGGCATTATTGTGTATGCCATTGCAGCCAAAACTTTTAAGTGGGAGTAGTTTTATGTAACCAGCTTTTGCACTACTATTTAGCTTCGGTTGCGTCGCACACTTCAAGGTTCGGTACTTTATTCAGCACTTATACTTTTAGCATCATGCGTTTTCTTAAACTTATTTTTATTAGTGCCGTTGTACTATTTATAATAGCTACTTGTATAGGTTTATTATTACCTTCGACCGTGGTTGTATCTCGTGTTGCCGATGTACACGCACCCAAAGATTCTGTATTGCCCATGATAACCAACTTAAACAATTGGAAGCTTTGGATAAATGGTATGGATAAAGAAGGTGTAAAAATTATTTCTACTACCGAGGCAGATTTAATGGGCACAAGAGTTACCATCACCAATACCAGCGATACATTATTTCAAACCTTATGGAAAGGTAAAAAAGGCGAACTCCAAAATAGTAACATTCGTTTTATCACCAACCCCTCTACACCAAATACAGTTACAGTGCAGTGGGAGTTTATTCAAGAAGTACAATGGTATCCATGGGAGCGTTTGGGTAGCATCATGAATGATAAAATATTAGGTGTAATGATGGAAAAAAATCTAGACAACCTCAAAAAAGTAATCGAAAAAAAGTAAGACTACCTATTCATCAAATCAAAATGCAACTCACCAAAATTTTGTAAGGATGATAATTTTAAATTAGCAGCACCCCAACGTTCATCTTTTAGTTGAGATAAGTTTGGTACAATTACACATTTCATGCTGGCTGCCTTTGCTGCAATCATACCATTAAACGAATCTTCAAAACAAATACATTCATAAGTGTTGGCTTGCAAAGCTGTTGCACAGTTTAAATATACCTGTGGGTGTGGTTTGCCATAAGGCAAGTGCTCTGCGGAAGCTGTAGCATGTAAGTATGGACTAATACCAATCATTTTTACTACCACATCTATTAATACCTGCGGAGATGAGCTAGCCAATCCTATTTTGAAATTTTTACGATGAAAGAAATCGAAAATGTATTGCACGCCTTGCATCATTTGTCCTTTCTCTTCAATTTTGGCTATTACAATTTCCACAATTTTTTTTTCTGCATTTTGTAATACTTCTTCGCCAATTTTAAAATATCTAAACCACCATTGTAAAAACTCTTTAGTACGCAAGCCAGTAGTGGTAAGGTATTGCTGTTGGCTAAGACCTACGCCATAGCTTTTAAACACTTCATCTGCTGCTTCTTGCCACAAAGGTTCACTATCTATTAGTAAACCATCCATATCAAAAATTACGGTAGTTAAATTCATTACTTTTTTAATCTTGTTGAACATTGCAAATGTAGGGGTTGAGTTTGCTTGCAGTAATTTATCTACGCTTCTATAAAGGCCAAATATTTATCCTCAGCTAAACATGTGCGACGCAACCGCAGCTACATTTTATTCTACTGCCGGTTAAATAATCTTATCCATTCTCTTTGAGAGAGATTCTTAGTTTCTTGGATAAAAAAAATCCCACCAATAATGGCGGGACTTATTTGTCAAAGCAATCGAAGAGCCATTCCCATGAGGGAATATTAAAAAAGCAATTGTTAGATTTTGGGTGCGGAGGCTAAAATTTCATGGCTTACACCATCGGCATATTTTTCAAAATTTTTGATAAATTGTTCAGCTAAGTTTTTGGCTGTTGCATCGTAAGCGTCTCTATCTACCCAAGTATATCGTGGGTTTAAAATAGTTACTGGCACGCCAGGGCATCGTTTAGGCATTAGCATACCAAAAATTGGGTGTGCTTCAAAATCTACATTATCCAATTCTCCATTTAGTGCAGCAGTAATCATGGCACGGGTGTAGCCTAATTTCATTCTGTTACCAATGCCATAAGGTCCACCACTCCAGCCAGTATTAATCATCCAAACATTAACTTGGTGCTCTTTCATTTTATTACCTAACATTTCGGCATATTTTCCTGGGTGCAAGGGTAAAAAAGGAGCACCGAAGCATGCACTAAATGTACTTTTAGGTTCGGTTACGCCAGCTTCAGTTCCTGCAACTTTTGCTGTATAACCACTAATAAATTGATACATGGCTTGGCCAGGGGTAAGCTTACTTATTGGTGGCAGTACACCATACGCATCGCAAGTAAGGAAAAATAAATTTTTGGGCAAACCCCCAATACTTGGCTCTTGTGCATTGCTAATAAAACGAAGAGGATAGCTTACTCTCGTATTTTCGGTAATGGATTTACTACTAAAATCTATAGTGTTGATACCTTCAAAAAAAGTGATATTTTCCACCAATGCTCCAGGGCGTATGGCGTGAAATATTTCTGGTTCTTTTTCTTCGCTTAAATCAATAGTTTTAGCATAACATCCACCTTCAAAGTTAAAAACTGAATCTGCTGTCCAGCCATGTTCATCATCTCCAATTAGTTTTCTGTTGGGGTCCGCACTTAGGGTAGTTTTGCCAGTACCACTTAATCCAAAAAAGACAGCTACATCACCCTCATTGCCCATATTAGCACTACAGTGCATGCTTAATACACCTTCATTTTGTGGTAAAACATAATTTAGAATTGTAAAAATACCTTTCTTCATTTCGCCAGTGTAGCCAGTGCCACCAATAACTATTGTTTTTTCGGTAAAAGAAACTATGGCAAAATTGTGTTGGCGTGTACCATCTACAGCAGGATCTGCCTTAAAGCCTGGTGCTTGTATGATATGCCATTCAGCTTTAAAGTTTTCTAACTCGTCATCGCTGGGACGAAGGAACATGTTGTAAGCAAAAAGATTGCTCCAAGGGTTCTCGTTAATTATTCTAATATTTAAGCGATAATTGGGGTCGGCACAAGCGTAAGCATCCCTTACCCATACTTCATCTTTTGTTCCTAAATAGTCCAACACTTTTTTCTTTAGTTGATGAAAATATTTTTCATCAATTGGGATGTTAAAGTTGTTCCAATGTACCGTTTTCTCGGTAATTGCATCCTTTACTATAAACTTGTCTTGTGGGCTACGACCAGTAAATTCTCCTGTACGAATGCATAAGGCACCTGTATCGTTTAGCACACCTTGCCCTCTTAAAACTGCCTGTTCGGCTAGTTCTTCTGGGTTTAACTGATAATGAATGTTAGCGGCTTTAGATAAGCCTAACTGCAACAGTTGTTCTGTTGAAATGGACATAGTTGGTAATGACATAAGCAAACTATCATTTGT
>JAYVRD010000224.1:0-20298 GCA_043776595.1 Chitinophagaceae bacterium | reverse complement strand
GTGGCTTTTTTATTTATTGGTAACCAGCTTTTGTAGTGCTATTGTACAGCGGTTGCGTCGCACATGTTTAGCTATACTTTACTATTAAACTTTATGATGTAGTAATACAATGTAGGTGAAACCGATTATGCAACCATAGCAATAAACATTGCTATGACGATGATGGGAGTGAAGAATGCAAACTAAAAAAGGTTTTTTATTTACAAACATTCATAAGTATTTAAAAAACAGATTGCTTCGTGCCTCAGCAATGACGTTCTAAAAGTGATTTTTTGAATTATGAAAGAGGTCTATACTATTGGTGAGAAAAGCCACATCTTCATCCATAGTTTAAAAAGTGCGACGCAACCGCAGCTAAATGCTTATTCTATTGCTGGCTCAATAAAAAAACCTCATCAAACAATTGATGAGGTTTAAATTATAGTAGTTGCCTTTTGTGGCTGTAGGTTTATTTATCAGCAGATAATGTAGCTCCTAAATATTCTAAGTTTAACCTTGCAATGTTGCTAATCGAAATTTCTTTGGGGCAAGTGGCTTCGCAAGCACCTGTGTTAGTACAGGCACCAAACCCTTCTTTATCCATTTGTGCAACCATGTTTATTACACGGCTATGACGTTCAGGCTCGCCTTGAGGTAGTAATGCCAAGTGAGAAACTTTGGCACTAAGAAACAACATGGCACTGCTGTTTTTACAAGCAGCTACGCAGGCACCACAACCAATACACATGGCTGCTGCAAAAGCTGCATCGGCTTTGTCTTTGTTTATGGGTAAAGCGTTGCCATCTACAGCGTTACCAGTATTTACACTTATATAGCCACCAGCTTGAATAATTCTATCAAAGGCAGAACGGTTTACCACCAAATCTTTTATTACAGGGAAGGCATTGGCACGCCAAGGTTCTACCACAATAGTATCACCATCTTTAAACGCCCTCATGTGTAGCTGGCAAGTAGTATTTGCCTGCCAAGGTCCATGTGGTTTGCCATTAATATACATACTGCACATGCCACAAATTCCTTCTCTACAATCATGGTCAAAGGCAACGGGTTCGTCGCCATCTTTTATTAACTGTTCGTTTAGTACATCAAACATTTCTAAGAAACTCATTTCGCTAGAAATGTTTTCTACCCGATACATTTTGAATTCGCCTTTAGCCTTGGCATTTTTCTGACGCCATACTTTTAAATTCAAATTCATGTTATAATGTTCCATATGCTATATTGTTTCTTCTAAATATTTATTTGTAGCTCTTTTAATAGTTCCTTTAATTGGATGAATTGCTCTTTGCAACCTAAGATAATAAGGATTGGCTCTCAGGTTAGGAACATCGCCACTACCTACAATCCTTGCTTCTAGTACATAACCTTTAAAATCTTCTTTAAGATAGTTAATGGTTCCATGAATTTGTTTAACAGCATCTACTAACCTCCCTCCTTTAAGTTCAATAAAGAAAACTCTCTTCATTTCTGGACAATCGATACTGAATAAAAAATCACACCTTTTCTCTCCTTCGCCTTGGGGTAAACATTTATCTACTTTTACCTTTCTTACAACAAACCCTGATTGATTAACAAGTTTGAAGGTTTTGCCATTTTCATAGGCAACACATTCGTTCCTGTTGTCTTCATGCTCAATACATGCTTTCAGGATTAGGCTCATTGCTTAACAAGTTCAATGTCCATCAATTTATCAAACTCCTCATTTAATGTTCTTGACACTTCATCTATTTTGTCACTCTCTATCATCCCTTCTTCACTGGTCAAAATGTTTATGCAAGTTCCATCAGTTAATAATTGGTATGCACTAACTTCTTCTGGATTTACCCAGTATTTCTCTTCTATAATCTTGCTTGTTTCTTGTTTATGCTTTTGCCCAACTTGATAGGCATACATCAAATTATTTAGGGATGTTAGGATGTATGGGCTATGGGTTGTAAGGAAAATATTTGAATTGCTTGTTTTACTTCTTTCAGCAAAATGACAAACTAATTTTTTCTGTGTTTCAGGAAAACAATTTAATTCAGGTTCTTCTATCCCAATTAAATTATTATAGTTCTCCCTATTAGTTACTTCATTAAATACCGTTAATAAAGGGATGACAGATTGAATTCCACTGGAAGCATTCGTGAGTAATACTTTTTCACCATTTTCTAATACAATAACATCAACGCCATTTTCATACTTATAATCAACACCGATAAACTTAGAAAATAAAAAAGTATTCTGTTTAATTTTCGAAGATTGAAATCTATTTCCAAAACGCGTTAAAAGTATTGGAAGATTACTTTCGGTTTCTAATAACGCAAATAATGAGTTTGAAAGAGTAGAAACTAACATTCGTTCTGAGGGAATATAACTAAAATTAAAGTTTATACTTTCTTCGATATTAAAATAATTATTTCTCAAGATAACTTTTCCAGACTTATACTCAAATTTAATGAGACTGTTCTCGAAATAGATGTAAGTTTCTTTTTTTAAATAGGTTCTGATCCCAACTATTTTGAGGTATTCATAGAAGAGTAAAGTTGATTCATCAATCGAGTCATCATCTTTTGAAATATCGAATATTTCTCTATAGTTAGTATTGATAATTGCAATCAACAATTTAATAGCTGTACTTTTTCCTGTTCCTTGATCTCCTATCAACACATTGAACCTGCCAAGTTCTAACTCAACATTTTTAATAGGACCAAAATTTTTTATGATTAGTTTTTCTTTCAAATCTTAGTGTTTTATTTATAATTCCTTTGACTTGGTTTTATCACATCATACTTCAACTCTTCTTTGTGCAAGTTCCAGTTGCTTTCACCTGCATATTCCCAAGCTGCAACGTACATGTACTGATCGTCGTGGCGTAGGGCTTCACCATCTTCGGTTTGGCTTTCTTCTCTAAAATGTCCACCACAGCTTTCATTTCTATCCAAAGCATCTTTACACATCAATTCACCTAGTTCTATAAAGTCTGCTACACGCCCTGCTTTGTCTAATTCAGGATTAAATTCATCAATACTTCCTGGAATTTTTACATCACTCCAAAATTCTTTTTTCAAGGCTTGTACTTCGGCTATGGCTTGTTGTAATCCTTCTGCACTTCGTGCCATACCGCATTTATCCCAAATTATTTTGCCCAAACGCTTGTGAAAACTTTCAACACTTTGTGTGCCTTTAATATTCATTAGTGTAGTTAATCTATCGCTCACTTTTTTCTCAGCTTCTTCAAATGCTGGATGAGATGTTTCTAATGGTTTGGCATAAATTTCATCTGCTAAATAATTGCCCAATGTATAAGGGATAACAAAGTAACCATCTGCCAAGCCTTGCATTAACGCACTTGCACCTAAGCGGTTGGCACCATGATCGCTAAAGTTAGCTTCGCCTAAAGCGTATAAACCTTTTACCGTAGTTTGTAATTCATAATCTACCCATAAGCCACCCATGGTATAGTGTACAGCTGGGTAAATACGCATAGGTACTTCATATGGATCTTCACCTGTAATTTTCGCATACATATCAAATAAATTGCCGTACTTTTCTTTAACAACAGCTTTGCCCAATGCTATAATTTCTTCATGACTAACACCGGTGCGTCCTTGTTTGGTTACTTCTGTTTTGCCATAGCGTTCTATTGCAGCAGCATAATCTAGATACACTGCTTGCTTGCTAGTACCTACCCCATAGCCAGCATCACATCTTTCTTTTGCAGCACGGCTAGCCACATCTCTTGGTACTAGATTACCAAAAGCTGGGTATCTTCTTTCTAAGTAATAATCTCTTTCTTCCTCTGGTATTTCAGTTGCTTTTCTACTATCATTTGCTTTTTTTGGTACCCAAATTCTGCCATCGTTTCTCAAGCTTTCGCTCATTAATGTTAGTTTGCTTTGATGGTCTCCACTTACAGGAATACAAGTTGGATGAATTTGTGTAAAGCATGGATTGGCAAATGCTGCTCCTTGTTTATGTGCCTTCCATGCAGCAGTAACATTGCTACCCATGGCATTGGTGCTTAAATAAAACACATTACCATATCCACCAGTGCATAATAATACTGCATGACCAAAATGACGTTCTAATTTCCCACTTACTAAATCTCTAGCTATAATGCCTTGTGTTTTGCCCTCTACTTTTACTACTTCTAGCATTTCGTGGCGTGCATACATGGTTACATTGCCCAATGCTACTTGGCGTTCTAAAGCTTGGTAAGCACCAATTAATAGTTGCTGACCAGTTTGTCCTGCAGCATAAAACGTTCGTTGTACTTGTGTACCACCAAAACTACGGTTGCTTAATAAACCACCATACTCTCTAGCAAAGGGTACACCCTGAGCCACACATTGGTCTATAATGTTTACACTTACTTCTGCTAAGCGATGAACGTTGGCTTCTCTTGCACGGTAGTCTCCACCTTTTATGGTATCATAAAATAAACGAAACACAGAGTCTCCATCGTTTTGATAATTTTTGGCAGCATTAATACCACCTTGTGCAGCTATGCTGTGTGCACGGCGTGGACTATCTTGAAAGCAAAAGGCTTTTACTTTATAACCCATTTCTCCCAAACTTGCAGCAGCACTTGCACCAGCCAAACCAGTACCTACAATAATCACTTCCAACTTTCTTTTGTTGGCAGGATTTACTAGTTTACAATGACCTTTATAATCTGTCCATTTACTGTCTAAAGTACCAGAGGGAATTTTTGCATCTAACATCTTATTCAATTAAGCATTATGAATTAAGAATTGTCAATTCTTTTTTTATGAAACCAGCTTCTGTATTTCAATTGTACATCGTTGCGTCGCACACTTCAACGCCTTGTTCGCTAATCAGCAGTAACGTTTTGCATCTTCTCTATTCTCTATTCACTTTTCACTTACTTACATCCAACCCATATAAAAACTGATGGGCATCATGGCAAAAGCTAGAGGTACAATTACTGAAAAGCCATAACCTATAGCACTAATCATGGTATGGTATCTTTTATTGTGTACACCAATGGTTTTAAACGCACTTTGAAAACCATGTGCTAAGTGGTAGCCCAAAGAACCACAAGCCATTACATATATTACAACAATTACTAGGCTATAACTACCTTGGGTAAATATCAACTTCATTTCGTTAAATAAATCATGATAAACGATTGGGCTATTATCGTAGCTAACAGTACCTAATTCATGTACACTACCAATACCACCAAGACGGCTCGGTGTCCAAAAATGATAAATGTGCATGATTAAAAACAATAATAATAGGGTACCTAAAATGGCCATGCTACGGCTGTACCATTTGCTGCCTTTATTACCATAATCAACTGCATATTTGATGCCTCTTGCTTTGTTGTTTTGTAGGGTAAGCAAATACCCTTGAAAAATGTGCAAGAAGAAAAAGGCAAATAAACCTATTTCTAAAATTCGTGGCACAACGTTACTGCCCATAAAGTGAGCAGCTTTATTAAACATTTCCCCACCATCCATGGCCCAAATACAAGCATTAAGCCCTACGTGTACTACTAAAAATAAAATGAGAAAGATTCCGGTAAAGCCCATTACCAATTTTTTACCTACCGAGGATGTGAACATTTGTTTCCATGTCATACAGCTAATGTTGTGGTTGAAAAAATTTCGTGGCAAAAATATGACAGTAAGCAATCCGATTGCGAAAGGCGAAAAAGTTTTATTGGCATCGTTGTCATTTAAGTTGTGAGTTTCAAGTTTTAGGTTGGATGTTTAAGGTTGTTGAACGTTCGACTGCTAAATAGTATTTGATAGCTTAACATGTGCGACGCAACCGAAGTTAAATAGCACTACAAAAGCTGGCAAATAAAAAATTTCCTACAAATGTTATGAAGTTTGAAAAAATTAGAAGTTTTACCTGCTCTATATTTATTATCATCGTTAATTGTATAGTAAACAATTAATAGATTTTAAACAACATAACAATTATTTAGTTCGGTAGCCAAAACCATTTTTTTAGCAACGGTTTGTGCAGCAGTATTTTTTACTGTAGGTTTGGCTAATGCTGAAATTGCTAAACATACTGTGGAATAGTTTTAAAATGAGCTTTCAAGAGTTGAAGAATAATAAACTAAGGAGTTTTTTATCGCTGTTGGGTATTACGTTTGGTATTTTTTGCATTATAGGTGTGTTGGCTACAGTAAATAGTTTAGAAACCAAAGTGCAAGGCGATATAAAAAATTTAGGTAGCAATAGTATTTACATAGATAAATTTCAATATGGTGGTGGTCCAGATTTTCCTTGGTGGAAGTATGTGAAACGCCCAGTAGCTAAGTATGATGAAATGGATTTCATAAAAGCAAAATCATCTTTGGCAGGTAATGTGGCATTTGTTGCCAAAACGGTAGGCAAAAGTTCTTATGGCGATAATATTCTTTCTAACATTACACTATTTGCCACTACTGAAGATTTTAATAAAATTCAAACAGTAGATATTTATAATGGTAGGTACATTAACGAAGCAGAGTTTAGTCGTGGCTTTCCTAGTGCTATAATTGGTAATTATATAGCCACCGAATTATATGGCAGCGAAGAAAGAGCCTTAGGTAAAGAAATAACTTTTGGGGGTAAAAAGATGACGGTAGTTGGCGTGGTAAAAAAGCAAGGTCAATCATTTGCCAACCTGTTTGATTTTGACAATAGCATTTACGTACCCTATCGTTTTTTTGCAAGTATTTATAAGCCAGATAATAGCATACCATTTATTATGGTGCAGGGCAAGTTTGGTATTTTGCCAACTGTATTGGCAGATGAATTGAAAGGTATTATGCGACAAAAAAGGCAATTGAAACCTACAGAGGAAGATAACTTTTCTTTAAACGATATTAACTTTTTTGCAGAGCAAACAAAAACTTTGTTTACCTCTATAAACGTTGGTGGATGGGTAATAGCTGGGCTTAGTTTAATAGTAGGTGCTTTTGGCGTAGCCAACATCATGTTTGTAACAGTAAGAGAACGTACCAGCCAAATTGGTTTAAAAAAAGCGATTGGTGCAAAAAACAGAACTATACTAACTGAGTTTTTATTAGAGAGTGCTTTTTTATGTGTATTGGGTGGTTTGGTAGGTTTATTTTTTGTGTGGTTGATTGTGTCTAAAATTGGTAGTAGTGTTATTGGTTTTCCTATAGTGATAGCCCCCAATATTATTTTCTTGGCATTAAGTATTTGTGTGGGATTGGGTATTTTGTCTGGTATTATTCCAGCTTCTATTGCTGCTAAAATGAACCCTGTTGTGGCTATTAGAACGAAATAAAATAGTTGAACTGTTAGATTGTTTCATTGCTCGATTGTTTGTCACCATAGCTAATTTTGCCCCAACATTTAAACTATTGAACTTTGGAACCATTGAACTCGATTTGCATTTTAGCCATAGAATCTTCTTGCGATGAAACCTCTGCCTCTATTTGTGTAGATGGTAAAATATTATCCAACTTTATAGCCAACCAAACGGTACACGAAAAATATGGTGGCGTTGTACCCGAACTTGCCAGTAGGGCTCATACGCAAAATATTGTACCAGTGGTGGATGCTGCATTGCAAACTGCCAACTGTCAACTATCATCAGTAGATGCCATTGCTTTTACTCAAGCTCCTGGTTTAATTGGTAGTTTATTGGTGGGTACTCAATTTGCAAAATCGTTGGCATTGGCTTTGGATAAACCATTGATTGCTGTACACCACATGCAGGCACATGTACTGGCTAATTTAATAGACGAAAATAACCGACCAGAATTTCCTTTTTTATGCCTTACTGTTAGTGGTGGGCATACACAAATTGTGCTGGCAAATTCACCCCTAGATTTAAAAGTAATAGGGCAAACCATAGACGATGCTGCAGGAGAAGCTTTTGATAAAACTGCTAAACTTTTAGGCTTACCATACCCTGGTGGTCCATTGGTAGATAAGTATGCACAGCTAGGCAACCCCTTGGCTTTTAAATTTGCCGAGCCTCAAATACCAGAACTTAATTTTAGTTTTAGTGGATTGAAAACATCTGTTTTATACTTTTTACAAAAACAAACACCCGAATTTATACAAGCCAACATCAACGATTTGTGTGCCTCTGTTCAGCATACCATTATTTCTATTTTAATAAAGAAAATAAAACTGGCTGTAAGGCAAACTGGCATAAACAAAGTTTGTATTGCTGGTGGTGTAAGTGCCAATAGTGGCTTACGAAATGCTTTGCAAGAAACAGGAGAAAAAATGGGCTGGAAAACCTTTATTCCAAAATTTGAATACTGTACAGATAATGCTGCCATGATAGCCATTACTGCTTACTATAAATATATGGCAGGAGAATTTGCAGAGTTGGATATTAGCCCAAGTGCAAGGGCAGAATGGTAAATGCACAACGAGGTTTAATCTTCGCTCATTATTTCTTTGTCGAAAGTCTCAACTGAAAGAATCCTTGTGGTTCACAATTAGGCATATCTACAATATAACTTCCATCATTTAAAGTGGTAAAATCAAAATTTGGTTTTCTATCTATGTGATCAAAAGCATCATCACTCTTAAAATATAAAGCACTGTCGTAATGTTGAAATTTTGATCTAATTGAGAATGAAGAACTGTCATACAGGAAGATAATATTTGAGCTGCCACAGTTTGGAAAAAATACTTTTACTGGTTGTTCTTTAGAAACTCTTACTATTTCAATTGCGTCATGTTTTAATTTTGAACTATCAATTATCAGAAACTCATTTGAAACATTATATTTTAAAGTATCGAATGAATTTTTAAAATCCTTGCTTGGCTTTCCTTTGCATGAAGAAAAGACGATCAGCAGTAAAGTGCCATAATTAATAATAATTCTCATTGGAAATTTTTTAAACAAAAAGTCCCGCCAACCAAGCAGGACTTTTCTATTGTTCAACCAAAACCAACTGTACTTATTTGTATGCTTTTACTAAAAAAACACAATCTTCTATTTGTTTTATTTGGGTTACTCTATCCATTCCTTTTAAAGAAGAATAAGTAGGCATTTTAATTTTTTGAACTGTAGTATCTGTTTTTCTTATTTCATCCATCATACGGTAAATGCTTTTACCAGTAATAGCAAACGTTACACCTTCTGCCAATTTTTCTCTTGTACTTAGTACACCAATCACCTCTCCATTTTTATTTAAAACTGGGCCGCCACTGTTGCCAGGATTAGCACTCATTTGTATTTGGCAACTAAGAGTATCGCCATTAAGACCAGTTTTGGCACTTAAAAAACCCTGATTATAAACAATTTCATTTCTTGGATAACCAAGGGTAAAAATTTCTTCGCCTAAATCTGCATTCCCTTTGCGTATGCCATAAGGAAGAGTTTTGATAACTTTAAAATCTTTGTCCTCAATTTTTAAAATGGCCAAATCATTTTTCTCATCTCTATGTACTATTCTTGCTTTGTACTCATTACCATCTTTATCTGCTACTACTACACCAGTACCTTTGGTAACGTGGGCATTGGTAATTAAATACCCTTTACCATCAATTAAAAAAGCAGAGCCGCCGGCTAATACTTTTACATCACTTGGTATTTTGCTTATTTTACTTTTTACATCGTCTATTATAATGCCTTGTACTTGTACGTTTGCCTTAATGGCTTGCATATCTCGGCTCAATTGCAATAACTTAGAATTAGAAACTGGTGCGTAATACGCTACCAATCCACTAATCATTAAAGCTATACCACCACCTACAGCAGCAGCAATGGCTGTAACCTTGCGGTATCTATTCCACATTTTTACAACTTTACCTTTGGTGCTTAGTTCTCCACCTTCGTTTATAGCACCATTGTTTAGTAACTTAGCATGGGCTTGGTGTAGGCTATGTTTTAGGTTACGGTTGGCGGCGTAATCTTCCATTTGGTGGGTAAACATGTTGTGTTCTACCACCATTTGGTCTATTTCGGGTGTGCTTTTGCGTAATTGTTCAAAATAAGTTTTCTCTTCAGCACTCATATCGTTTGCCAAGTAGCGTTCAATAGCTTCTAAAAGTAAAATATCTTCCATCACTCTCCTATATTATATTGTGCAAAAAATAATTTTTTCAAACGTATCAAACACTTGTATTTCTGTGTTTTTGCATTATCGGCATTGGTATACCCAAATTCTTTACTCAGGGTTTGCATATCTAACTTCTTTATATAAAAACCCTCTAGTAAACTTTTACAAGGTTCTCCTAAACTATTTAACGCTCTATCCATTATAATAAATTCAGCGTTTCTTTTTTCGTGTATTTCAAGATCTTCTTCCACTTGAACAGTCTCTTCCAAGCTGTCAATTTGGTTTGTAAAGCGACTAAGTTGCTGAAGCCGTTTAAGCCAAAGCCGCCTGCATACGGAATATACATAAGTATTTATTTTACAGGTTAAGACAAATGATTCTGTTTGTGCTTTTTCATACAGAGCAATCATTGCTTCCTGAAAAATGTCCCTTGCATCATCGTAAGAGCCATTGTTATTTAAAATGTAAGCTTGGATGCTATTGAAATTGTCTTTATAAATAGCTTCAATACACCTAGAGTCGTTGTTTGCCAATCCTTTCAGTAATGCTTGTTCGTTAAACTCGGCTTTCACTTTATAGTACAGTTTATACAGTAATGAGGGTAAAAGTAACCCAACACCCTAAAAAAAAAAACTTTTAAAAATATTCTTAAAGGCTGGGTTACCTTTTAACACGTTGTTGTATTAAGTCTGAATTCACTCACAAAAAAAAACTCAAAAATGAAAAAATTATTTGCTATCGTAGCTATCGCTGCATTTGCTGTTTCTTGTAACAATGGTACAACTACTGATGCTGCTGCTGATTCTTTAAAGAAAGTTGATTCTATAGCTAAAGCTGCTAAAGAAGCAGTTAAATCTGGTGCTGACAGTGCTACTAAAAAAATTGATTCTACTAAGACTGCAGTAAAAGATTCTATTAAATCTAAAATGTAATTAGTAAAGAAAAGTGCGTAAGAAGTTTGAGCTTGTCCAAGCAGTGAGGTAAAAATTTTCATATGGCAAGCAATCGTTAGAGGTCGTCCTGTTTCTACAGGAGGACTTTTTTCGTTTTAAAAAGGATTGGGGCTGTAAGCTTTTACCTACCCATCAGCTTTAGTTCTGGCTGTACGCTACAAATCCTCACTACGTTGCGGGTTTTTCGCTTCATCCAGCAGCCCTTCACCAATAATTTTTCAATTGGGCAATGTGTTGCAGGCTGTTTTTCTTTTATACTCAGCATAATAAAAGCTGAGTAGATATTCATAGCCTAAAATGTGCGACGCAACCGCAGCTTAATAAATATTCAACAGCTTGCTACAAAAAATCCTTTCTAGTATATGCTCTTAATGTGCACCTAAGTACATAGTATATTTGTAGCTATAAACAGCCCCAATTCCATATTATCCTCACCAATAGAATACCTAAAAGGCGTAGGACCACTACGTGCCGATTTTTTAAAAAAAGAACTCAGCATTTACACGTTTGAAGATTTACTAAACTTATTTCCATTTAGGCATATTGATAAAACCAAAGTAGCTGCCATTGCTGATATTAGCTTTCAAACCGATTTTATACAAGTGGCTGGCAGGCTTACCGATTATGATATAGTAGGTGAGGGTAGAAGTAAACGATTGGTGGCACATATAAAAGACAACACAGGTAGTTTAGAGCTTACTTGGTTTCAAGGTATCAATTGGGTTCAAAAAATCTTACATATCAGCAGCGATTATTTGGTGTTTGGCAAAGTGAGTTTTTTTAATAGCAAGCCACAAATTGTTCACCCCGAAATTGAAATTTTTGTGCCTATTAAAGCTGAGGGGAAAGTTTTTTTAGAACCTGTTTATCCAAGTACCGAAAAATTAAAAGCCAGAGCTTTAAACGGTAGGCAAATAGCTAAACTCACTTACCAGTTATTAAGTCAATTGCAGCCCACAGACATACAAGAAAATATCCCTACGAAAATTTTACAACGCCTACAACTTATAGATAGAAATATTGCTTTTAGGGCTATTCATTTTCCGCAAAGCAATGAGGAGTATGAGGCTGCTGTGAAACGCTTAAAGTTTGAAGAATTGTTTATAGCACAAGTACGTATGAACCTTGTACGCCTGCAAAGGCATAGGGCCAGCCGTGGTGTGCTATTTGAGAAAGTGGGGGATTACTTTAATAATTTTTACAAAAATCATTTACCCTTTGAGCTAACCAATGCCCAAAAAAGGGTTTTAAAAGAAATAAGAACTGACACTGGCAAAGGGCATCAAATGAACCGCCTACTACAAGGCGACGTAGGTAGTGGTAAAACCATTGTTGCACTATTATCTATGTTGTTGGCGGCAGATAATGGCTACCAAAGCTGCTTGATGGCACCTACTGAAATTTTGGCCCAACAACACTACAATGGCATTAGTGAATTATTGAAAGGAACGGGTGTAGAAATTCGTTTACTTACTGGTAGCACCAAAACCAAAGAACGTAGGATTATTTTACAAGGTTTGTTAGATGACAGCATACATTTTATAGTGGGTACACATGCAGTTATAGAAGATAAAGTACAATTTAAAAACTTAGGTTTTGTAGTGGTAGATGAGCAACATCGATTTGGGGTAGCTCAGCGTGCAGCACTATGGAAAAAATCTATTATTCCACCACATATTTTGGTAATGACGGCAACGCCCATACCACGTACCTTAGCCATGACGGCCTATGGAGATTTGGATTATAGTGTAATGGATGAATTGCCCCCTGGCAGGCAACCAATTACTACTGTTCATAGAAATGAAAGCCAGCGGTATAAAGTTTTTGAGTTTATAAAAGAAGAAGTAACTAAAGGCAGGCAGGCATACATCATTTACCCATTGATAGAAGAAAGTGAAACCTTGAGTTATGAAGATTTAATGCAAGGGTACGAGCAAGTAAAAAGTTATTTTCCTGAACCTACGTATAGCATAAGTATGGTACATGGACGTATGCCAGCTGAACAAAAAGAAACAAACATGCAACGTTTTGTGCAGGGCGAAACCCCAATAATGGTAAGCACAACAGTTATAGAAGTTGGGGTAAACGTACCCAATGCCAGTGTAATGGTAATTGAAAGTGCCGAAAAATTTGGATTGAGTCAATTGCACCAGCTACGTGGTAGGGTTGGTAGAGGTAGTGAAAAAAGTTTTTGTATTCTTTTAACAGGCAGCAAAACCAGCGTTGATGCCCGTGAACGTATCAGTATTATGTGTGCCACCAACGATGGGTTTAAAATTGCCGAAAAAGACCTTGAACTGCGTGGGCCAGGTGATATTGAAGGTACCAGACAAAGTGGTGCTTTAAACTTTAAAATAGCATCCATAGTCAACGATAAAGCATTGCTTGAAATAGCTAAATTAGAAGCAGAAAAATTATTAGCCGCAGATATTGACATAACTATGGCTGATAATTTGCCGTTAAAGAAATATCTTAACAGCCAGAAAGGTAAAACGGGTTGGAGTAAAATTTCTTAATTGAACTTTACATACAGCTTAAACGTAAGTAATAGTAACTTTTAAAAATTTTTGATTTGAAAATTGTAAGCATTACAGGCTTTATTTGTTTACTGCTATTGGCAGCAAAAACTTCAACAGCACAGGGCTATCTTGAATTTGTAGAGAACAAAGGGCAGTGGGATAGTAAAGTAAAATTTAAAGGCAACTTATCGGCTGGTGCTTTCTTTTTGCAACCAACTGGCTACACCATGCTTGTTCACAACCCCAGCGACTTAAATGAAGTGAGCCACTTCTATCATGGACATGATAAGAAAGATAAGAATGCTACCTCTGTTACCCTTCACTCTCATGCATACGAGGTAAAGTTTTTAAATGCTACAGCCACGCCAACCATTATTCCTGAGAAAGCATTACCTACATATAATAATTATTTTTTAGGAAACGACCATAGCAAATGGGCAAGTGAGTGTAAAATTTATCAAGCCATTACTTATAAAAATGTATACCCCAATATTGATGTAAGATATTATACTGGCAACAACAGTTTAAAGTACGACATTATAGTAAACCCAGGTGGCGATGTAAGCAAAATAGCTTTGCATTTTAAAGGCACCGACGGTATTAAAATAAAGGATGGAAACTTGGTTATTAAAACTAGTGTAGGAGATGTAAAAGAAGAAAGTCCTTATAGTTATCAAGCATCCATAAATGGCAAGCAACAAATTGATTGTAAGTTTAAAGTAGATGCCAATATTGTAAGTTTTAAAGCTGGCAACTATAATAAAGCAGCTACACTGGTCATTGATCCTTCACTTATTTTTTCAACATTTACAGGTAGTACAGCCGATAATTGGGGCTACACTGCTACTTACGATGGTCAAGGAAATTTTTATGCTGGAGGTATTGTGTTTAATGATGGAGGTGCTTTTCCTGCAAGTACAGGTGCATTTCAAACTACCTATCAAGGTGGTGCAGCAGAAGGACAAATAACTGGATACGATATTGCCATTATGAAATTTAATCCAAGTGGAAGTGCAAGAGTTTATGCTACTTATATTGGTGGTAATAATAACGAGCAACCACATAGCCTAATTGTTGATGGTGCAGGCAACTTAGTTATTGCTGGTAGAACACTATCTACCAACTTTCCTACTACACAACCTACTTATGGTGGTGGTGGTGGTTGGGATATTTATATTACCAAGTTAAATGCTTCAGGCACTGGTTTAGTAGGCAGTAGAAAATTTGGAGGTAGTGGAGATGATGGTGTAAATGTGAGACCCAAATATGTAGGGGCTAGTGGGGCAACATCTATTAGGCGTAACTATGGAGACGATTCACGAAGTGAAGTAATTATGGATAATGCAGGGAATATTTTGCTGGCATCTTGCACCCAATCCTTAGATTTTCCTACAACTGTGGGAGCAGTACAAACTACTAATGCAAGTGCTGGCAATGCTGGTGTAAAGCAAGATGGTGTAGTAATAAAAGCCAGTGGAGATTTAAGCAGTGTGTTATTTAGCACCTACTTGGGTGGCAGCGAAGATGATGCTGCATTTGTGTTATCTATTAATCCAAACAATCAAAATATTTATGTTGGTGGTGCTACGGTTAGCTCAGATTTTCCAGGAGATCACACAAGTACTATTGCAGCAACTAACCAAACTGGTATTTGCGATGGCTTTGTAAGCATTTTAAACACCACTGGTACTGCTATCATTAAAAGCACTTACATAGGCACTAATGGTGCAGATTTAGTTTTTGGTTTAAAGTTCGACAAGTTTGGCGATCCTTATATCTCAGGCACATCTACTGGTAATATGCCTATAATAAGTTCAGCCTTTAGCCAAGCAGGTGGCAAACAATTTATTGCGAAACTTCAACAGGATTTAAGTGCCTATCAATACTGTACCGTATTTGGCACTAGTCAAGCAAAACCAAATATTTCTCCAACTGCATTTTTAGTAGACCGTTGCCAAAATGTATACGTAGCTGGTTGGGGTGGTGGTATAAATGAAGAGCCACAAGCGGGCTATTTGAATGGAAGTGTTTTGGGTATGACTGTAACACCAGATGCCATTAAGCCTACTACAGACGGGCAAGATTTTTACTTTTTTGTATTAGAAAAAAATGGTGCAAGCCAATTGTTTGGAAGTTTTTTTGGACAGAATGGTGGGCAAACTGGAGAACATGTTGATGGAGGTACCAGCCGTTTTGATGACAATGGCGTTATTTACGAATCACTTTGTGCCAACTGTGGTGGTGGAGCTGTATTTCCTACAACGCCAGGTGTATGGAGTCCCAATAATGGTTCTCAAAACTGTAACCTTGCTGCTGTAAAAATAGAAATGAACTTTGCTGGTGTAGGGGCTGGTGTGCAATCATCGGTAAATGGTGTACCAAGAGATACTGCTGGCTGTGTGCCTTTGGCTGTTGACTTTACAGATACTATTGCCAATGGCAAAAGTTATATCTGGAATTTTGGTGATGGTACACCGAGTGTTAGAACAACCACACCAACTACCAACCACGTGTATAGTTTAATTGGAACTTTTAAAGTAATGTTGGTAGCCATAGATTCTGCTACTTGCAATATAGCCGATACCTCCTACTCTTATATAAGGGTTAGAAATGATGATGCTTTGGTGCAATACACGCCTACAAAAATTCCTCCTTGTCAAAACTTTGGTTATTCCTTTGCTAATAATTCAATTGCTCCACCTGGTAAACCATTTAAGCCAACTTCTTTTAGATGGGATTTTGGTGATGGCACTACACAAATTGCTGGTGGACAAACCTTAACACATACTTATGCTGCAGGTGGCACTTATAATACCAAATTGGTTTTGTTAGATACCAATTATTGCAACTATCCCGATAGTGTAATGATACAAATAAGAGTAGCTGCTAATGTAAAAGCACAGTTTACTACAGACTCTGTGGGTTGCTTACCATTTACACCAATCATTGCCAACACTTCTTTGGCAGGTCAACAATTTTTCTGGGATTTTGGCGATGGTTCCACATCTACCCAAACCACGCCTACACATACTTACACTTCACCAGGTACCTATATTATACGCCTTACTGCTATAGACAGTGCTACTTGTAACATTATAGATAGTGCTAAGTTTATTGTAAGAGCTGTAGATGCACCCATTGCTAATTTTAGTTTTGCACCCAATCCACCACAAACCAATACACCAGTTACTTTTACCAATTTAACCATTGGTAGTTTTAGTAAGTTTAAATGGGATTTTGGTGATGGCGATTCCCTCATCACTACAAGTATTAACCCTGTGGTTCATCAGTATAATATTTCTGGCACCTATAATACTTGCTTGTATGCTTATAACAATACAGGTTGTATAGATACTGCCTGCCAGCCAATTGTTGCTAGCATTATTCCTGCAATGGATGTATCGAGTGCCTTTACGCCCAATGGCGATGGTATTAATGATAAAGTTTTTGTAAGAGGTTATGCCATAACTAAAATGAATTGGAAAATTTATAATCGTTGGGGGCAAATGATGTTTCAAACTACCAACAGATTAGAAGGATGGGATGGTAAGTTTAATGGTGTAGTACAAGCACAAGATGCTTACCATTATGTGTTAGATGTAGAATTTGCCGATGGAACAAAAACGCTGCGGAAAGGTGATATTACGCTGTTGAAATAGATGTTAGATGCAAGAAATTTGATGATGGAAAATAACATATGAATGACAATATTCGGTTTTGACATTTCAATAATAAAATTTGTCATTGGCAACACAACAAAAAAAAAGAATGAAAAGAAATTATAAATATTGGTTTACAGTTTTGTTGCTTATTGCTTCAACTTTTGTTGATGCACAAGACTTACATTTCTCACAGTACTTTAATGCACCATTGGTGGTTAATCCTGCTAATGCTGGCTTTAACCCTGCATACGATTATAGAGTAGCTGTTAACTATCGTACACAATGGGCTTCTATTGCTAACCCCTATAAAACCTATGCAGCTTGGGGCGATGTACAATTATTTAACAACAGGTTTGAAAACGGCTGGATGGGATTAGGACTTTCTTTATTAAGCGATAAGGCAGGTACGGGTAATCTTACATCTACAAAAGGTTATGCTTCTATTGCTTACCACCAGCAATTGGGTTTTGGTAGTTTATTAAGTGCTGGGTTTAATTTAGGATTTACTTCTAAACGAGTAGATTTTACTAAACTCACATTCGATAACCAATGGAATGGAAAATTTTTTGACATAAGCTTGCCTACAAGCGAACCATTTGCCTATAATGCTACCACTTATTTTACTCTAGGTGCTGGTTTAAACTATGCCAATTTTATAAATGATGATGTGTATCTCAATCTTGGTTTTAGTGCAACTAACATAAACCAACCACGAGAAAGTTTCTTTGCAGATACAGTAAATACACAAGTTGCACCACGCTATACAGGCTTTGCCAATGCAAGTATCAAACTAAACGACCGTTGGATTTTAAATCCAAACATCTATTATAGTCGCATGAATACCTCCAGTGAAATTGTAGTAGGTATGAATGCCCATAGAGATTTAACTGGCGATGGGCAAAAGCAATTGATTATGGGTTTGTATTATCGTAGTGGCGATGCTGTTATACCTATGTTAGGCTACCAATGGAACGATTTTAAACTTACCGTAAACTACGATGCCACAGCATCATCGCTAAGCAGCTACAATAAATCTCAAGGAGCTTATGAATTTTCTTTGGTAAAAAGTGGCATCTTTTCACCCGATAAATCGATTAAATGTAATACACCACATTTTTAAAATTAAAAAACTCCTGAACATGCAGGAGTTTTTTGTTGGGGGTATTAGTTGTAATAGTTATTAAGTGGGCTGCATGGCTACTATTTAGCTTCGGTTGCGTCGCACATGTTTAACTGTGGATTACTATTAAGCAAAGTGTAACAACATGTATTTTAGTAGTCACAGTTTTCTACAATGAAATAGTCTCATTACCATCTAAATTAAGTGTAAACTTTTCTTTTAAGTAATACTCCTTATATTTTTCATAAACCTCATTTTGTTGTTTAGTTCCATTAATAAATAATTCTCCATTCTCTACTGCTATCTTATAGCCTTTCTTTTTATTTATTAATCCATCTTTTTCTAAAGCATTTATAAAGTCTTCTGATATTTTCATTTCGCCTTTAACTTTTTCCATATTCACTTTTGCCTTAGCCATTTCTTTTTTTGCTTGCTGCATTCCTTTATCTACTTGCTGTTTTATTTTATCTACATCAAAGTTTTCTTTGCTTAACTGTTCTTTTACCTTACCTAAGGTTTCTTTCAACTTTTCGTTGTCCAATTCTTTCATGTTTAGTTGTGCTTCTTTCAAAGCATTGTTTACTTCTACATGTATTTTATCCCAATCAATTTTTTTGATGGCAGCATCTACATCTTTACCAATTTTATCAAAGTCTATTGTAGCAATGGCATCTTTTATTTCCTTGCCTATTTTACTAAAATCCATTTTCTTCATTTCAAGATCCAACTTTTTCAATTCTTCATCCACCTGCTTCATGGCTTTGTCCATTTCGTCTAATACTGGTTTACTAACATCAGTACTGCGTTGGCGTGGTTTAGTGGTGTCTCCTCCATTAGTGTAGTTTTTACCAATGTTTTTTTGTTGGGTGCTATCTTCTCCTTTCCAGGCAATAATGGTAATGCTAATAAGCAATACAGCAGCCAGTAGTAAGGGTTTACTTCTTTGGTTTGCATGTTTCATTGTTTTAGTTTTTGATGGTTATTATTTATTACGAATACTGTCGTACAAATATACGATTGACTTCGTACAAAATTATATGTGTAGATATTTTTTATTTTTTTTAACAGCTTACACCGGAAATGCCTAATAGTTATTTGAAGCTAAAAATGTGCGACGCAACCGCAGCTAAATACTTATTCTACAGCTGGTAACATAATCTTCTCTCAAAACTTTATCTTGCAGTCATTCAAATTTTTACTATGAAGTATCTGCCATTGAACCCAGACATTTTTATAAATAATCGTAAGCGATTTATTAAAGAAATGCAGCCCAACAGCATTGCCATTTTTGTAAGTAACGATGAGTTTCCGAGTAATGGAGATGCCATACATCACTTTAAGCAGAACAGTGATTTATACTGGCTTAGTGGAGTGGAGCAAGAAGATAGTATGGTAATTTTATTTCCTGATTGCCCAGATGCCAAGTATAAGGAAGTTTTAGTTTTGGTTCGCCCCAACGAGCTTAAAGAAAAATGGGATGGCAAAAGATTACGTGCCAACGAAGCCACTGCCATTAGTGGTATACAAACTATTGTGTGGGTAGATAGTATTGATGCTTTACTACAAACTTGGGTACACTTGGCAGATCATATTTATTTAGATAGTAACGAGAACGACAGAAAAGCATCGCTACTACGCAGCAGAGAATATAGATTTATAGATGAAATGAAAAGTAGATATCCGCTGCACAACTATTTGCGAGCTGCTAAAATTTTAAAAAACTTGCGTGGTATAAAAACAAAGGAAGAAGTAGAAGTATTGCAAAAAGCCATAGATATAACTGATGTAACTTTTAGACGGTTATTACAGTTTATTAAGCCTGGTGTAATGGAGTATGAAATAGAAGCAGAATTGGTACATAGTTTCTTAAGCCAACGAGCTACTGGCGAGGCTTATGGCAGCATAATAGCTAGTGGCGATAGAGCTAGAACACTGCACTATATAAGCAACAACCAAGAATGTAAAGATGGTGAGTTGATACTAATGGATTTTGGTGCTGTGTATGGTGGTTACTGTGCAGACCTTACAAGAACAGTTCCTG
>JAYVRD010000223.1:0-5227 GCA_043776595.1 Chitinophagaceae bacterium | reverse complement strand
CATTAGCAGTGGTACTAATTGCCATCATAGAAGTAGCCTACGCATTCAAAAAAAACAACCATGTTCAACAAACAACTATTTAAAACACGTTTTGAATTTTATCTACGCCACTGGCATGCTTTCGGCTTTACAGTTATTGCTACAAGGGGGCAAGCGGTAGCACAGCAATTAATGAATGAAAGCTGGTGCAATGCCTTATTAATATTATGGCAACAACGGGTAGATGAAAAGGTAATTATAGTGGGTGTAGATGCCCCAGAACAATACGATGCTTTTTGTACTTTTTTAACCGTTGCTCTCAACCAGTTTAATATAGCAGTAGAGCAAATGTTAGCCAACAAACACGACCAACAAACCTTTCATATAGCGTTTAATAGAATGCTGCTGGAGACTGTACACGATGTAGCCGAAGAGTTGCAAGAATGGTTTGCAAAAAATCAAAATCTTAAAAAAAACTAATATGTCTAAAAGAGAAGTATGGACAAATCGAATGCAAGAATTTTTGGTGGCAAATATCCACATGAAGCAAATAGATATTGCCAATATTTTAGAAGTCAATGTATCGCTTGTAAACCATAAGCGTACAGAGATAATAAGGCTTGGCACAAAAGCAAAAAAAATAGAAACCACCGAAGCTATAAAGTTTGAACGCCCCAAGGCTGAGTATAGCAATCGCTCACCCTATGGCATTGCTTCTCCTGGTCTCGATTAATCCGTCATTGCGAGGTATGAAGCAATACCGTCATTGCGAAGTATGAAGCAATCTAAAACAACTGATATGAAAATAATAGCACACCAACAATTAACAGGGATTATGCACCTAGCATTAGAAAAGCAATTGCCCGAAGAGCAAGTGATTGATATGGCATTGGAGCATCAATACCAGCATACTAGTACCAATGCCTTGTGGAATTATACCACCATCAAAAATTTAGATGATTTTGAACCAACAACACCAGCAGCGTAAAACTGCTGCAACTTTAAAATTATGAGCAAATATTCCGAAATAAGCAAACGCATTGGCTTCACCAATACAAAGCAGCCGATACCAACTGTAGAAGCTGCACAGCAGTTGCTAGATGGCGTAAAACAAGGCAATATCGATTGCTTTGAAGAGGTATTCAAATGCTACAGGTTTTGCCCTTCGCCAGCCAGCATTTTAGAAGTGCAAGCGATGCTTTTTATTAACGAAGCTTTCGGTTATGGAAGCGAAAATTTAAACTGGAAATAATGGAGCAAGCAAAAAATATGAATTTCCCGAAAGAACAAATCGACTTCTTACAATCAGTGCAAGACATGAGGCAAGCACAACGTGATTATTATAGCCAGCCAAGCGATTATAGACTAAAGCTGGCAAAGGTTAAAGAAGCTGCTGTAGATAGGCTACTTATGCCTTATATAAACAATGGTGTGGTTAAAATAAAGCAAGCTGAGAGTCAAAACAAATTGCCATCGTTGTTTGAGGTCTAATCATTCGTTTTTATTCAAAAAAAATACTATGAAAGGTAAATACAGCAGGTTTTTCGCACTTATAACACAAGCAAATGCTGGTGGTGCATCGCTTACTAAAGAGCAGTTGGTAAAAGATTTTACAAATGGCAAAACCGAAAGTTTGAGCGATTTGCAAGAGTACGAATTTCAAGAGCTCGAAAGAAATTTGCAAAAGTTAGTGCCAGCAAAAAAAGCAATACCAATAGCCTATGTAAACGATGCTGCCAACCAAACACGTAGGGCTATAATTGCCCAATTTAGAAGCATTGGACGTACACCAGCCAATGCTATTGAATGGGCTGAGAAATACGGCGTAAAAGGCAACAAAAGAAAGTTTAACGAGTACACAGGGCAGGAGTTATATGTATTGCTACAAAATGCCAAAAAAGTAAAAGGTGATTTCATTAAAAGCATCAACAAAAAATTATGAAAGGCTATAACAGAGAAAATTTTTTGAAGCGTGTTATAGAAATGAAAAAGCATTTCGATGCACATTATATCAATGGGCAAACCATACAGTACGCTTACGATACTTACATAAAACCCAGCTACCATATTAGTAAAAAAACTTTTGAAAAGTGGATGAAAATACCTGCCGAAACACAATTAAAAAACTTGTACCATGAAAGGGAAAATAAATCTAAAGCTCAACAAATTGCAATGGACTTTGCTAAAGAGCCTGTGTGAAGATGTTTTGGAAAATTCGCCAATAGAAGATTGGCAAATTGAAAGCTGTGTTATATGCGATTGCTACAAAAGGCATTTACAAAAATTCACTTTTTGGCCCCACGGCAATAATCCAAAATTAAACTTCTCATTAAGCTACGCCGAAGCCTTTGCCATCAACAACTATTTTGCAGCAAATAACACTGGTTACAATGTTTTAATAAGACAAATTTTAGAACCAAAACTTCCAACATGCAAAAGCTAAGAAAATTTTTACTTACCACACCCGATACACCTACTGGTGTGGAATATTGTTATGATGATTTTAGTGGTTTGTTTGTAAGCGTTACAATAAAAGAAGTAAACATGCCACCCGATAAACGCAACAACGTAATAGTATCGCTAAAACCTACGTTCAATGTGTTTTTCGACTGGGCTAAAAAGATGGCTGCATTCCCCAACACTACAGTAGTAGAGATGGCAGATAATATAACCTTTGAGATGCTGTGGAATAAGTACAACGATAAAATAAGAAGCAGCAAAAAGCGAAGCGAAAAACTTTGGCAAAAACTTTCGGTAGATGATAGGGTGAAAGCATTTTACTACATAGATGTTTACAACAAAAACCGTGGCAATGCCGAAAAAAAATATTGTAATACCTACTTAAACGATGAGCTATGGAACAATTAATAGAATTTGTAAAAATTGCACCTTTAACCAACATGCTACAGCATAAGGTTTCTGCCCATTTATCTGGCTACAATTTAAAAGGCGATTGGATGAATGAGCCACCCGATTTGTTTAGAGCAGAATGCTTTATCAATAGCACTATCAAAGAAATATATGCTTTAAATAAAGGCTACTGGAATCATCACAGTTTATCTGTTGTAAAAGAGGACGATGGGGTTTGGGTGTACCATAGAAAAAGTGTTAGTTTAAAAAATGTGAAACTGTGTGGATTTAAAAACTTAAATAAATAGTTATATGGAACAATTAAAATTCGAACCAAAAATGTTAGCTAACAATCTTAACATGGATGCTGATAATATTAATTTTTATGACAAAATAAGGACTCTTGAAAAGCATGTATTGTCTATTTATAATTACAAACTTGAACAACTGATAAAAGATGTTTTAAAGCAAGTTTTAAAAAGAGAAATTACCAATGAAGATGCTAAGGACTTGGTATTTCACTATTACTCAAATGGTGAGCAGAAAATTTATTATAAAGGGGTTGAATTAGGTACTGTAAATTTCAGAAAACAAGAATCTGATTTTCAAAAATCTAGTAATACATTAAGAGTTATAACATCAATTGTATTTACGCCATCAATTAATTTAAAACACTTAAAAATATAAATAATGGAAGCATCATTAAAAGCAAAAGAAATTGTGAATAGTTTTTATCAGCCTTTAGGTCGGTTGAGCTGTAATGTAAGTAATAATGCAATGTGGGAACACGCTAAAAAAAACGCTATTTTTTTGGTGAATGCACTTCTTAACAGAGACAAATTATGGATTGAAAAATTAAGCAAAGAACATCCAGACCATTGGCAAATTTCTGACTTTGAGAAGTCGAAGGCTATGTACAATTTACTAGTACTTGAAATTGATAAGCTGTAATATATAATCCAACATTAATTTATTTACAAAGAAAATAGCATTATGATGTCAACTACAATACAATGGATTGATGCGATTGAACGCCCCATAAGTACCGATGATGGGCAGGTTATTGGCTACCATAAAGATTGGGTAAATGAAAACAACCCAAAAGGCACACGCATTGGTTTTATTACTGTTGAGGGGCAATTTGTATCAGCCAATTTTAGCAACTACACAGACTTCTATGACATATCCTATTCTTACGATTTTCCAAGCCATTATTTTATAATCCCTAACACCCACTTTTAATGAACCAAATAGATACCAATAACGAAAAAGGCTTAACGCTGTACTTGTATTTGAAAATATATCGCTCGGATTTGTTCGTCAAGCCAGTATAGCGGTAAACCTAGTGTTGTGTGCTGCTTTAAGTCTAATTAATTTTGAAAAAAAATAACAGATATGAAATTACAACTAAACAGATTTTTTGCACAAGCTGAATTTATTAAAGATGATGGAAAAGTTGCTCATTTAACAGCAAAAATAATTGAAAAGAAAAACAGGCTTGAAGAACAATTAATTATGAAAATATTAGAGGATATTTTAAAACGAAAGCCAACCATTGAAGATGCAAAAAAATGCACTAAAAAGATTTTACCAAATACTATAAACTACATATTTGGTTATAATGGAATTGATTTGGGTACAGTAACTTTTGAAAGTAATCCTTCAAAAAATATTCCATTTGAACACTCAGAACTCTTGTTAATAAGGTTTAAACCACTACAAGATGAAATAATGGATTTGAATAATCTCGTGTCCTAAAGTAGCGTACAACGAAGTGTTTAAACACCTTTCAAACTACTATCAAAATCACTTTAAACCCACCGAAAATCAGTTTCAAAGCTGGCTACAAACAGTAAATGTTGATAGTAGGGAGGTGTTCATCAAAATGGGCTTTTATTCTTGCAAAAACAACATTTTGGCATTCAAGCATTGGGTACTAATTACCTTCCAAACCTCCCAGCTAGATGAGTATATGTTTAGCAAGCTCACCTTGCCAGCTTTCGCCTTTTACCTAAGTCGGTATCGGTACTTAAACCCCTCAAAAATTGCTGCTTTTTTGGCAGAAATGACAGGAAAAAGTTCATTCGTAAAACTAAAATAACACTAAAACACCACCCTTTTTTTGGGTGGTATTAAGGGTGGTGTAAACCATAAAAACCAAAAACGCACCTAAACACCACCGTTTTACCTTAATTAAGCCAAATTATACTTTAAATGCTCTTTTACCTATACTTACCTTCTAAATGGCATAATAACGCCCTATTTAGGCTTATATTGGCAAACAAATAGCGTCATAACAACGGTAAATTGCATTAAAACCAATCGGCAAAAATCGGCAAAATATACACAAAGTGGCTAAGCCATTGATTTTGAAGGGTGGTGTTTAGTTGTTGTTTTG
>JAYVRD010000222.1:0-5268 GCA_043776595.1 Chitinophagaceae bacterium | reverse complement strand
TGTAAATGAAATTTTTATAAACGGCTTTGCCGAAAAGCTAGATGTAGACAAAATTGATGTTACCCTCGTTAATCTTAAAACAGAAAAATCGAAAGCTTTAAATAGTATTGAAACGGGCTACTTGGCTTTAAAAACTTTAATGGGTATGCCAGTAAAGGATACTTTAATATTAACTGATAAAATAACGGATAACGATATTAAGCAAGGTGCTTTGATTGATAGTGTACGCTATACAGATAGACAAGATTATCAATACCTACAAATTGTAAAGCAGTTAAACGGTTACAATGTAAAACGTTACAAACTAAGCTACTTGCCTACCGTTTCTGCAAGTGCACTTTATGGTAAGCAAGCTTATAGAAATAGGTTTACTTTTTTTGGTAAAGGCGATTGGTACGACATTTCTTCTGTTGGTTTAAACATTGCTGTACCTATTTTTAGTGGTTTTGCAAAAGATGCAAAATTGAAGCAAGCAAAAATTGAATTGAAGCAAGTAGAAAATACAATTGAAAATCTAAAACTCACTATTGATAGCGATGTAGAAGCTGCAAGACTAAAGTTTAGTTCGGCTGTTCAAAGTATGGATTATCAAAAACAGAACATGGAGTTAGCAGAAAAAGTATATACCCAAACCAAAAAGAAATTTGAATCGGGTACAGGTAGCAATACAGAAATTAATACTGCACAAACTGATTTGAAATCAGCTCAAACTAATTACATAACTGCTATGTACGATGCTATTATTGCTAGAGTTGATTTCTTAAAGGCAATTGGTAAACTATAAAAATATTCAACTATAAATTATAAACACACCCTTATGATACGATTAATTAAATACTCATTTATTGCCTCATTAATGATAATGCTTGCTGCTTGTGGAAGCAAAAATGAGAAAGGTGGTTTGGCTGATAAGAAAGCTGAACTTGAAAAATTAAAAAAAGAACAAACCACTACAGCTGATAAAGTAAAAGCTTTGGAAGCAGAGATTGCCAAAATGGATACAACTAGTGGCAAGGAACAAATAGCAAAACTGGTAGGCGTTAGTAATGTAGTAGCTCAAAACTTTGTGCATTACATAGACCTGCAAGGACATGTAGATGCTGATAATATTTCTTATATAAGTCCACGTTTAGGTGGTGGGCAAGTAAAAGCCTTATTTGTAAAGAAAGGAGATTTTGTAAAGAAGGGTCAGCTATTGCTAAAGCTAGATGATGCATTGGTAAAGCAACAAATAAGTGCTGCTAAGCAAAGTTTAGAAACGATAAAGACACAATTATCTTTTGCCAAAGATTTAGCGAATAGACAAAATAATTTGTGGAAGCAAGGTATTGGTACCGAAGTACAATTACTTAGTGCAAAAAATAATGTAGAAACTTTAGAGAAGCAATTGAAAGGTGCTGAAGCCAATATTAAAACTATAGAAGAACAACAGAGTGCTAGCAATGTATATGCTGATGTAAATGGTATTGCCGATGAAGTAAATGTAAGAGTAGGTGAAATGTTTGTAGGCTCCATGGGCGGGTTGGCACAAATAAAAATTGTAAACACAAATAGTTTAAAAGTTGTTACTGATGTTCCTGAAAATTATGCAGGCAAAGTAAAAAATGGTACTAAAGTAGTGGTAAACTTGGCTGATTTAAACAAGACCTATAATACCAACATTTCAGTATCTGGCAAAGTGATAAACCCCAATAACAGAAGCTTTTTAGCCGAAGCAAAATTGCCTTACGATGGTGCGATACGCCCTAACCAATTAGCCCAAGTAAAAATTGAAGATTATTCGGTAGCAAATGCAATAGCTATTGCTGTAAACACTGTACAAACTGATGAAAAAGGAAAGTACGTTTTTGTAGCCGTGAAAGAAGGTGCTAAACTTATAGCTAAGAAAAAACAAATAACAATAGGTGAAGTATATGGCACACTAGTAGAAGTAAAAAGTGGATTAGTAGCTGGTGAACAATTAATAACTGAGGGTTATCAAAGTGTGTATGATGGACAGAGTTTGAGAGTAGATGTGAAGTAGGAGGGGAGAATATACGAGATAGAAGATAGTGGTTAGGATATAGCGTTGAGCGTTGCTTTATTACGCTTAGATAGGAGCTTAATAGATATTGATAGCTAAACATGTGCGACGCAACCGCAGATGCCCAAGGAATCGAAAGTTGACTACCAAAAAAAATTATATGAATCATTTTATAGAAGGTGTATCTAAAAAATTTAAACAGTTTAAACCTACTAGTTGGGCTGTTGATAATAGAACCGCTATGTACGTTATCACCATACTCATTTCATTGTATGGATTAATGAAATTTACATCGCTGCCTAAAGAACAGTTTCCGGATATTGTAGTGCCTACCATTTCTGTAACCACGGTGTATGTAGGTAATTCTGCCAAGGATATTGAGAACCTTGTTACCCGCCCTTTAGAAAAACAGTTGAAAGGCATTAGTGGTGCTAAGATTAAAAAAATTCAATCTCAATCTCAGCAAGATTACTCTTTAATTACTGTGGAGTTTGATACAGATGTAAAAACGGATGTAGCTAAACTAAAAGTAAAAGATGCAGTAGACAAAGCAAGAACAGATTTGCCCAACGACCTTACTGTACAACCCAATGTAATGGAATTTGCTTTTAGCGAAATGCCTATTATGTATGTAAACGTGAGTGGCGAGTTTGATGGTATGACTTTGAAACGCTATGCAGATAAAATGCAAGACAAGTTTGAAGAATTGAGCGAAATAAATCGTGCAGATATTGTAGGTGCTCCTGAAAGGGAAATACAAATAAATGTAGACCCCTATAAAATGCAAGCTGCTAAATTAACCTTCGCCGATATTTCTAATGCTATTAATTATGAGAACAGAGATATTACAGGTGGCTTAATTGAAACAGGTGATATGAAGAGAACAATTCGTGTAAAAGGACAGTTTGCCACTGCCTTAGACATGAATGCTATAGTAGTAAAAAACCTACAAGGCAATGCTACTTACTTAAAAGATGTAGCTCAAATAATAGATACTGTAAAAGAAACAGAAAGCTATGCCCGGTTGGATGGTAAAAACGTAGTAACACTAAACGTAGTAAAACGTAGTGGCGAAAATTTAATAAACGCTGCAGATAAGATTAAGAAGATTGTAGAAGAGATGAAGCAAAAAGAAGAGCTTCCTAAAAATTTAAGCGTAGTAATTACTGGCGATTTAAGTAAGAGTACCAAAACGTCGTTTAACGATTTGGTAAATACTATTATCATTGGTTTTATACTGGTATTAATAGTGTTGATGTTTTTTATGGGTGTAAACAATGCCTTTTTTGTAGCATTGAGTGTGCCACTAAGTGTGTTTGTAGCGTTTCTCTTTTTGCCCATAGCAGATGGGATAATTGGCACTACTGTAACGCTAAACTTTATTGTACTTTTTGCTCTATTATTTGGGTTAGGCATTATAGTAGATGATGCCATTGTGGTAATAGAAAATACCCATCGTATTTATGCCAATGGCAAAGTACCCATAGTACGTGCTGCTAAAGAAGCTGCTGGCGAAGTATTTGTACCCGTACTAGCAGGCACAGCTACTACTTTAGCACCTTTCTTTCCTTTATTGTTATGGAAGGGCTTGATAGGTAAGTTTATGATTTATCTTCCTACCATGCTTATCCTCACCTTGGCTGCATCTTTAATAGTGGCGTTTATTATGAACCCCGTTTTTGCTGTAAGTTTTATGAAACCAGAAGGCAGAGAATTTGAAAAACCTAAGAACAGTGTGTTTAGAAACAAATGGTTTTTAACTGCATTAATTTCTGGGGTGCTATTACACTTAATTGGTTTTGGCCCAAGTGCAAGCAGTGCATCATTTCATGGCTTTGGCAACTTTTTAATATTAATGGCCTTACTCATGATTTTGAACAACTATGTATTGCGTGGCATTATACATAAGTTTCAAGAAAAACTATTACCAGGCTTAATGAACAAGTATGAAAAACTATTGCACTGGGTATTAAAAGGCAATAGACCAGGTTGGCTATTTGCAAGCCTATTCGGCTTGTTTATTATTTCCATTGTTGCATTGGGTATTCGTAAGCCAGCAGCACCATTCTTTCCAAGCGGTGCACCCAATTTTATTTATGTGTATTTAAAAATGCCTATTGGTACAAAAACTGCTCAAACCGATTCGGTAGTAAAAGTATTAGAAAGCAAAGTATATTCTATTTTAGATAAGGACTTACCCACCAAAAAAGAGGGCAT
Source organism: Chitinophagaceae bacterium (assembly GCA_043776595.1). GTDB lineage: Bacteria > Bacteroidota > Bacteroidia > Chitinophagales > Chitinophagaceae > UBA1930. The sequence continues at coordinate 1,028 of JAYVRD010000222.1, read as the reverse complement.
TGTAGAAAGTATAATAGCCAACGTAGCCGTAAGTGCCAATAACCCAAGAGACAATAACCGTAGTACCCAAAGCAACTTAGGAAGAATTCAAGTAAGCTTTATACAGTTTGAAGAAAGACATGGCAAAAGCACACAACCTTACATAGATGAGATACGTGCAGCTATGAAAAAAATGAACATACCTGGGGCACAAATAGATGTAAATAAAGAAGATGGTGGTCCACCAACAGACCCTCCTGTAAACGTAGAAATTGCTGGTGATAATTTTGAAGCCAATGCAGCACTTGCAAAAGCTTTGATGAATCATTTAGACACTAACCGTATCGTAGGTATGGAACGACCAGCATTGGATGTAGATTTATTAAATCCCGAAATTTCTATTAACATAGATAGACAAAGAGCCTTAACAGAAGGATTGAGTACCGGACAAATAGGCATGGAAATTAGAAGTGCAGTGTTTGGTAGAGAAGCAAGTAAATTAAAAGATGGTGAGGATGAATACAAAATTCAAATTCGCTATAGTGATTTACAACGTGGCAATATTGCCGATTTGATGAATATGCGTATAACGTTTAGAGATTTTGGTACCATGCAAATAAAGCAAGTACCACTAAGTGCTATTGCTACTGTTGACTATACTAACACAACAGGTGGTGTGCGTCGTAAAAATTTAAAACGTACCATACAAATACAAGCAAACGTTACCGATCCATCCCTAACAACACCAGTAAATACAAAACTTGCTGATGTGATTGCTGATTTTAGAACCAAAACAAAAATACCACCCGATGTAACCATTAAGCAAACTGGCGAAAGTGAGCAACAAGCCGAAACAGTAAGTTTCTTAGGCATGGCCATGCTATCTGCCTTGCTTATTATTTTTCTAATCTTGGTATTGCAGTTTGGTAGTTTAAGTAAGCCATTTATTGTACTTACCGAAATTTTCTTCTCCATCATAGGTGTATTTTTAGGCTATGCCATTACTGGTATGACAATGCCTATTATTATGCTCGGTGTAGGTATTATTG
>JAYVRD010000221.1:0-56919 GCA_043776595.1 Chitinophagaceae bacterium | reverse complement strand
TTTAATAAAAATTTACAAGGTAAAGTAAGCCAACCCATTGCTGGTGCAAATGGTGTTATGGCTATAAAGGGCGAAGCTATTGCTGCAAAACCTGCTACTACCGATTTAGAAGGATTAAGAAAACAATTAGAGCAACCACTTAAGGGATTTAGTAATCGTGCAGGCGAAGTATTAAAAAAAGCTGCTAGTATAACAGACAATCGTTCTAAATTTTTCTAAATCAAATTAGATTAACTATTTATAAAAAGGCTATCAAAATTTTGGTAGCCTTTTTTATATACACTTTTCGATACCCGAAAACTCTACATTATTCAACATCTCTTACTCAATTCTTCTTTTAATTTTACAAAATGGAAAATGTATTTGTAAACAAAGTAGCCGAGAGTGGTATTATAACAGTAGACTTAGAAACCTTTTACCCAAAAGAAGAAGTAGCAGTGTTTGATATGAAAGACTATTTGTTTATGGGCTTAATTTTAAAAGAAAAAGATTACCGCACCGCACTTACTACAATAGATTGGCAACAGTACAAAAACAAAAACGTAGCACTCACCTGCACCGCCGACGCCATTATACCAGTATGGGCTTATATGCTAGCAGCCAGCTTTTTGCAACCCATTGCCAATAATATTATTTTTGGAAACGAACAACAACTCATCAACACCATCATTACCCAAAAAATAAATGAAATAAATATTGATGAATACACAGACAAAAGAATAGTAATAAAAGGTTGTGGCGAAACTCCTATACCCGAAACTGCTTATATAGCCATCACCAATAAACTACGCCCAGTAGCCAAAAGTATAATGTATGGCGAGCCCTGTAGTACGGTGCCAGTATTTAAGAAAAAATAATTTTTTGGTCTTAGCTGTATGGCTACTATTAAGCTTCGGTGGCGTCGCACACTTGTACAATTTATGCTCTACTCAGCAAAAATTACAGCACCCACATTTTTATTTGAACTACTGCTTACAATGCAGCTACTGCCCTTAGCCATAAACCAATATTTATTTTTTGTTGGCAAAGTTTCAATTGCTGCAATTATTGCTGCAAAACTTAATGCCCCCTCACAAAAAACAATTTGCTGGTTACTTAAATTTTGAAGTTGTGTTTTATTAATTGTGGTACCTATTATTTGTTTGGCTTTTTGTTTAAGTAAAATTTGAGCCTGAAGCACATCACCCAGGTCGCCTATCAAAACAAAAATTTCTTGTTGCTTTAAGTAAAATAATTGGCTAAACCCACTTAAGGCTTTTGCCACAAAACCAACAAACGCCTTTAGTATAATAGCAAAATACAAAATGAACGAAAACAAAAAAACCTTACCGCCGCTGTAATGCTTTTTTACAAACACACCCATAGCTTCATAAAACATTTTGTTGTGCTTAAAACTTTGTTGCCCTGCACTTTCGCCTTTAAAATGTATAATGCTAGTTCCGGAAAAGTAGAAATTTTTAAAACCAGTTTGTTGTAGCCTATAACTCAGGTCTACATCTTCGCCATACATAAAAAAATTTTCATCAAAGCCTTTTAGCTGTAGCAGCAGATCTTTTTTGCAAAGCATAAAAGCACCACACAATACATCTACTGCATGGTTTTCATTTGCTGATAAATACCCCAAAGCATATTGGCTAAATATTTTTGACTTAGGAAATAATTTACCCAAACCAACCATTTTACAAAAAGAAACCCATGGGCTAGGAAAGCTGCGTTTACTTTCTGGTAAAAAATTGCCTTGCCCATCAATCATTTTTACACCCAATGCACCACAAGTAGTATTTGCCTCTATAAAAGCCAAGCATTTAGTAAAACAATCTTCTGGTATTATAGTATCGGGGTTTAAAAAAAGTATGTACTTACCCTTAGCCTTTTGTAAACCCCAATTATTGGCTTTGCCAAAACCTAGGTTAGTTTGGCTGGTTATAAATTGTACGTTAGCAAACATTGGTTGCAGGTAGTTAATACTATCATCGCTACTATTATTATCTATCACAATAATTTCTCCATGTATACCAATCATGGCTTTAGTAGCACTGTATAAGCATTGCTCTAAAAAATATTTTACATTGTAGTTTACTATAATAATAGATAGCTGCAAAAGAATTGGAATTGACTACGAAGTTATAGTAACGCAAATAACTTAGGTAAAAGCGTAATAGATATTCATAGCTAAACATGTGCGACGCAACCGCAGCTTCATGCTTATACAAAAGCTGGCTCAAAAAAACTACTCTATCAATCCATCTTATTATAAAGTAAAATAAAATCCGTTTTCCCGTCCCATGCCAACTGGTTTATATTTGTATTATGCTTAAACAAACCCTAATTAAAGCCACTGAGGCTGCAGCAATTATTTTATCGGAATATTTTGAAAAACAATTTATCATTAGCAACAAAGAAGGTATTAATAATTTGGTAACCGAGGTTGACCATAAAAGCGAAGATGCTATTATAGCAATTATTCAAAAAGATTTTCCAACACATTTTATTTTAAGCGAAGAAACAGGAGAAATAAAACAAGACAGCGAGTACAAGTGGATTATTGACCCCATTGATGGTACTGTAAACTACGCTAATGGCATACCAATTTGCTGTGTAAGTATTGGTATAGAAAAAGCTGGGCAAATGATTATGGGTGCTGTGTATAACCCTTTTATACGAGAATTCTTTTTTGCAGAACGTGGTTGGGGTGCCACTATGAACGATAGAAAATTAAGTGTTAGCACCAAAAGCGAAGTGATAAAAAGCTGCTTGGTTACTGGTTTCCCCTACACTTATTTAGATATGGCAAATGGTCCATTGCAAGTTTTTGAAAAATTCATTCGCAAGGGTGTACCTGTGCGTAGGCTAGGTAGTGCAGCTATAGATTTATGTTGGGTAGCTGCTGGTAGATTTGATGGTTTTTACGAACACAAACTAAGTGCATGGGATAGTGCTGCTGGCTGGTTAATGGTAGAAGAAGCTGGTGGAAAAGTAACCGATTTGGCTGGCAACCCATACAACCCTTATCAACCGGGCATTATAGCTACCAACGGCAAAATTCATGATGAAATGATAAGAATAGTAAATGGTGGGGAGATTTAATTTTAGGTCTTTGCGAATGTAGTGAAGCGATCTATTAGCAAATGGCTGATACAGATTGAATGGATGCTAATAAATTATTTTGTGCAGCAAAAACATGGATTTATTATGTTGCCAGCTGTAGAATATGAATTAAGCTTCGGTTGCGTCGCACATGTTTAGCTATGAATAATTATTTAGCTTTTATTGTTGCGTAGATTGAAAAAAATAAAGTTGTTAGTCTGAGCTTGTAGAAGACAATAATAATAATCAACTTCATACATATCAGCTTCAACAAATTTTAGATTACAAAATCAAACATCACCCACATGAAAAAAATCCTTTGCTTATTTGCTTTGTACCTACTAGTCGTTAATTGTGCAGCACAAAACAAAATAGCCACAGCAGCAAAAAAGTATATTTTAAACGATAGCATTTTTGCCCCAGCCCATGTGGGCATTTCCATTTACAACCCCAGCACCAACCAATACTTATATAACTATCAAGGCAATAAATATTTTGTACCCGCCAGCAATACCAAATTATTTACTTGCTATGCAGCCATGAAACATTTAGGAGATAGTTTGGTGGGGTTGAGGTATCAAGAAATTAGCGATACCGCTATTAACATATTTGCTACTGGCGACCCTACTTTTTTACATCAAGATTTTAAAACAAATAATACTTTAGACTTCTTAAAAGGACAAAGAAAGAAATTATATATTTCTGCAAATTGGCATTCAGAAGTATTGGGTAGAGGCTGGGCTTGGGATGATTATGCTAGTAGTTACATGGTAGAGAGAAGCCCCTTACCCATTTATGGCAATGTATTTATGGCAAGTTTATTAGACTCTCCTATAATACAAAAAAACAGCATTGACTTAAAATGGAAAACAAACTCTGCCTTCTTTAATAACTTATTGCCTACCTTTTTTTCGCTACAATTAAAGGATATAATATCAAGAGAATTTATAAAGGATACAATAGTTAAAAGAACAAAACTTTTTCAATTTGAATTAACAAGAGCAAGAGCCAGTAACTATTTTAATTTATTACCAACTAAATCGCTTTTTAAGAAAGCCGAAATTCCTTATAATACCGATACCCTTTCAACTGCTATTGAGATTTTAAGGAACGATTTTCAGTTAAACAATCTAACATACGGTTACGTTGGAGATAACACAATTTATAATAGTATACCAGAACGATTAGCAATTAAAACCATCCACTCCCAACCTACCGATTCTCTTCTTAAACCAATGATGCACCGCAGTGATAATTTTTTTGCTGAGCAAAGCTTACTAATGGTAAGCAACGAAATGTTGGGCGTAATGAACGATGAAAAAATTATTGATAGTTTACTAAAAACAGATTTTAAAGACTTACCACAAAAACCAAAATGGGTAGATGGTAGCGGTTTGAGTAGATATAATTTAATAACACCACAAGATTTTGTAAGTGTACTTGCTAAAATGAAAAAAGAATTTAGCTGGGCAAGAATAACCACCATTTTGCCTACAGGTGGCAAAGGCACTTTAGAAAGTTATTATAAAAACTATGTAGGAAAAATTTATGCAAAAACAGGTACGCTAAGTAATCATGTTTCGCTAAGTGGATATATCATCACCCAAAAAAATAAGACTTTAATTTTTTCTGTGTTGGTAAATGCACATCAAACGTCAGCATCTAATATTCGCAAGGCGGTAGAAAATTTTATTGCTGATGTGATAGAGAATAATTAAATATTGTTGTGCTATTAATATTTATCAGTTTCGGCAAACTCAAGCTGACAAATTGATTGATTGCATAAAGTCTGTCTGCCAGAACTTGTCGAAGCCAATTCATAAAAAACTATTTTACAAATCTTTTATTGCTGCACAAAGTTCCAATTGTAGAAAAGTGCGACGCAACCGAAGTTTAATTCTTATTCTGTCGCTGGCTACACAATTTTTTTAAACAATCCGTCATTTTGCGAAGAAAAAAATCTGTGTGTATCCGTGTGCTTGTATTTAAAAAAATTATCGTTGAAACATTCTTGTTAAATAATCTTCTTTAAACTCTAAATAAGTTGGGTTGCCCGATGGTGTTGTGTTTGGTGTAGCACAGTTAAACAAATTTTCTATTAGCACTTGCATTTCTTTTTGAGATAAGTTTTGCCCTGCTTTAATGTTTTGTTGGCGTGCCATACAGCGTATTAGTTTTTCACGCTTGCTAAATTTTATATCGCTACTAAAATGTTTAAATTGTTCTAGCAACAACTCTACACTATTTTTTTCATTGCCTTGCAGCACATCGGCTGGCGTACCTTGTATTACAAAAGTATTATTTCCAAAGGGTTCAATTTCGTAGCCTAATACTTTGGTATCGGTTAATAAATCTTCTAGCAATACAGCATCGGCTGTTGCCAATTCTAAGGTTACAGGAAATAAATTTTTTTGTGTAGCCACTTGCTTATTTTGGGCAGCGGCTGCATATTTTTCGTACAAAACTCTTTCGTGTGCTAGCTGCTGGTGTACTAGCATAAAACCAGTTTCGGTAGGTACAATAATAAATGTGTTTTGAAGTTGAAGGAAATCGTGAGACGAGATACGTGAGTGTTGAGTAACTGACTGTTTGTTTTCAAAACTGCTTTGTTGTAATTCGGTATTTTCTTCACGATGTAGGTTTGCTAATTCACGATTAGGTGCTTGAAAAAAATCCTTCCAATGTTTCAGCTCACTTTTTTCATTGGGCTCTATTGCATGTGCTTGATGCTTGCCAGTAAATGTTTTGTATAACGATGAACCAGCTGCTGTTTCTATTTTATCGGAAGTAAAAGGTTTACTTACTGCATCTAAACCTTGTATTAATGGATTTAAAGTAAAATCTAAACTGGGTGCAATACTAAATTGTGCCAACGCATGTTTTACAGCAGCTTGTACAAAAGCATATATTATTTTTTCATCTTCAAATTTTATTTCTTGTTTGGTAGGGTGTACGTTTATATCAACCACACTTGGATCTACATCTATAAACAAGACATAGCTTGGGTAGCTGTCTTTGGCTATCATGCTATCAAAAGCACTATTAACCGCATGATTTAGGTAAGCACTTTTTATAAAACGATTGTTTACAAAAAAGTATTGATCGCCACGGGTTTTTTTAGCTGTTTCTGGTTTGCCCACAAAACCTTGCACGTTCATGTAATCCATTTCTTCTTTTACAGCCACTAGTTTGGCATTGTAATTATTACCCAAAATTTGTACAATGCGTTGCTTTAAACCACCAGCTTCTAAATGAAAAACTTGTTGCCCATTGCTCGTAAGCGAAAAAAATATTTCAGGAAAAGACATTGCCACCCGTATAAACTCATCTACAATATGCCTCATTTCGGCTGCATTGCTTTTTAAAAAATTTCGCCTTGCTGGCACATTGAAAAATAAATTTTTCATAGCTATATTAGTACCTATGGCTGTGCTGCAAGCTTCTTGTTTTATTACTTGGCTGTTTTCAATTTCTATAAAAGTGCCTAGCTGCTCATCGGCTTTTTTGGTTTTAATTTCTACTTGTGCTACGGCAGCAATACTTGCCAAAGCTTCTCCTCTAAAGCCCATGGTTTTTATTCTAAATAAATCTTCTATCACTTTTATTTTGCTAGTAGCGTGGCGTTCAAAAGCCATTCTAGCATCGGTTTCACTCATGCCTTTGCCATTATCAATTACTTGGAGCAATGCTTTACCAGCATCGTTTACAATCAATTTTATTTCGGTGGCGTCGGCATCTACTGCATTTTCCAGCAACTCCTTTACAGCACTTGCTGGGCGTTGAATTACTTCACCTGCTGCTATTTGGTTTGCTATGTTATCGGGTAATAATTGAATAATATCAGCCAATGGTTCTTCGTTTTAGAAAAAGACTTCAAAAGTAATGCTATCTTGCATTAATTATGATTCCTTATAAAGCAAAGATGACATTACTGGCAAAGCTTTGCTAACTAATACGTAAATAACCGAAAATGAAATACCCTATTCTCTATGGCATCATTGCCATTGCCTTGTTATCCGCTTGTAACAAAAGTTCATTAACTACAGACGCAGTTATTCCTGAAAAAGGACCAACCTCTGCAAATCCCCAATTTGTACAGTATCTAATAAGACAAGGCAATCAATATTGTGATCAAAACCTTTATACACAAGTTAGCGTTGATGAAATGAAATTTGTAGTAAAATTTGACAGCTCTGCTATTTACCAAACCATAAACTCAGCCAACCAAGTGGATATTAATAAACTGTATGGCTTTGCCGACAACAATATGGATCACCATCAATATAGTGCTAGGTTTGGTTGGAGATGGAAGAGCAATCAACTACAAATTTTTGCTTACATCTATAATAATGGTGTAATGAGTTTTCAGCAATTGGGTGATATTGCTATTGGTACAGAAAATACTTGCTCAATAAAAGTGTTACAGGGTTATTATGTTTTTACACTTAACAATGTTTCTTTTTCTATACCAAGGGCAAGCACTACCACAAAAGGTGTAGGCTATAAATTATACCCTTTTTTTGGAGGAACAGAAACAACACCACACGATATTAAAATTTGGATTAAAGATTTGTAGTAGATAGTTTTTAAATTCATTTCGCATCCTGCTATATTAGCGGGATTTTTTCTTTTGTTCGGCTACATTTGCCCCACAAAATTTCTCACATGAACTTATCTGCCAACATCCAAAAATTACAACGCCATTTTTTACCTCAAAATTTTATCATTACCAATTGGGAGGCTTTAGAACCTTACTTTAAAAATTTATTAGCAAGAGAAATAAATAGTAAAGAAGATTTAGAGCAATGGCTATTGGATATGAGCGAAACCGAAGCTGTAATAAGCGAAGATGCTTGCTGGCGGCAAATAAAAATGACCTGCGATACTACTGATAAAAGCTTGGAAGAAGCGTTTACCTACTTCTGCATGGAAATACAACCCAAGCTACAACCCTATGCCGATGCTTTAAATAAAAAACTCATCGCTTCGCCTTTTACGCAACAACTAGATGAACAAAAATTCTTTACTTATTTGCGTAGCGTAAAAAAGAGTATTGATTTATTTAGAGAAGAAAACATACCCGTACAGGCAGATCTTAGTGTAATGCAAAAACAATATGGTGCCATTGCTGGCAAAATGACCATTGAAGTAAATGGGCAAGAATATACTCTGCAACAAGCAGGTAAATTTTTAGAAAGCCACGATAGAAAACTACGTGAAGAAGTGTATAGAAAAATTCAAGAGAGAAGATTACAGGATAAAGATACCATGCAAGATTTATACACCAAACTGATTACAAAACGCCAACAAGTAGCTACCAATGCTGGCTTTGAAAACTATAGAGATTATAAGTTTGTAGAGTTGGGTAGGTTTGATTATAACAAAGATGACTGCTACCAATTTCATGAAGCAGTAAAGCTGCATGTACTGCCATTGGTAGAAAAAATTTACCAAAAGAAAAAAGAAAAACTAGGCTTAGATACTTTTAAGCCATGGGATACAGAAGCAGAGCCAGCTGGTGTGCAACCATTAAAACCATTTACTGATGGGAAAGATTTATACGAAAAAAGCGTAGCTTGTTTTGAGCAACTCAATCCTTTTTTTGCCGATTGCTTACGCAAGATGAATGAACTAAAACATTTTGATTTAGAAAGCCGTAAAGGCAAAGCCCCTGGTGGTTACAACTGCCCATTAACCGAAAGTGGAGCACCTTTTATTTTTATGAATGCTGCTGGGCAAATGAGTGATGTAACTACCATGGTACACGAAGGAGGACATGCTATACATTCGTTCTTAAGCCACGGTTTAGAGTTGAGTTCGTTTAAAGAATACCCTATGGAAATAGCTGAAGTTGCTAGTATGGCAATGGAGCTTTTTAGCATGAATCATTGGGAAAGTTTTTTTGATAACCCAGCCGATTTGCAACGTGCCAAAGAACATCAATTAGAAAGAACCATTTCTATTTTTCCATGGATTGCTACGATAGATAAATTTCAACATTGGGTATATGAAAACCCTACACATACCATAGAAGAAAGAACTGATAAATGGATGGAGATTTTGCAGGAGTTTAGCACCAATAGCATAGACTTTAGTGGCTTGGAGGCGTATAGAAAAATTGGTTGGCAGCGTCAGCTACATTTGTTTGAAGTGCCTTTTTACTACATTGAATATGGCATTGCCCAATTAGGGGCTATTGGTTTATGGATGCAATACCAACAAAACCCTGAAAAAGCCATTGAAAATTATATCAATGCCTTAAGCTTAGGTGGAACAAAAACATTGCCCCAATTATACGAAACTGCTGGATTGAAATTTGATTTTTCGCCAGCCCATATAAAAACATTAATGGAATTTGTGAACGAGGAAATGGAGAAGATGTAGGGAGTTGATGGAAATTAAAATATCAATTAAAAAATGATGAACAAAACATATATTTTAAAAGATGCCATTGTTTTTAACCCTACTGGCAATAAGTATAATGCCATAGCTACCCTTGCTACGCTAAAAGAAATATAGCAACATAAAGAGTATTTCAGCTTTGACTTTGAGAAGATTTCAAAAGATTATCTGGTTTATAAAATCAATAAACAGGGAGAAGATATTATACATGGATTGGTTGCTTTTAAAACTAGTATTGGAATTTTAATTTGTGCAAATATGGAGGTGAATATTATTAACCAAAAGCCATTGCTTATAAATGGGGATATTGGTAAGTGTATGATAGCATTATGCTGTAAGGTTTCTTTTGATTTTGGTTTTGATGGCTATATTACATTTGAAGCAAAGAACAGTTTGATGCCTTACTACAAAAGGTTTGGTGCTGAGAATATTGTAGGGTTAAGGATGGTTATAGCTTCAAAAGAATCTCAAAAATTAGTTGATTTTTATTTTTAAAAGCTTAAATTTATTCAATGAAAACAAAAACACTTACTAATAAACAAATAAACGAAGTAGAAGCTAATGTAAAAGGCTCACTAATGGTTTATAACCCAATAACAATGCAACAAGAAAAACAATTAGGGGAATGGGTTGCAAAACATAAAGCTGCAATAAAAGAAAAGCCTACTAAAAGAAAAATGTAATTATTCGAAAACTAATATCGTAAAGCGGTTGGAAGATTTTATCTTCCAACCGCTTTTGTTAAAAACCAAACGAACCAAAACTTGTACAATGAAATTGATTAAAAAACTATCGTTGCTTAATGTAGCCTTGATTGCTGCTGTTGTTTTTATTATTTCAAGCTGTTCGTCTACAAAACAATTAGACAAATGGGTAGATAGAGCAATTGGAGAAGTGCCACCCTTTCAACAAAAGAAAAATATAGATTACCTAACCGTAAAAACGCCTCTTGTTGCTGCCAACCAACGGGCGTCAAAATCGGTAAAAGGAAAACGATTGTTTATACCGGCTATTTTTTATTACTACGAAGACAGAACAGATATCTGTAATCTAAACCCCAATATTGCTATTAATAGTTTTTATACATCTATTACCACAGCAGCAAATGCAAAGGGTTTAAAACAAAAATTGAATGGGGGGCGTATAGAACTGACTATTGATTCAATACCTCATGCTTTTACTGAAAGATCTAAATCGTGGATGGTTTTTCTAATTGTTGCTCACTTTGGCAGTCAGCACATTTTTACTGTACCCTCTAAGGAAAGCTTCGTTGTTTCGTATAAAGTTCTTAAAGATAATGTAGAAACGAAAAGAGGCGTAATTACGCTACCTAATAAAGAAAAAGGGTTATCGCTAAAATTTTTACAGTTTGGCAAAAAATGGATTAGCGATTATTTGGGTGATTATCAAAGCAATATAATTGCTACCGGCAAGTTGTTTATGGATAAGTTGGTGGCAGAATTGTAAGCGGTACTTTAATTTTTGAGTTTTATAAATTATGCTCATACAAATATTATCAGCCACAGCTTGGCGAAACCAATTAAGGTTACCTTACTGTTACAATACTCTTTGATGAGCTTAGTCTGATCGATTTATTACTTTCAATATAAGCTAGACAAATTACTACTTTTCTACCCCATACTTTTCATAGCAAATTGGTTAACTTAGCCAATGAAATTTTTGGCCATGGTATTGTATAGTTTGCTTGCAAGCACTTGCCATGTAGCAGCAAAATGTACAGTCAAAGATTCGTTGGCTGTTATCATTACATTGGGTGTTGATTGTCCTATTTCGGCAAAATACACTGCCGCTATCAACAGTTTATATAGCGTTTATGGCAATAAGATAACCCTAAAAGCTATTGTACCTAGCCCAGAATATACAGAAAGTCAATTACAGGCATTTAAGAAGAAATATATCATCCACTTTCCTATGGAACTGGATACGTTGCATACGCAAATTATGAAGTGGAATTTTAAAGTGATGCCCGAAGCGGTTTTATTGGTAAATAATACCATCGTGTATCAAGGTGCCATTAGCGATATGTTTGTAAGGCTAGGACAAAAAAGAGCTTTCGTTCAACATGCTTTTTTAGAAGAATGTATTAACGCCGTACTTAATAAAAAACCCTTACCATACAAACATCAAAAAGCAATAGGATGCACGATTAATGAATTGTAATAAAACGATACTATTTTTTTTAAAACGGTGCTGTATGGCTTTAGTGCTGTATGGCTTACCAGTAACTGCACAGCAAATTGATTACTACCCCAGTGTACACAACATAATAATAAACAAATGTTCGGGCTGTCATAAGCCCAATCAGTCTGCACCATTTAGTTTGCTTATTTATGAAGATGTGTTGCACCACAGCAGTATGATAGACCAAGTAACAACAGCTGGATATATGCCACCTTGGAAGGCAGATACATTGTACAGCCGTTTTAGTAATGAAAAAACGTTAACAGCAGCCGAACTACTAACTCTAAAAAATTGGATAGCACAAGGCAAAAGAAAAGGAATAGTTGATTCTGCATTTATTAAAAAAAATCAGCCAAGCATAAACTCTCAATTGGGCAAGCCCGATATAACGGTGGCTTTGCAAAAACCATTTACCATTCCTGCATTTAATAAAGACACCGTTGTTTTCTTTAAAATTCCATTTACTGCAAAAGCAGATACTAATGTAGCAGCTTTTGAATTTGTACCTGGCAATGCTGCAGTGGTGCATCATAGCAATTCTTGGGTATATGCAAAAGATGAAGAAGTTGATGAACAAGATGTAAAAACTGGTACCTCTCTTTTTAATATACCTTTTAGGCTACCGGCTATGTTAAACACAGCTTTTGCCGATAAGGGATTACTACCCAAGAGCAATTTTTTGTACTATGATGGATGGGTGCCAGGGGCTAGCTCTAGATGGTGGCCCAAAGGCTTTGGTTTTAGGCTACCCAAAGAGGGTTACATTTTATTACAAATTCATTACGCACCTACACCTGTAGAAGAAAAAGATCTTTCGTTGATTAATATTTTTTATACCCACCAACCTATAACACGACCCATGGAAGTAGTAAATGTGGGTAGTAATGGCGGTATTGCAGAGCCTGAACCAGAGCTTATTTTACAGCCAGACAGCGTACAGAGATTTGAAGTAAAAACGATAACTACCAGAGATTTATCTTATTTATGCTTTAACCCACACATGCACTATTTGGGTAAAGAAATGAAAGCGTATGCTGTAACCCCCGATGGAGATACCATTAAACTTATATCCATCAAAGATTGGGATTTTAGATGGCAAGAATTTTATGTACCAGAACATCCCATAAAAATTCCTGCTAATTCTGTTTTGCACGTAGAAGCTGTTTTTGATAATAGGGCTAGCAACCCAGCTAATAGAAATAATCCACCTAAAAAAGTAGTAGAAGGTGCTAACACTACCGATGAAATGATGAGCCTGATTATTTTCAATGTGCCGTATGAACCAGGTGATGAAAAAATAAAATTAAAAAATCCAAAAAATTATTTTTAAACAATAAACCCTACATCATGAAAAAAACTCTCGTTGCTTTGGTTGTTATTTTTTTAATATGCCACCATAGTACAAAAGCACAAACTCGTTATGGAATGTATAGTTCGTATGTAGCCCCTATACCCCCACCAAAAGTGTATAAATATACAACTTATACAACTTATACTACTTATAAGCCATCATACACGCCTAGTAGTTATTACAAACCTTATACACCACCAGCCAGCAGTAAATCTTATTCATCGGGTAGTAGTAAATCCTATTCTTCAGGTTCGTCTTCATCAAGTGGTAGCAGTAAGTCTTATTCTGCTGGTTCATCTTCAAGTAGTAGTGGTAAATCCTACTCTACTTACACACCACCTTCCTCTTATTCTAGTTATACATATAGTGCTAAATATACTTCAGAAAATGGAAGCTCTTACACTACTGCCAATGAAGCAAACTACAACGATGTAGTGTATTATTTTGATAAAGCAAACTATGAGAAAGCAGCTGATGCAGCAGAGAAAGTAACTGTAACTTCATTAGGGTCTTATGAAAAAAATCGGTTTTATACTTTACAGTTAATGAGCTATTATAATACAAATAGGTACGATAAAATTGTAAGTGTGTACACTTATTATGAACCAGAGGTAGCTGATGAGTTTTACAACACTTATGTAGGCGAGGCTTTTCTTGAAACAAAAAAATATAGGAAAGCTGCAGATTACTTTGTAAAGGCAAAGTTGCTAAACAAACTTTCTAAAGCAGATATTACTTTGCCATTATACAATACCGGTGTAGCTTTTTTAAATGTGGGTAGTTTTGATAGCTCTCTTATTTATTTTGATGCCTATAAAAAAACAGAGAAAAAAGAGGCTTTAGATACGGGAATGTTTTACTGTACCGGCTTTTGCTACAAACAACGTTATTTTAATAGTGGTAAAAAAAATATTCAAGCGTTGGATAGCTCTACCCAAGCTTTTAACACTTACATTAAACACTTACAAAGCAAAAATATAAGTACTAAAGGCAATGTTTATACGCAGCGAGCAGAAAACAAATACTTAAAAAATGATTATAAAGGTTGTATAGAAGATTGTAAAAAGCAAATAGCCGCCACACCATTAGATGCATCACCTTATATAACAAAGTCTGCTGCAGAATCTCAGTTAAAAAACCTTCCTGCTGCTATTGCTACTTGTACCAGTGGTTTGCTAATAGACCCCAATAATGCCAATTTATATAACAACAGAGCCTATTATTTATGCTTGAGCAAAAAATACCTAGAAGGTTTAGAGGATGCGGAAAAAGCTGTATCATTAAAACCAAATGAAGCAATATTTATAGATACAAGAGGCTATGCAAAATTTCATTTAAACAGGTTTAAGGCAGCTTTGGAAGATTTTGAAAAAGCAATTTATTTAGATCCAACAATGGGCGTTACTTATTACTACTCGGGTAAAGCAAGACTAAAATTAAATGACAAAACTGGAGCATGTGCAGATTGGAAGCAAGCGGTTTACTATAAAATAGACAACCCACTTGTAACTACTGAAGATGCAAAAGCATTGCTAAAGATGTATTGTAAATAAGTAGGAGAAGTAACTTATTGCACCTTGGAATAAATGAAGAATATAATCACCTCTGCTTATGTTCAATATTTATCCAAGGCTACATAGGTGCGACGCAACCGCAGCTAAATAGATATTCTACTGCTGGTTACAAAAAACTACTACTCACATTTATTACAAACACCGCTTACTACAACATCGGTTTGCTTTTGTGTAAAGCCCTTGGGTAGCTGTACGTTGGGTATGCTTACATGGTCTAGGCAATAAGTGGTATCACAGGTATCGCAAATAAAGTGTACATGGTTATCGTGATGGTGCCCTTGGGTACATTCGTCTTTGCACAGGGCATAGCGTACGCTGTTATCTGCTGTAGGTATGGTGTGTATAATACCTTTGTCTACAAAAGTTTGTAGGGTTCGGTAGATGGTTACACGGTCAAACTGCTCACCCGTTTGATTTTCTATATCGGCATGTGCCAATGCACCGTTAGCCTGCTGAAACAGTTCTAAAATTCTTGTTCGGCTAGCTGTAACACTCATTTGGTTACGCTTAAGAATATCGTTTACAATGGTTTCCATGTTTTTATTTAATTACTAAACGCTCCGTTTACAAATGTTTTTCTTTTTTCTTTTAGCAAATCTTTTATGTCTATTATCAGCTTGTCTATTTCATCTTGCTTTAATCCATCGTACACAGCACCCCTTACGTTTCCATTTTTATCTACTAAGGCAAAAAATTGTGAGTGAATGAAATCGTCTTTTATATCAGCCACTATATTGTTGGGGTCGTCTATACCATAGCTAAATCTTGCCATTTTGTAGAGGCTGTCTTTACGCCCAGTAACAAAAACCCAACGCCTAGTATTAACTCTCATAGAGTCTGCAAAACGTTTTAGCTGTGGTACACTATCTGTTTCGGGCATACAAGTATGCGATGCAATGAGAAAGTCGCTATTTTCTTTAAATACTTCGTACACCTTTTTCATATTGTTATTCATTCTTGGGCAAACCATTGGGCAGGTGGTAAAAAAATATTCTACCACGCATACTTTCCCTAGCATATCTTGGTTGTTAAAGGGTATTCCATCCTGGTTTACAAACTCAAAAGGCTGCACAGTGCTGCGTTGTGCAAGACGACTTTGATTAAACGTATCTGTATATCGTTGTAGCAACCACCAAAAAACAACCACCAATACTGCAAAAAAGCCCAAGTAAAACAATAGTTTCTTATTCATCTTCATTATAAAAAAACAAAGGTACAGTTGGTTTTGTTGTTTGCTATAGCAGAAAGAATTTTTTTGCAACAAAATTGCATTTATTATATTTGCTCTTATTTATGAATTTGAAAATTAATTGGGATGCATTGGGTATTGGGGCTTCGCTGGCATGTGCTATACACTGTGCCTTGCTGCCATTATTGGGTGTTAGCCTGCCTTTGTTTGGCGTAGAACTGGTAGAAAATATAGGCTTTGAATATTTTATGATTGGCTTGGCATTTTGCATTGGCACTTACTCTTTATACCATGGTTTTAAAAAACACCATCACCGTTTTTTACCCTTTTTTGTTTTTTGTATGGGTATTGCTTTGTTGGTAGCCAAGCAGATTTGGCACCAGTGGCAGTTTTGGTTTTTAGCACCAGCTGTGGTGTTGGTGGTTACAGCACATTTTATCAATTATCGTTTTTGTAGGGTACACAACCATGCACATAAAGAAGATTGTGTACACTAATTTTTTTGAAGCCAGCAGTAGTATTTCAATTTGGCTGCGGTTGCGTCGCACATGTTAGGCTGAGAATTTCTATTGAGCAAATTCACGATAAAATAATCGTCAAACTTAATTGGGCTTACTTATGTATTACGATTGGCTGCCTTACGTTTCAACTGTACAAGTGTGCGACGCAAGGATGCTGCCATGAAATACAAATGCTGGTTACCAAAATAAAAAAACCTCAAACAACAGCTTGAGGTTTTTTAGGAAAAAGAATTTTTATTTCTACTCCACACTCCAACTTACACTCCCATCTTTCTCATCTTTTAATTGTATGCCTGAGGCTAAGAGTTCGTTACGAATTTTATCGCTGGTTACAAAGTCTTTATTGGCTTTGGCTTGCTTGCGTATACTTACCAATAATTCTAGCACAAAACTTAATTTACCATCGCCAGCGGTGTTGGTGGCTTTTAAACCAAACACATCTTCAAGCCAAATTTTAAATTGTTTTTGTAATAGTGCAATGGTTTCGCTACTCACAGCATCGACGGATAACTGTTTGTTTTTAATGCCATTTATTACTGGTACTAGCTCAAACATATTGGCTATTACTTTTGCAGTATTAAAATCGTCGTTCATAAACTCATCAAATTCTTTTATTAGCTGCATGCATTTAGCTTCTAGCTCTACATCCATAGCTTGCCAACTACCGGTTGTCAACTTATTCAAGTTTTCATATGCTTCCCACAAACGCTTTAACGCTTTTTCGCTGGCTTGTAGGGCTTCGTTGCTAAAGTCTAAAGTGCTTCGATAATGTGATTGCAAAATAAAAAACCTGATGGTCATTGGGTGATAAGCCTGCTCTAAAATGGGGTGCGTGCCAGCAAATAATTCTGTAAGCTTAATAACATTGTTATAGCTTTTACCCATTTTTCTGCCATCAATAGTTATCATATTATTATGCAACCAATACTTAGCATTTAGCTTACCACTATTGCATACAGCACTTTGTGCAATTTCACATTC
Source organism: Chitinophagaceae bacterium (assembly GCA_043776595.1). GTDB lineage: Bacteria > Bacteroidota > Bacteroidia > Chitinophagales > Chitinophagaceae > UBA1930. The sequence goes on along the minus strand of JAYVRD010000221.1, from coordinate 39,612 downwards.
GTGGTGCGGAAACTGCAAATCCATGCCGCCACCATGTATGTCAAACTCTTCGCCCAAATATTTTTTGCTCATGGCGCTGCACTCTATATGCCAGCCAGGAAAGCCATCACCCCAAGGGCTTACCCAACGCATAATATGCTCTGGTGGAGCGTTTTTCCATAAGGCAAAATCGGCTGCGTTTCTTTTTTCTTGTTGGTTGTCTAAATCTCTCGTGGCTTCTACTGTGTCTTCTAAATTTCTGCCACTCAGCAATCCATAAGGCATACCCACTTTACTAAAATCGGTATTGTATTTTTCTACGTCAAAATACACCGACCCATTAGCTACATATGCATAGCCATCGGCAATAATTTTTTCAATCATTGTTATTTGCTCTACTATGTGGCCAGTAGCTGTTGGTTCTATGCTTGGTGGTATGGTATTAAACTCGTTCATAGCCCAATGAAAAAGGTTGGTGTATTTCTGCACCAATTCCATGGGTTCCAATCTTTCTAGCAGGGCTTTTTTAGAAATTTTATCTTCTGCTTCTCTGCCTTCTTCTTCAAAATGTCCAGCATCGGTTATGTTGCGTACATATCTTACTTTGTAGCCAAGGTATAAAAAGTAGCGATGAATAACATCGAAAGTAATATATGGGCGTGCATGACCTAAATGACTTTCGCCACTAACGGTAGGTCCACACACATACATGCCTACATGCCCAGCTGTTAGGGATTTGTATTCTTCTTTGGTACGACTTAATGAATTATAAACTTTAAGAGACATAATTGTAATGGCTTATTTGATAAAATAAAAATGAATGAACGACGAAAAGCATCGATAAAAGGTAGGAAGAACTGTATTAACAGCAACAACAGCAATATGTGTTATAGATAAACATGTGATAGCGAAGATAAGGAAGCGATTGTTTTGTAGTAAAATTTTTTGCGGCATTAATGCAGCTAAGAGCTTTTAGCTATGGGCTACGAGGTAGCTTGAATAAAATTTTTAGTAACTGTACATCGCCCCATGTACCTACTACAGCTCAAGGGCTTGGGATTGCAGTGGTAGCTTACCCTACGATAGTTGGGTAACTACAAACGGAAAGCCCAATACAAAAGCTGGTTTTTAGTTACTGTACACAGCCCCAAGTATTTATACTCAATTTTGCTTTGTAATAATGGTGTATTTTGCCAAACAATTTTTTAAAATGAAGTCTTTTTTTGTGTTCTTGTTTATTGTTTTTTCTTCTTTTGTTAATGCTCAAAAAATTATGGGTGTTGTAAAAGATGAGCAAGGGCAGCCTGCAACTAAGGCTACGGTAACGCTTCATAAAGCCAAAGATTCGTTGGTGGCAAAATTATTTGTTACCGATAATGAAGGAGCTTTTGCTTTTACTGCACCAACAGGCAAGTATTTTATTACTGTTTCGGTATTGGGTTATAAAACATTTTTTATTAAGCCATTTACTTTTGATAATACGACCAATTTTACTGTGCCTGCTATAAAGCTTACCAAAACAGTAAGTAATTTAGAAGGTGTGGTTGTAACGTCTAAAAAGCAAATGATAGAAGTAACGGCTGATAAAACAATTTTAAATGTAGAAGGTACCATTAATGCTACTGGTAGTAATGCGTTGGATTTGCTAAGAAAATCGCCAGGCGTGCAGGTAGATAATGATGATAATATAGCGATGGCTGGTAAAAATGGCGTGCAGGTTTTTATTGATGGTAAGCCATCACCACTATCAGGGTCAGATTTGGCTAATTTTCTTCAAAACCTACAATCTGCTCAAATAGAAGCCATAGAATTAATAACCAATCCAAGTGCTAAGTACGAGGCTGCAGGTAATGCTGGTATTATTAATATAAGGCTGAAGAAAAATAAATCGTTGGGTACAAATGGAGCTATAAATGCTGGTTATGCAATTGGTATACATGCAAAATACAATGCTGGTTTATCGCTCAATCATCGCAATAAAAAATTAAATGTATTTGGCAATTACAATATTAATACTGGTTTAAACTACACCGATTTTAGAATTAATAGAAGTGTTTTAGATACTGGGTTTGTATTAAAATCTGATAGAAGTACGCAAAATACTGCCCATAATTTTAAAACAGGGCTAGATTACTTTGTTAATAAAAAAAGTACTTTGGGTGTAATGATGAATGGAAATATTGCCACCAATACTTTTAATAATTTTAGCAATACGAGCATTAGTTATTTACCCAACAACACCGTAAATAAAATATTAGTTGCAAACAATGTAACCGATGGGGCATTAAACAACGTAAACTTTAATGCCAACTATAAGTATACCGATGCAACTGCACACGAGCTAAGCATTGATGCTGATTATGGATTGTATAGAAATAAAAATAATTTGCAGCAGCCCAATATTTACTATAACGCTACAGGCACAACAGAGTTAAGCAGAGCTATTTATTATTTTGTAGCCCCTACTAATATTGATATTTATTCTTTTAAAACCGACTATGAACAAAATTTTGCAAAAGGAAAATTAGGACTTGGTGGTAAAAGTTCTTATGTAAAAACCAATAACCTTTTTGAAAGATATACTGCCACAACTGGTAGTAATGTTTTGGATGCATCTAGAAGCAATGAATTTAATTATACCGAAAATATAAATGCAGTTTATGCCAATTATAATCGTAAATGGAAAACCATAACACTTCAAGCTGGGCTTAGGATAGAGAATACTGTATCTGAAGGAAAATCGTATAGCTTACTAGCAAATGGAACTACCAATTATAGCAGTGCAAACTTTTTTAAAAGAAATTATACCAACTTGTTTCCAAGCGTTGCCTTGTCGTTTAACAAAAACCCAAATAACCAATGGAGCTTTGCTTACAGCCGTAGGGTTGATAGACCAGCTTATCAAGATTTAAACCCCTTTGAATTTAAGTTAGATGAGTACAACTATAGAAAAGGCAATCCTGATTTAATACCACAATACACAAACTCAATTAGTGTAACCAATGTTTTTAAAAGTAAGCTTATAAGTAAACTAAGTTATAGTTATGTAAAAGATGTGTTTGCACAAATAACCGATACGATTGAAAAAACAAAAAGTTTTATAATCAATAAAAATTTAGCTACACAAAACATAGTTAACCTTAGCATTAGCTACCCCATTACTTACAAATGGTACACAGCCTTTGTAGCAGTAAATACATACTACACTAAATACAATGCCGATTTTGGTGGTGGTAATCGTACAATAGATTTAGACGTTATTGCTTTTAATTTCAATATTCAAAACAGCTTTAAGTTGGGCAAGGGATATATAGGTGAGTTAAGTGGCAATTATAATTCGCCCACTATTTGGCAAGGCACTTTTAAGAGTAAAGCACAAGGTGGGGTTGATGTTGGCGTACAAAAAACTATTTTAAATGGCAGGGCAAATATTAAAGCATTGGCAACTGATATTTTTTTAACCCAAAAATTTAGTGCCATTAATAATTTTGCTGGAACAGTGGGTGAGGTGAATATAATACGAGAAAGCAGGCAGTTTAAACTAAACTTTACTTATCGTTTTGGAAGTAATCAAGTAAAAGCTGCAAGAACAAGGGTTACTGGTGTTGAAGAAGAAAACAAAAGGTTACAAAGTGCAGGGCAGTAATACTATTGCTTGATTGTTGATTTCATTTGTATATCTGTAACTAGCATATAATGATCACTAAGATCTTCGTCTATCAGTTCAAATTGAGTAATTAAAAAATCGGTGCTTGGTAGCATATAATCTATACGTAAGGTAGATGCAATGGAGTTGTAGGTACGCCCAATGCCGAGGCCTTTTTGTAAAAAAGCATCTTGCCTGTTATTGCGTATATGTAGGTAAGTGAAAGAGTTGGGTACATCATTAAAATCTCCACATATAATAGATGGGTAAGGGCTTTTTTCTGTTACCTCTCTTACAATTTTTGCCTGTATGCCCCGCTTTGTAAAAGCCAATTTCATTTTATTGAATAAGCTTTTAGAAGCTGCTACACTTTCTTCATCTGTTTTGCCCAACTTATCTATTCCATCGTATTCTGTTTTTTTAAATTGGTAAGATTGTAAATGTGTGGTATAAATTCTGATGGTATCGTTTCCATTTAATACATCTGCAAAAATTAAACTTTCGGCAAGAGTACCAGGATATTTTATTTTTCCAGAATCTATTAAAGGCTGTTTTGAAAAAATGATGCAACCAGCTTCGTAAGTATCTTTTGTTCTTGTAAAATCTTTTGAGAAATAATAATATGGATACGCTTTTGTAAATAAAGAAAGATTGTCTTGTGCTAAAGAATGAGTAAACTCTTGCAAGCAAATAATATCGGGTTGGTGCTTTTCAATAGCTTCTACCACTTGTTGGCGGTTGATTTTTTGCTTTTCTCTATCGTTGCTTAATCCTAAAAAACTTCTTATATTCCAATCAACAATTCTAAGCGTTGTTGCTTCTTTTTTTACTATAAACTTATCTCTGCTGTGTACAGCAAACAGCACAGTTAATTGTTTCCAGCCTATCAATAAACAAATGAGTGATAATAGTGCAAGTTTAGGCTTTGCTATTAACCAAAAAATTAAAAAGAAAAATAATAGTACCACTAAGTGTGGCACCATTAAACCCAAAAACCCCATAAACCACCAACGTGCTGGATTTAGGTAAGGCATTAAACAGGCTAATAAAAATAAAATAGCCACCAACCAGTTAGCTACTATTATAGTACGCTTTGCTATTTTTCTAAAGTTGCCTAATGCCATGAAGTAAATGTAAAAATTAAAGTGGTGTTATCGTGTTAATCTTTCCATTTAATATCTGTGATTACAGGAAAGTGGTCAGAGAGTTTAAGCTTAGGGCTATAATATTGTTTTACTACAAATTGCTTGGATGGTAAAATATAATCAATACGTATTGTTGGAGATTTGCCATCGTAAGTGCCACCAATGCCAATACCTTTTTTTAAAAAAGCATCTTGTAATCCTTGGCTAAGTACATGGTAAGCGTAGTTGGTGGGTGTGCTATTAAAATCTCCACATAAAATAATAGGGTAAGGAGATTGATTAATTATTTTTTTGGTAAGTAATGCTTGTGTAGCATGAATAGAATCGTAGTGTTGTAATTTTTCTTTTGCAGATGCATCCATAATAAAAATACTATCTTCTAGTGTAGGGTACAAGTTAGGCATAGGTGCATTACTATCACTATTTATAAACATAGATTGTAAATGAGTACTAAAGAGCCGTATTTTTTTCCTTTGCCAAACAATATCTACAAAACAAAAACTTTCTGGAAAGACAGAATTGCTATAATATACTTTGCCACTATCTAATAATGGTATTTTAGAAACAATGGCAATACCACTATGGCTACTACCATAATATGGATTCAAAAAAATATCTCTGGTAGAATATTGGTACTTATAACCAAGGCTATCAAGCCATTGTAGGTTAGAGTAAAATGCTTTAAGGTTGTAAAACTCAATAAAATCTTGTATACAAATAATGTCGGCTTTTACGCTATCTATTGTTTTAAAAATTTGTGATCTAATATCTGGATCGGCACCAATACTACAATTGTCAAAACTTTTTACATTCCAACTCATAATTCTTAATGAGCTACTATCTTTTTGTACAATAAAATTTTGGGGTAAATGAAAAGTAAACGTAGAAAAGATATTTTGCCAACCTACAAACATCAAAATAAAAAAAAGGAGAGCTATTTTCTTATTAATGAATAGCCAAATAATTTCCAACAAAATCAGTCCACCTAATAAAATAGGAAATCCCAAGCCCAATAAAATAAAAAACGGAAACTGTTTAGGGTTAATATAAGGCGTTAAGCAACTTATTAAATATACCAAAACATAAAGAGCGGAAAGTGCAGTAAATACTTTTTTTATCACAATAAAAATTAAGTTTAAAGTTCTTCTTTGCTAGCTCGTTTCAAAAATGCCTTTTCATCGTCACTTAACAATTCGTAACCGTTTTTATTAATCTTATCCAAAATTTCGTCTAATCTTTGTTGGGTAAGATTGGGCGTTTTTTTATAAGGCTGTGTAGAAGCTTTGTAAAACAAGGCTTCTTTTTGATTTTGCTTTTTTTGCTTTCTTTCGGGGTTAAATAAATCATCAAACCAATTAATGAGGTCATACATCCAAGCTCCCCAATCTTTCCCCTTTTTTAATTGTACTACATATAAAAAGCCAATGGCGGCACCAGCTAAATGTGCCAACGCATAACCTCCACCTTCGCTAGCAATGCCTGCATAATCTATCAATACAAAAACTACTGTCAATATCCAAAGGGGTATACCACCATGTATAAACGGAAACATTCTATAATTAGGAGCAATGGTAGTGGTACCTACTACTATAGCCATTATAGCTGCACCACCACCAGCCATTGGAGAAACTGCATTTATATTTTGATGTAAAAAAGGAATAAAATTCATACTTAGCAAAAACACAAAAGCACCAGCCAAGCCACCATATAAATACAAAGGGATAAGTTTTTTATTGCCTGCTAAATCTTGTAGAATAAAACCAAAAGCCCATAGCCATAACACGGTACTTATTAAGCTCCAAATGCTGAAGTGTGTAATCATATACACAAAAATTGTCCAAGGTTTATTAGCCAAAGACTGAAAAGAAGGAGGCAATAAAAACCATTTTAGTATGCCATTTTGAAACTCAGTAACACCTTGTGCATTGGTGCCAGCCGACACTACAAATACAATGTATAAAAAATTGAGTATGATGAAAATGATTGCATTAATACCAATAAGCAATACAAGATCACTGTACTTCTCAACCAACACTGGTCTTTTTCTTTCGTTATAATCTCTTACGCCCATTTTTTAATTTGATTTAATAAAACGTTCTGCGATTGGTTTTGTTCCAGAAATAAACTAAGATGATACCTACTAACGCACCACCCAAGTGGGCTATATGTGCTACATTATCTCCAGCTGAGTTTTTAATAGCAGAGAAAAATTCAAACCCAGCATATAATAGTACAAACCATTTTGCTTTTATAGGTAATAAAAAATAAACATAGATGTAAGTGTTAGGAAATAAATAACCAAACGCTGCTAAACAGCCAAATACAGCACCCGATGCACCTAATGTAGCTTCATTAAGATTGAGTTGTAAAACCGCATTGGCACCATAAATATTGTTGGGTATTTCGCCAACAATTCTTGATCCATGTTTGGCAATAAACCCTTCTATGCCAGATGGAGTAACTGCAAAAACGTTGAAATCTCTAATCATAGATTCGTTTTCAAAATACAAAACAACCATATGAAAAAAAGCAGCACCTAAACCACAAGCAAAATAAAAAATTAAAAACCTTTTGGGTCCCCAAACATTTTCAAGCATAGAGCCAAACATCCATAATGCTAGCATATTGCTTAGTATATGGCTAAAATCTCCATGCAAAAAAAGATGGGTAATAAACTGCCAAGGTTTAAACAGGCTGCTTTGAATGCTATGCAAAGCAAACAAATCATTTATTTTATTTTCTGTTTCGGCACCAAATACATTTTGTGCCATGAAAACCAAACCATTAATTATTAAAAGGTTTTTAATAATGGTTGGTAATATTTCAAATCTTGTAGGACGAAACTGTTGCATAATTTTAAACTCCCAACCCCTTTTGGGGCTTTTTGCTGTTCATTTTTTTAAACAGTGAATTAATAAAAATCTTTTTTACTCTCCAACTCCTGCCTGTGGGTTGGAGGCTATTCTTTTTTTCAACTGCACCACATTTTCAATATGGTGTGTATGAGGAAACATGTCTACTGGTTGTATTTTAGTAACCACGTATTGCTCATCTAACAACGCCAAATCTCTTGCCTGTGTTGCAGGGTTGCAACTTACATATACTATTACGGGTGCCGAAATTTCAAGTAATTTCTTAACAAGTTTTTCGTGCATACCAGCCCTTGGGGGATCGGTTATTATTACATCGGGTTTGCCATGTGTAGCAAAAAAATCATCATTACAAACCTCAATTACATCTCCAGTAAAAAAAGAAGTGTGATGGATGCTATTTAGGGCTGCATTTTCTTTAGCATCTTCTATTGCTTCTTTTACAGCCTCCACACCTACTATTTTTTTTGCTTTTTCACTTACAAAAATGCCTATGCTGCCAGTACCACAATACAAATCATACACTATTTGTGTACCATCCAATTCAGCAAAATCTCTAGTAATGCTATATAGCTTTTCGGCTTGCTTGGTATTGGTTTGAAAAAAGGATTTTGGTCCAATTTTATACTGAAAAGTTTCCAGTTTTTCTATAATAAACCCTTTGCCATAGTAAGTCTTGGGCTCTAAATCATAAATGCTATCATTCCATTTTACATTAATAGTATACAGCAACGATGTAATGTTGGGAAAAGATGCCAGCACAAAATCTAGCAAATGCTTTTGCATTTTTTCATCTTCAAAAGCCAGCATAATATTCACCATCCATTCGCCAGTAGTTGCTATACGCACCATCATATTGCGTAGCCAGCCAGTATGTTGTTTTATATCGTAAAACGGATAATCATTATCCAAACAAAACTTAGCAATGGCTTTTCTTATGGTATTTGTTGGCTCTTCTTGCAAGTGGCAGGTATCTATTTCTACCACTTTATCAAAAACCCCTTTTGCATGAAAGCCGCCAAAGCCAGCCATTTTAATTTCTTCTAAATCACCATTTATTGGGGCTTGAGATGCTTTTATCGCGGCCAACTCTTCTTTGGGTATAAAACGTTTATTAGCAAAAGTAAATTCTAACTTGTTGCGATAATATTTGGTTTCATCAGCCCCAACTATTGGCATTATTTCAGGCAAATTAATCTTCCCAATTCGGCTTAGGTTATCTGCCACTTGTTTTTGTTTAAAAAACAATTGTTTTTCGTATGGCAAATGTTGCCATTGGCAGCCTCCGCATACTCCAAAGTGGCTACAGAAAGGTGTAACCCTATCGGCAGCATATTTTTTAAACTTTATAGGAAAAGCTTCTGCCCAATCTTTTTTGTTTTTAAGCAACTGAATATCTACCACATCTCCTGGTACTGTGTTTTCAATAAAAATAACCTTGCCATCTACACGGGCTAGGCTTTTGCCTTCGGCAGCGTAATCCTGCACTTCTATATCTTGTAAAATGATAATTTGCTTTTTCTTTTTCACCGAGGCAAAGGTAACGTCATTAAAACATAATTAGAATTGGCAGTTGCTTAACGGCTTAATGAACGTTTTTAAATACTTTTACCAGCCAATATATTTTACAAATGAGGAGATATCTATTAATTATTACATCGTTGCTTTTGATTTTTACAGTTAAAGCACAGCAGCCCAAAACGGATAAACAAACAAAACCACTCGTTAAAACACAAGCTCAAAAACCTCCCACACCTAGTATTGGCGGGCATAATATACCTATAACACTTACACCACTAAAAAATTGTTGGGTGTTTTTAGGCTGCCACTATGGTAAATACAAAAATTTGGCAGATAGCACCTTTTTAGATGCCAAAGGCAAAGGCGTTTTTAAGGGCAAAGAAAAACTGCCAAAGGGTATTTACTTTGTTATTCCCCCAGCTAAATACATTGCTTTTGAAGTGTTGATGGATAAAGAACAACACTTTAGTATAATAGCAGATACCAGCAATTTTAATAAAGTAACCATTACAGGCTCGGTAGAAAACACCATTTTTCAGCAGTACAATAATTTTTTAAGTGCCAAAGTACCTGTGCTTAATAATTTAAAGCAACAGCTTACACTTATTAAAAACGAAAAAGAAGTAGCTAGAATAAAAGCGGAGTTAGATGCCAAAAATGAGGAATTGAATGTGTACCGAACTAACCTCATCAAAAAAAACCCTAAAAGCATGTTGGCCAGTTTTTTTGAGGTAATAAAACCATTACCCGAATTAAAACCAACACCCAAAAAGCCAAGTGGAGAAATGGATACCCTTGCCGTTTGGCGTTATACCAAAGAGCATTATTGGGATGGCGTAGATTTTACCAAAGAACAATTGGTACGCACCCCATTTTTTGAACCCAAGATTGATGAATACTTTAAAAACTATGTAATACCCAACCCAGATAGTTTAATTGAAGAAGTAAAGTATATGCTTACCTATTCTCAATCTAGTAAAGAAATGCATAAATTTTTGCTGGGTAAGTTTACCGATAAGTACATAAACCCCGAGTATATGGGGCAAGACAAAGTTTTCTTATACCTATTTAATAATTACTACTCCAAAGGCGATACTAGTTGGTTGGGTAATAAACAAATACGCTATATTTTCGATAAAGCGTATACCATAATGGGTACACAAATTGGCGAGCCAGCCCCTATTTTAGATTTGGTAGATAATACAAGCAAAACCATTTCTTTATATGGGGTAAATGCACCTTTTACTGTTGTATGTATTTGGGACCCTACTTGTGGGCATTGCAAAACCGAAATACCAAGATTAGACAGTATGTACAAAGCCAAATGGAAACAATTGGGTATAAAAATTTATGGGATAAATGCAGCATCTAAAATTGATTTTGTCGAGTGGGGAAACTTCATCAACGAAAAAAATTTAGATAAAGAGGGTTGGATACATGTGTATCAACCAAAAGAAATGAAAGCTGCCGAAGAAAAATCTGGTCAGCCAAACTATAGACAGCTATACGATGCATTTGTAACGCCAACAATGATATTGCTGGATAAAGAAAAACATATTGTAGCCAAAAAGCTAAGTATTGAGCAGTTTGATGAAGTGATACAAGCAAAAATTAAAAAAGGAAATTAAACATAGTAGCCAGTTGAAATGCTTTTGTTTACTAGCTTTAGTATTTCATGGCAGCGATGGTGGCGACGCTCCTTTCAACTATTGTTTTCATGGCATCTGCAGGCTATGGTGTAAAATTGCAAACTAATTGTAAGCAGCTATTTAAAGAAAACCCAGACTATTAATTATGAAGAAAAAAATGTTGATGCTAGTTGCCCTATTTGCAGCAGTATCTGTTTCGGCTCAACCATTGTTTACTTATGGCAAAAAGCAAGTAAGTAAAGAAGAATTTTTGCGTGCCTTTAATAAAAACCCAAGCACCACTACCGATAGGCAAAAAGCATTGAGAGAATACTTAGACTTGTATATAAATTTTAAGCTAAAGGTGCAAGCTGCTTACGATAGTAGCCTAGATAAAGACAATTTGTACCAAACAGAGTCATTCAACTTTAAAAAACAGTTGGCAGAAAACGTAATGAACGATGAGGCAAATATTAAAGGCTTAATTACAGAAGCATTTACCCGAAGCCAAAAAGATTTACGTCTTTCTCAAGTATTTGTAGAAGTAACCAATGGAGATACTACAAATGCCTACCAACAAATTTGGAAAGCTTACAAAGAGCTACAAGCGGGTAAGGAATTCGATAAAACGGCTAAAGATTTATCTAGTGATGCTGGTGTAAAACAAAATGGCGGAGACATGGGCTATATTACTGTTTTCTCCTTACCCTATATTTTTGAAAACACCGCTTACAACCTAAAACAAGGCGATTTTTCTCAGCCTTTTCGTTCTTCTATAGGTTATCATATTTTTAAAGTAACAGCAGCAAGAAAAGCCGTTGGTAGAAGAAAAGTAGCCCAAATTTTAGTTCCATTTCCACCCAACGCTACCGATGAAGTTAAACAAAAAGCATTTGTAAAAGCCGATTCAGTTTACCATTTAATAGCTGCTTGTAAAGAAAAATTTAGCGATATGGTTACCCGTTATAGTAACGATGTTTCATCATACAATAGTGGGGGTGTGTTACCAGAGTTTGGAGTAGGGCAATACTCACCAGCATTTGAAGATGTGGTTTTTACTTTAGCTAAAAAAGGAGATTTGAGTAAACCATTTGCCACGGCTTATGGCTATCATATTTTACAATTGATAGAAACAGTACCAGTAAATAGCGATGCGAATGACCCCGTTTATCTTTCCTCTTTAAAAGAAAAAGTGGAGAAAGACGATAGGTTGACCAAAGCCAAAAAATTATTGGTTGATAAATGGCTACAACGGAGTAGCTATAAACCAGCCACTTATTTGCAAGATAGCTTATGGCGTTTTGCCGATACCGTAGTAGCTGGTAAAAGTACTGCTGGCTTTAAGAAAATAACCGATAAAACCATTCTGTTTTCATTTTCTAGTCAAAATATTACTGCCTTAGATTTTGGAAAATTTACCAAAGCTATTAAAACATCAGGCAATCCTTTAAAATCAAAATCAACGCAAGATTTATTAAAAGAATACGTAAAAATTACCGCTAGCGAATATTATGGCAATCATTTAGATGCGTTTAATATGGATTACAAAAACCAAGTAAGCGAGTTCAATGAAGCCAACTTGCTTTTTGCTATTATGGATAAACAAGTTTGGGGCAAAGCTGGCAGCGATGAAGCGGGGTTAAAAAACTACTACAATAGTCATAAAGAAAAATACCAATGGAACCCAAGTGCCGATGCATTACTCATTACTTGCAGTAGCGATAGCATTGCTGGTGAAGTAAGAAAAGCATTGGTTTTAAAACCCAACAACTGGAGAAGTATTACTGAAAAATATGGCAATATAGTGGCTGCCGATAGTGGGCGTTATGAGTTGGGGCAAATACCTGTTTTTGAAAGAACGGCTTTTGCTAAAGGCATTATAACATCACCTGTAAAAAACACCAACGACAATACTTATTCTTTTGCTTACATTTTTAATGTGTACAGTGGCAATGCCCAACGCAGCTTTGAAGATGCAAGAGGCATGGTAATAAATGATTACCAGCAAGTGCTAGAGCAAAAATGGATTGAGCAGCTTAAAAAGAAATATCCGATAACTGTAAAAGAAGCTGTTTGGAAAACGATTAAGTAATGTTTAAACTAAGGATTTAATAATAGCTCACCAAATTTGGTGGGCTATTTTGTTTTCGGCATTATTATTGAAGTTTTAAGCAGCACATATTTATCTAAATAGGTCTATTAAAAAAATACATTATCCATGTAAGGATTGGTCAACAAGCATAAAACTTAGCGTTATGTATATTCAAAATTTAAACCCAACAATTATTAATGGCAGTAGTCAATTAGAAGTGTTGGCTGAAAAAACCGAAAATTTAGTAATTAAAATTTTAGATGTACAGGGGCGTATTGCAAAAATATTGATAACCCAAGTGGTAGAGGGCTGGCAACAATTAATGTTGGATTTAGACGATTTAACCAGCGGTAACTATGTATTAAACGCCTTTAACGAAGATAGATTTGTACAAAGCTTTAGGTTTATAAAACCATAAATTCTTTTCAATTGGGGGTATTTTAAACGAATACCATTGCCTAGCTTTTTTAAGCTGGGTTTTTTTATGGTTGGCTTTGCCTAAAAAACAACTTTTGATCACTAAGGTTTCTTACTTTTCAGTTCCATATAAATCATCAATACTGATACTGCTTCGCCACATACCATTTTTAAGAGCTGTGTTTGTACATAGTATTACTGCCTTTGGCGGCCCCCAAGGGCATTATGGTATGATGTTAAAAACATTTGTAAATAGAAGAAGAGATATAACCGAAGCGGAGTTGCTCGATTTTACTAGCTTTTGCAATATGCTACCAGGGGCATCATCTACCCAAACACTAACTTTAATTGGCTATAAACGTGGTGGCATCTCGTTGGCCTTATTCACCCTGCTCATCTGGGTTACACCAGCTTGTATTATTATGGGCGGGCTATCTTTTTTGTTAGATTATTTTGCAGATAAAGCGATAGATACCAAAGTATTTAGGTTTATACAGCCTATGGCGGTTGGCTTTATTGCTTACTCGGCTTATAGGCTTTTTGGTGTAGCAGTAAACAATACAATTACTAGAGTAGTAATGACTGTAGCTTCACTCCTAACTTTTTTATTGTTTAAAACACCTTGGGTTTTTCCTGCGTTAATGGTGGCTGCTGGTATTACAACCAACTTTAGTAGCAAGCGTATTGTGCAAAAAGGAATACCACCTAAGCAAATAAAATGGGGTAATGCAATCATCTTTTTAATACTGTTTGGTTTAACTGGTTATCTATCTGAAACGGCTACTACCCAAAAGTGGGATAGCCAAAAAGCATTTAATATTTTTGAAAATAATTACCGCTTTGGTAGTTTGGTATTTGGGGGTGGTGATGTATTGATGCCTATGATGTATGAACAATATGTAGCACGCCCACAAAGCAAAAGAATACAAGAAAGCAAGCGTGATGTACTGCAAATGGATAAGGATGCTTTTTTAACTGGTAGTGGAATGGTACGTGCCATACCAGGTCCAGTTTTTTCTATTGGGGCATTTACAGGCGGCATGGTTATGCGTAAAACAGATAGCGTTTGGATGCAGTTGATGGGATGCTTTTTGGGAGGGATGGGTATTTTTTTGCCCAGTGTATTACTGGTTTTGTTTTTTTTTCCTGTGTGGCATAATATAAAAAAGTACGCTGTTATTTATAGAAGTTTAGAAGGTATTAATGCAGCCGTAGTAGGCATTATGGCAGGGTCGTTTTTTTATTTATTTAAAGATGTGGTGCATTTTGATTTGCTTAACCAAATTGCCACTTGGATAGATGTAGTGGTAATTGCCACCACTTTTTACCTACTTGGTTTTACTAAAATACCAGCACCTTTTATAGTGCTGGGTTGTTTGTTGCTAGGTTGGGTTAGTGTGTTGTTTTAAAAAATGTGATTACCACTTTACCATCATACTCAAGTTTACAACACGTCCATCTAGCGGTGCCCAAATTTCGGGAAAACGTGGGTTTGTGTAGGGTGGAAAAACGGTTTGGTTGTTTTTGTTTTGGCGAAAGTCTAACAGATTTTCGCAGTTAAGGACAAGCGAAATGTTTTTATAACCATAACGTACCATGGCTGCACCAAACAAATAATCTTGTGTTTGTGTACCATTTTCTAAATACTGTTTACCTGTGTACGACGCTTCTATACCAGCCCTAAAGTTTTTGCTAAACTCGTAGGCTATTACAGTAGCTAATTTGTTGCGTGCAATTAAAGGTAGATTAGGGTTAGTGCTATTGTATTGGCGTTTGGCATTGGTATACACATAGCCTAAGTAAAGTTCTAATTCATCTTCACGGGCTGCAATATAGGTTTCAAAACCAGCAGTTTGTAGGGGTTTTATTTCATTTGCTTGATAAAAGGGAACTACTGGAGGAAAACCAATATATGGCGGGGTATATATAGTTAGCGGCTTATCTATTTGATTATAAAAGAAAGTTTGATTGAAGGTCAAATTCCAATCGCCAGCTTTTGTTTTGTAATTAATATCGTAATTAGCACCATAGCTTTTTTCTGCCTCAATGTTATTTACATAACCAGCATTGGCTCTATAATCTCTTTCATCCATTTCGCTGGTAATTAAAGTGGGGGCTTTATAACCCAAGCCTCCACCAAGTCTCATGGTTACTTTACTGTTTACCTTATACATCATGCTAAGGCGTGGTAATACAAAAGTGCCATAGGTATTATGTATATCTACTCTCATGCCAGCTTGTAGGGTAAATAGCTTACTTAGCTTCCAATCATCTTGTGCAAAAAAACCAATGGTATTATTTTTTTCGTTGGGCATTAGGCTGCTATCAGGTAAAAGCTTTTTAAAATCATCACCATTAAAGTTTACGCCCAATACATAGTTGTGTTGCTTTATTTTTTGGGTGTAAGCAACTTCACTATACCATAAAGTTTGATTAGCCTTCATGCCAAATGTGTTGGTGATAATATCTCGGTTAAAAAAATTAACTGCTGCTTTTATAGTAAGGTTGGCATTGTTGACAAGCTTATTTTCTAGCACCGCATCCACTGTATTTCTTAGGCTTTTATTTTGAATAAAGAATTGATTGGTTGGCGTTGGGTTTTTATCTAGCACTTTCATATCGCCACCATTTCTATCCTCGTAGTTTAGGGTATAGCCAAGTATTAAAGTGCTTTTCTCGTTTAGGTAAGCAAACAATCTTGGGTGTATAAATGTGCTTTTTATGCTAGGTACATCGCTAAAGCCATCATTGTTTACATCTACTTGTTTTTGAAGTGTACCACCACCAAATAAAGTATAACCTAATTTTTTATTTCGCCCACTAAAAAAAATATTAGCGTTGTTTTCTTTCAGGGTAGATGTATTTAGTGTAATACTGTGTTCTTCCTTACCTAGTTTTGGTTTTTTGCTTACAAGGTTTAACATGCCAGCAATAGCACCACCACCATATAATGTGCTGGCTGCACCTTTAATTAACTCTATTTGTTGTAGGTCTAATGGTGGAATTTGCAAAATGCCAAAGCTGCCACTAAAGCCACCAAACAATGGCATACCATCACGCAGAATTTGTGTGTATTTGCCTTGTAAGCCTTGTATACGCATGTCTGCATTACCAGTAGCAGCATTGGTTTGCTGAATTTGTATACCAGCAATATCGCCTAATAAACTAGCTATATTGCCAGGCTTTATTTGGTTTTCTTCATGTACTTCTTCGCTGCCCAATACTTCTACTTTGGTAGGCAAATCTTCTATACGTGAGTTGGTACGAGACGATGCTACAATAACTACATCTTCTAATTCTCTTTTAGCTTCTGGTAAAGTGATGTTGAGCGTTGTGTTGCTACTTACTTGTAGTGTGGTATCAAATGGTTCATAACCAGTAAATCCAAAATGCAATACTACTTTGCCAGTGGCGATATTTTTTATTTGGTAATTACCTAATGAGTCGGTGCTGGTTCCTTTCTTCGATCCTTTTATAGTTATAGATACGCCTTGTAGTTTTTCTTTACCTTTAACCGAGCCAGTAATTGTATGCTGTGCCCAAAGCGTTGTGCTTACTAATAATGTGGTGATTAATGCTAATTTTTTTTTCATTATTTATTTTTTAAAAAAGCAACAGCTTGTAAAAAATGCAAGCTGTTGCTTTTAATTACTATTTCATTTTGCTACCATCGGTAGCAAATTTTGCCTCCTTTGTTTTTTTGTTAATGATGTACTCCACTTCAAAATAATGCTTACCATCCTTGGTTTCTATTTCATACACTTCTTTAATGGTAGCTTTGGGAAAAGCGTTAGCAACAGCCTCTAAAACAGCTTTTGGGGCAGCAGATTGTGCAATTGCTCTTTCAGTTTCCATCCATACGCCAGTATTGCTAAAGTTAGCACTGCATTTTTTGCCATCAACCATAAACTCGGCTTCGTACTCTTTTTTGTTTTCTTTATCCCATTTTACAGCAGTTGCTGTAGGAAACTTTGCTTTAAAAGCAGCTTCGGCAACAGCAGGTACTTTAGTTTGTGCACTCACTAAGTTAATAACGCTAAGGCAAATGATTGCCAGTATGAATTTCATTTTCATTTTAAATTTTTTTGTTTGATTTCAGAAGTAATGTAGTTGCCAAAAAGGCAAAAATATATAAGTGGCTACAAAAGACTTGGAGGATGAAAAACACCACCATGAAACTCTTGTGCTGGTATAGCCGTGCAAGTAGTAGGTTGCTTTATTTTAGTAGCTATACAAATATTGTGTTGTAGTGCAGATATTACTGGGTGTTGATGCAATGCACCATTTTGTATTTCTAAAGTATTAGTAGTATGAGGGTTGTTTGTTTTTAATGGCTTAGGCTCATCTTCATCTTCTATTAATCCGCCAGAAATTAATTGCTCACCAATAAACTCCAATATGCTCAAGTCTGTATCTTGTACCAAGGCATTTTTATAAATAGAAGTTAGGGCTAGCACATCATCAAAATTGGCATAAGGCATTACCAACGATGATAACATGAAGGCACAGATAGTAGGTATGAGGAGGAGTTTTTTCAACGACCGCAATATAAATTGATTTTTAAAGAAGGAGAAGTTATTTTATCAATGATTCATTTGTAGTTTCATTTTTTACATTTTTTAAACACTTTTTGTTAGGCAGAGTTGGTACAATAGTTTTTAACAGGTGCATACTATTGATTTTTAAACACTACCGAATAAAAACTAATTCCAGTTTATTGTTTTGTGAATGTTTAATAGTAGTACATAGCTAAAAATGTGCGACGCAACTAGAGCTTAATAGAATTGCTGCAGCCGGCGTCATAAAAAATCTTCTCGTTTTGTTCATTACAATTCTCTTTCCATATACACCACATTGGGTAGTGGGTTGGCATAGTATGCGTTGGTAATTGTAAATCCATATTTTTTGTATAGGGCAATGGCGGGTTGCAATTTTTCTAAAGTATCCAATTTCATTTTGGTGTAGCCAATTTGTTGTGCTGCTTGTAAAATTTTGGTTACTAGGGCTTCACCTATTTTAAATTTTCTAAACTTAGGTTGTACATATAATCTTTTCATTTCGCAAACGCCAGCCAGGGCTAGTGGTTGTAAGGCTACACAACCCACAGGTTCATCATTAAAATAGGCTAGTAATATTATACCAAAGGGTGGAGCATATTTTTTTACTGGGTTTGCCAACTCTTCATCAAAGCTTTGAAAGCAGAGATTTTCTTGAAGTTCATGAGCATATTCGCTAAATAATGTGCTAACAATTAGTATTTCCTGTGGCAGGGTTGTTATGGCTTGTATTTGTAGCATATTGTGAGGTTGGTATTTGTATATTTTTAATGCTTGCGTAAAGGGCAATTTAATTATCTTGCTACACTTAAAATTTACTTTATGAAATTTTTTTACAAAACATTACTGCTTGCTTTGGTGCTAGCTCCTTTGGGTTTGCTTGCCCAAAACAATTTTTTTACAGATGCTACAGAAGCATCGCTAAAAAATAATAATCAAAAAAGGCTAATTGTACCTTTAAAAAGTAGGACCATGCTTTTAGATACATTGGCTATTAAGGCTGCTTTAAAAACTGCCCCTATGGAGTTTACTGATGCAGCCAAAAATCATCCCTTAATTTTAGAGTTGCCATTACCTACTGGTGGTACAGCCAAGTTTGCTGTAGTAGAGTCTCCAATGATGGAGGCGGGTTTGGCTGCTAAATTTCCAAATTTTAAAACCTATAGTGGCCAAGGGATTGACGACAAAACGGCTACCTTAAAAATGGACTGGACCGAACTTGGTTTTCATGCCATGGTACGTTCACCATTAACAGATGGTTTTACCATTGACCCTTATGCTGTGGGCAATAAAACGGGCTACATCATTTATACTAAAAAGGATTTAACACCTAAAATTTTTAAAGAACAAGAATTAGAACATGCAATTGAAACAGAAGTGGCCAACGCTCGAACAAATGCTGGTTTTTGTTTTGGTTCTCAACTAAGAACTTACCGCTTAGCTGTTGCTTGTACAGGTGAATATGGAACTTTATTTGGAGGAACAGTTGCAGGCGGCTTGGCTGCTATTGTAAATACAGTAAATAGAGTAAACGGTGTTTACGAAACCGAAGTGGCCATAAGATTAACCTTGGTTGCTAATAATAATTTAATTGTTTTTACAAATGCCACAACCGACCCTTTTACACAAACTGCTGTAAATACAGCTTTGCTAAACGAAAATCAAACGGCAATTGATAATGCCATTGGCTTTGCCAACTACGATGTTGGGCATTTAGTATGTACTATAGATGGTGGAGGGCTTGCACAAACACCAGCTGTTTGTGTATCTGGTAAATCTAGAGCAGCTACAGGTTTAGCCAATCCATCAGGTGATAATTATGATATTGATTTTGTGGCCCACGAAATGGGACATCAATTTTCGAGCAATCATAGTTTTAATGCACTAACTGGTAATTGTACTACAAGAAATGCTAGTACAGCCGTAGAGCCTGGAAGTGGTATTACCATTATGGCTTATGCTGGTATTTGTACGGCTACAAACGATTTAGCTGCACACAGTATTCCTTATTTTCATAGTCGTAGCCAATTAGAAATTGGTAATTATAGCAATAGTGGTAATGGTAATAGTTGTGCAGCAATTACTGCCACAGGCAATACACCACCAGTAGTAAATGCTGGGTTAAATTATAGCATACCCGCAGGTACACCTTTTGCACTTACTGGTAGTGCTACAGATGCTAATGGAGATGTGCTAACGTATAGTTGGGAAGAAATAGATTTGGGTGCAACAAGTGGCAACTGGAATAGTGGCAATGCTCCCTTTTTTAGATCATTTACTCCTTCAATTTCTAGTACAAGGTATTTTCCAAGATTACAAGATGTGTCTGCAGGTACTACAACTATTGGTGAGTTTTTACCTACTACCTCACAAACTTTAAACTTTCGCCTTACTGCAAGAGATAATAGAAATGGTGGTGGTGGTGTATGTAGCGGTGAAATGGTATTGAATGTAATAGCTGGAACACCATTTACAGTAACTTCTCAAAACACAGCAACCACTTGGACAGGTAATGGTACCAATACAGCAACCATAACCTGGAATGCAGCTGGTACAACTGGGGCTCCTTTTAATGCAGCCAACGTTACCATTCTTTTTTCTGCAGATGGTGGGTTAACTTTTCCATATACCCTATCAGCATCAACTGCTAATAGTGGTACAGCCAATGTGGTTATACCGGCAGTAAGCACAGCTAATGGACGTGTAATGGTAAAACCAATTGGTAATGTTTTCTTTGCTATGAATACGGCAAATATTTCAGTTTCTGCTTCATCTTGTATTGCAGAAGGTGCTGTAGTTTCTCCTGCCACAAGTGTTAGTGCTACTGCTGGTAGTGCGTCTCTAAACTTAACTTTAACTCCACAATATAGTGCTGCATTTGCTGCAAGTGGTACAGTTGCAATAACAGATCCCTATACCAATCTTACGGTGTATAATTCTTCAACTTTAGGCTGTTATAATTTTTCAAATCGTTTTAATTACGATGTTTATCCTTTTGTAGCATCTGTTAGCGGATCTTATACTTTTCAAAGAACAGGGGCAGGTTCTATTTATAATATTTATACAGGAAGCTTCGACCCGGCAAACACTTGCTCTGGCTTTGTTTCTTCAAATGCCACCTATAATGGTACTGCATTAAGCACTAGTGCTACCTTGACTGTAAATCTTACAGCTGGTACATCTTATACATTAGTTATTGGTGTATATGGGGCAGATGCTAATACTTCAGCCACCACACTTCCGTTTACATATTCCTTTGCTATTACTGCCACACCTACTGGTGGAGCATTGTATAACGGTAATGGCATTTATGTAAACCCTGGTGCAGGCTTTAGCTATGGCTATGTAATAGTTGATAATGCTACCAACAACATAAAATACATTGGTGCAAATAGCAACCTCAGCAATGCCACTACTTACCCTGCTGGTACATATACTGTTTACGGTATAAGCTATAATACTTCCATTGCTGGTAATTTGGGTACTTATGTTGGCGGTAATTTTAATACACTTACTACAGCTATACAAAATAACCCTAGCACTTTATGTGCTAACCTTAGTAAAAACCTTGTGAGCGTTACAGTAAATCAAGTATTGCCTGTAAACTTTATTGCCCTTAAAGCAAGAAAAGTAAATGGAACCGTAGCATTAGATTGGGGTACAGCATCTGAACAAAATACAAGCCATTTTGATGTACAACGTAGTACCGATGGTGTAAACTTTACTACTGCTGTAGGCAAAATAAATGCTGCAGGTAATAGTAGCACTATTAAAAACTATTCGTTAACAGACGCTAAGCCAATTAAAGGTTGGAACTACTACAGAATAAAACAAGTAGATCTGGATGGCAAGTTTGCTTATAGCAATATAGCACCCATCAACTTTGAAAAAGAAAATGTAGTAATGTTGGTGTATCCTAACCCAGCCATTAATATACTTACTGTAGAATATACCAGTACAAGAACTGGTAAACTAGATATACAAGTAACCGATACCAAAGGAGCTTTAGTATTACAACAAAACCAACAAGTAGTTGCTGGGCGAAATATAAATACACTAAACATTACTAGCCTTGCTGCCGGTGTGTATGTATTAAAATGTGTAGATGCCAATGGCAACACTTCGTTTACAAAATTTGTAAAGCAATAAGTTGTACATAATTTTATCATTGCGATGAACGAAGTAATCTTTTCTAAAAAGTCTTATTCCAATTTGGAATAAGGCTTTTTTATTTACACTATAATCAACTCTTACCTTACCTTAGTACCATGCAGCAAAACAAATACCTACGTTACTTTAATTTGTTTTCTTTATTTGATACCAAACGTACCCGAGATATTTTTCAGGTAAACCCCACTTTGCCTAGCCAACGCGAAGAAGCTACTGCCATAACAGTTGATGTGCACGATTACAACGCAACAGAAATAAGCATACACCGGTTTGATAGCATTAATCATTGTGAGAGTTTTGTAAACAACAATCACATTACTTGGACTAATGTAGATGGCATACGCAAAGAGGATATTGAAAGAATTTGCGAGTGCTATAAAATACACCCGTTACTACAAGAAGATATTTTAAGCTATGGACAACGACCCAAAATGGATGAAGTAGATAATGTATTGTACTGCTTATTAAACATGCTCTACTTTAACGATAAAACTGGTGATGTAGAACAAGAGCAAATTAGTATTATTTTGGGTAAAGATTTTGTCATTAGTTTTCAAGAAGATGCAGATAGAGATGTATTTACCAGCGTAAGAGAAAAACTTAAAGTACAAAACAGTAAACTACGTACTAGTGGTGCAGACTATTTATGCTATGCTTTATTAGATATGATTGTGGATCATTATTTTTTGGTAATGGAAAAACTAGCCGAACGTATAGAAATGCTGGAAGAAAAAATTATACGCAGCAGCAACACACGTTCCTTAGCCGAAATAAATGATTTGAGAAAAGAAGTAATCATTCTTAAAAAAAATATTACTCCCGTAAGAGATATTATTACAGGCTTTATGCGTAGCGATAGCGACTTACTAAATGAAAAAACCACCAAGTATTTTAAAGATGTATACGACCATATAATGCAAGCAACAGATTTTGTAGAAAACTACCGAGATATGATGATGAACCTACAAGACTTATATATGAGTAATGTAAACTTAAAGCTAAACGAGGTAATGAAAGTGATGACCATTGTAACCTGCTTACTTGCACCAGCTACTGTTATAGGAGGTATTTTTGGGATGAATTTTGAAGTAATACCAATAACCCACCAAGCTGGAGGGTTTTATGTAGCCGTTGGTATAATGGTTATAATACCCATAATTATGATTGTTATTTTTAGAAAACGTGGTTGGTTTTAAATCTGTTGATGATTATTTTTTATGAATGAACTAGCACACTACAAACAAATACTTGATACACTAACCAAGTGGCTTACTTTTTATATTGTTATTTTTATTGTTCTCGAAACAGTGTATCTGCTTTTTAACTTTAGAAAAATATACGGCAAAGAAACCATTGTAAACTTGGCAACAGGTTTTGCTGCTATTATTTCGCAAGCCATTATTAAAACCTATATCATAAAAGACCTTCACATGCAGATGTATCAACATCGCATGTTTAATTTAGGGTTCAATTGGTGGGTTTGGGTGCTTGTTTTTTTCTTGTATACTTTTATACAGTTTGCTACACATTATTACTATCATAAAGTACGTATTTTTTGGTGCTTGCACGAAGTACACCACTCCGCAGTACACATGAATACAACTACAGGGTTACGTACTTCTATTTTCGATTTAATAGCATTAGATATTTTTTTCTTACTCATTCCTTTGCTCGGCATTCACCCAGTAGCTTACTTTATTTTGTACACCCTCAATAAATTTTGGGGTACGTTTATACATGTAAACGAAAACATTGTTAGCCGTATTCCCTACCTAGATAAAATTTTAGTTTCGCCATCGGCACACCATATTCATCATGCACGCAACATAGTTTACTTAGATAAAAATTATGGCGAAGTAGTGCCTTGGTACGACAAACTTTTTGGTACTTATGCCGAAAAAATTGAGCAGCCCTTGTATGGTACTTTATCGGTGCAAACAGAAATTGGTTTTTGGGAATCGCAGTTACACGAATTTAGAAAACTAAGCAAGGATATTAAAAGTACTAAGCGTATAAAAGAAAAAATTGCTTACATATTTATGCCACCAGGTTGGAAGCCAGGAAACCCAGAAGGCACAGCAGCTTACATACAAAAGCAGTATTATAAAAATGTAAGAACTAGCAAATAGATTTTTATTGGGCCAACTTTTGTATTTCAATTGGGCTGCGGTTGCGTCGCACATGTTAAACAATAGAATATCAATTCAGCTTTTATTGTAGCATAAAATGGCATATAATAAACATGAGCTTGTTAGATGCGATACATCATGTAATCAGTTTCTATAAGGTTACCTTATAATAAAAAATTTATGTTTTCATCAACCTTAATACTTTGTGAAAGAAAAGCTATATACTACTACACTCGCTTAACATGTGCGACGCAACTGAAGTTTAATGCTTATTGTTAGCTCGTTCCCAAAATACTACCCCATGTTTACAAATCTTCGTCCTCTACTTTTTTTGGTGCTAAGTAAAAAGGTGCTTTTTTGGGTTGCCAAGGCAAGCCATATTTTATGCTACGGTATAGCTTAAAAGTTTCTTGAATATAGTAACCCAGCTCTAAATCGTTGCATCGTTTTACCAAATCGTACGATGGGCGATACATGACCATAAACGAGTCTAACTCTGGCTGTATAAGCCCAGTAACTTTTGCTACAAAACGTTTGCTATAGCGGTGGTCTAAATAAGCATCACGTTCTTGCTGTACCAATCTTTTTTGAAAAGCCAATTGGCTTCGGTTGTGCCTAAACTTAAACATGTTTATAATTGCATCTAAATCAAAAGCTGCACCTACAGCAGAGGAAGAGGGTGAGTAATTGGTTACCGTACTGATGGTTGGTTTTTTGTAGTTGAAAATCTTAGCATAGTCTTGACGGTTTTGTAAAGAGTCTTGCTTGTAGTTTCTATTTTTTACATATACATTAGGTAACTCTCTCACATTTACATGAATGCTTACTTCAAAATTATCTGGCTGCTGTATGGCAGCAACAGCAAACTTATTGGTATTTTTATCTAAGTAGCTAAAGTAAATACTATCCGTTTCTCTTGCAGTAATTACATAGTATCCCAAACTATCACTAAAAACCCCACGACCCGATGTGGTTCTAACAGTAACGGCTTCTAAAGGATTTTTTTTAGAAATATCGTACACCCGTCCACGAATAATAATTTGTGCTTGCAGCTGCTGAACACCTAATAAAAGAAGGACTATTTGTATAATTTTTTTCAGAGCGTAGTTTATTTATAGCGTGAAAATAAGTAACGATTGATTGCTACAAAAAATTGGGTGATAGTATTAACATTGGTTTGGGAACTGACAACAGGTGAAAATGTAATTAATGATGGCCTACTATTTTGTGGGCTTATTACTTGCTAAATAGAAATACAAATGTAGAAATGTGCTGTATCACCAGAATTAAATTGTAGCAATGCAGCCTATTACCCATAATACCTTTGTGTTAATTCGTTTGTACTCGTTATTTTCGTAACCATAACCAAAACCCAAAGATAAGGATGGCTATTATTGATATTAAGCTTCCTAAATCTATTGCCAGAGCATTGCGACTGCCAGAGAATAACCCTCGCAGCCAACAATTGCGTGTGCTAAAAAAATTGTTGCGTAAAGCAAGGTTTACAGCATTTGGACAGCAGTATAAGTTTGATGAAGTTTTAATGAGTAAACATCCTGGCAAAAAATTTCAAGAGTTAATACCCGTGTTTGACTACACAAAAATTTATAAAGAATGGTGGTATAAAACATTAGATGAAGGTAAACCTGATATATGCTGGCCTGGTAAAATTAAATATTTTGCCCTCTCATCTGGCACCAGCGAAGCTGCTAGTAAATACATACCTATAACAAACGATTTACTACGTAGTAACAAAGTAGTAATGATAAAGCAGCTACTGAGTTTGCGTACTTACGAGGGTGTTCAGTTCGACTCGTTGGGTAGGGGTTGGCTAACACTTGGGGGAAGTAGTGATCTTCAAAAAAATGCTAGCTACTATGCTGGAGATTTAAGTGGAATTACAGCTAAAAAAATTCCATTTTGGTTTCAACCTTTTTATAAGCCAGGAAAAAAAATTGCTAAAGAGAAAGATTGGAATAAAAAATTAGAAGAAATAGTAGCTAAAGCACCACAGTGGGATATTGGCTTTGTAGTAGGTGTACCTGCATGGATACAAATGTGTATGGAAATGATTATTGAGAAATATAAACTCAACAACATACACGAAATGTGGCCCAACCTAGCCTTCTTTGTACATGGTGGCGTAAGCTTTGAACCTTATAAAAAAGGATTTGAAAAATTACTGGGCAAACCCATTACCTACATAGAAACTTATTTGGCAAGCGAAGGATTTATTGCTTGTCAGGATAGACAGTTTGCCAAAGGCATGAAGCTGGTAACTACAGGTTATATTTTTCATGAGTTTGTGCCTTTTGATGAGAAGAATTTTGATGTAGAGGGCAACATACTGGCCAATGCAGAAGTGCTAATGATACACGAAGTGGAAGAAGGAAAAGATTATGCTTTACTAATAAGCACCAATGCTGGTACTTGGCGTTATATGATTGGCGATACAGTACGTTTTACAGATAAAGAAAAATGTGAGATAGTTATTACGGGGCGTACCCAACACTTTTTAAGTTTGGTAGGCGAACATTTGAGTGTGGAGAATATGAACAAAGCCATTCAACTAGCAAGTGAGGAGTTGAATATTTCTATACCAGAATTTACAGTGGCTGGCATACCCTACAAAAACTTTTTTGCCCACCAATGGTATGTAGCCTGCGACGATAGCGTTAATGCTGAAACACTCCGATTAAAAATAGACCAACACCTTAAAGACCTAAACGATGATTATGCTGTAGAAAGAAAAAGTGCATTAAAAGAAGTGTTTTTAGATGTATTAACCGAGCAGCAGTTTATGAATTTTATGACAGTAAAAGGCAAGGTTGGTGGCCAGCATAAATTTCCTAGAGTATTAAAAGGTAAAATGCTAGAAGACTGGCAGAAGTTTTTAAAAGGGGAGTTGATTAAAAATAAATAATAAAACTGCAAATCAATTTGCCTTTTTGTTTTAGCAATTAGGACTTACTTTCGGCATTACAATTTTTGTTTAATGATTGAAGCACTCATTAGTGGACTTACGCTTGGCTTGCTACTCAGTATATCTGTGGGTCCTGTTATTTTTGCCATCATCAAGCAAAGCCTAAACAATGGACATAAAGGAGGTTTTGCATTTATAGCAGGCGTAAGCTTTAGCGATATTGCATTTGTGTTTGTGTGTAATGTGCTTACACAACTGTTTCAGCAAGCTATTAGCCACAAAACAATTATTGGTATTTGTGGCAGTGTTTTTTTAATGCTCATGGGTATTTATACCATCTTCTTCAAAAAATCGGTGGTGGCCGAAGCAAACACTCTCGACGTAAAAAAATTCACTAAACGCCAAATGGCAGGCACTTTTTTGTCAGGCTTTTTTATGAACACACTAAACCCTGGTGTATTTTTATTTTGGTTTGCAGCCACTGCAAAAATTTTAGGTCAGGCAGATTTACAAGATCATCCTTTGCGTTATCGCATCACCGTATTTGCTGTTGGTTTAGTTTTTGTATTACTGGCAGATGTTGCAAAAGTTTTATTAGCCGGACGTTTGCGTACCAAACTTACACCACATAATATTCACAATATCAACAGGGTTTCGGGGTTAATATTAATTGGTTTTGGTGTAGCACTCATTTGGGGTTTACTGTCTCATGCCAGTAAAATGTAGTTGTTTTTTTGTAAGCCAACTTTTGTAGTGCTATTATACATCGGTTGCAAGTTTATCCTGAGGGAAGCCGAAGGGCACATTTCATTCATTGAATATCTATTAAGCTAATCGTTGCATGTTTAAAGCCTAACATTTTACATTCGCTAACATTAAGCTTTCAAGGTTAAACTGTTCATCATTGTTCC
This sequence comes from Chitinophagaceae bacterium, assembly GCA_043776595.1. Classification (GTDB taxonomy): domain Bacteria; phylum Bacteroidota; class Bacteroidia; order Chitinophagales; family Chitinophagaceae; genus UBA1930. Next base: position 11,625 of record JAYVRD010000221.1, on the reverse strand, counting down.
AATAGTACAAGTGTGCGACGCAACCACAGCTTATTTCATATTCTACAGCTCATCCCCAAAAATCCTTCTACTTTATTATATTGCAACCCTCATGAATAAACCTAAACCCACTTTAGTAAAACGCATGTTACGCAAAACATGTAAAGTACTGTTGTGGATGTTTATTACATCGTTTATTTATACCATTATTTGTCGTTGGCTTATGCCGCCCATTACCATTACACAAATAAGCAATAGTTTTTCGTATGGCTTAAAAAGAGATTATGTAAGTTGGAATGAAATTTCGTACAATGTAAAGCTAGCAGCCATTGCCAGCGAAGACCAAGCCTTTCCAGACCATAGTGGTTTTGATTGGGATGCAATAGAGCATAGCCTTAAACCAAAAAAGAAAGGAAAGAAAACCAAAATACCATTGGGTGGCGGTGCTAGCACTATAACACAACAAGTAGCTAAAAATGTTTTTTTGTGGCAAGGTGGTAAGTACGATAAATTCATACGCAAAGTGCCTGAAGTTTATTTTACCAAACTAATAGAATGGACTTGGGGTAAGAAACGAATTTTAGAAGTGTACTTAAATGTTATAGAAATGGGGCAAGGTGTTTTTGGCATAGAAGCAGCTGCACAAAAAAACTTTCATAAGTCAGCAAAAAACTTAAGTAGAGAAGAAGCTGCAAAAATAATTGCTAGCCTACCCAACCCTAAGGTGTTCACTATAGTACCCATGAGTACAAGGGTAAGTTGGCGATACAAACAAATAGTAAGAGAGATGAATAATATTGAAGATGATGAAGAGGTGCAGGCAATTATAAAATAGTTTGTACAGCAGTAATAGCCATTTGTAAACGCTGCTCATAAGTACCACTAATTACAGCCCAAGGTGTTGTTTGGTTAATAAGTATGTCTCTATAAATTTGAAACAGTTCTTGCCTAGGTTTTTCATCTGGATATTCACGCAGCTCATCTTTTACCCAAGGCAAATCTATATTGCACAGCAGATACAAATGGTAGGTACGATTTACAATTTCATCTAAAATAAAAGTATGGCATTTACCAAATACATACTCACACCAAACCTTCATTACATACATATCGGTATCTACAAAAAGTAGTTTTGAATTTTGATCCTTGAGCTTTGATTTATTGTTCAATTTTAACCATATCTTCTCTTCTAAATCAAGCTGTCCTTTGGCAATGGTTTCTAAATTTTCAAACTTGTAATTTTTACCGTTGGCTATCAAATATTCTCTAGCAAACTCTGGGCACCATTCTGTTTGGTAATGCTTTGCTAGCTGCTTGCATAAAGTGCTTTTGCCTGTGCTTTCTGGGCCAAGAATGACTATTTTTTTAATGGCTTGTTGCTCCATGCTGGTTTACTTTTCATTAGTTTTTTATAAATCGCACAACGCTCATCATGAGCACCAGGCAAGTAGCCTGTACTCATTAAAAATTCATTCACTATTTCGCCACCGGTAAATTTAAAATGTAGCTTAAATAATTTAACCCATTCCTCCTTTGTTTTTGGGTGATGGTGGTTTAGCCAATTTTTAAAGGAACCAAATTCTTTTTGCAACAGCAGAATGGTTTTAGCATTTTCAATAGCAGCATTTACTTTTAGCTTGTTGCGTATAATGCCTGTATCATTTAGCAATCGCTCAATATCCCTTTCCCTATACGCAGCTACTTTTTTAATATTAAAATGATGATACGCGTTCCTAAAAGCTTCTTGCTTTTTTAAAATGGTTGTCCAGCTTAATCCAGCTTGATTAATTTCTAAAATCAATCTGCAGAATAATTCATCATCATCTTCTATCGGAAAACCATACTGATTATCATGATAAATTTTGTGAACGTTTTCTTTATCGTTAAGTGTTTGTATAAATGTACAATATGACATTATTCAGTAAATTTTTTTTTGAAAAAATTCTTGCAGAACAAATAGATATCGCAGAAAACAATTCTGTAGTAATCCATTCAATCCGTTTTATCTGTTTTCTACTTGCTTGGCATTTTTCATCCATTCTAGTAAACCCAATACTGCCAATGCAGTAAAAACTAAAAATTGAAAACTTGTAAACACATATCCTTTAACAAAATAAAGTGGTATAGATGCAAAGTCTGTTACAATCCACCAATACCAACTTTCTACTTTTTTCTTGGCCATTAACCACATGCCTGTATAAGCAGCAGCACTTGCAAAAGCATCAGCCCATGGTATTGCACCTTCTGCAAAACTTTTTTTAGCAGCCGTTAATGCAAAAAATATAACGGTATAAAATATTCCAAAAAATAATAATTGTTGTAGCCACTCTTTTTTATTGCTAAAGGTAATATGCAATACTACTTCATGTTTTACATCGTCTTTTCTTGTCCATAACCACCACCCATAAAAACTCATAATGGTGTAGTAAATATTTACACTTGCCTCACCTAATAAATTTCCACGAATACTTATGAAGATGTAAATTATGGTGCTAATTAACCCAATAGGATATACTAAAATATTTTCTTTCCTGCTGTACCAAACACTTGCTATACCTGCAAATACAGCAATATACTCATACCTAGTTGTTTGTTGCATGCCAGTTGTAAACTGATGCAAAATTTCTGTTCCACTCATTTTCTTTTCTTTTCTTCTTTAATCAGTAGTTCATAATCTACTCCATCTACTTTCATTATTTCAATACCAGTATTTCGTATTTTCTCTATCACTGGTATTAATAACTTTCCTTTTTCAGTTAAACTATATTCTACTTTTGGTGGTACTTCGGCATATACTTTTTTAGCAACAATACCATCGGCTTCTAATGCTTTCAATGCTTTGGTAAGCATTTTTTGGCTAATGTGGGGAATGTCTTTTTCCAACTCCGAATAGCGATAGGTTTTGTTTTTCAATCGCCAAAGTATAGGCGTTTTCCAAATGCCACCAATGAGTTGTGATACATAATCTACAGGATTATACACTATATGTTTGTTTACTACTAAATCAGGCATACAAAATAATTATGTTCAAATATACGCCCAACACGAACCTAATTGTTCGTTACCACCTCATGAGTGCATTACATGGTTTTGGCTTATGTCATTACCATTTTTGTATCCTTAAAAAATATACCATGAAAAAATTATTTCTTTTTATTTGTACATTTTTCCTTTTTAAATTATTAGTTGCACAACACAATGCTGGTAATAATGGCAAAGTATTAATGATTGCCTCTAACCCATCGATAAGTAAACAAACTGGCTGGCCAATTGGTGTTTGGTTTGCAGAATTAGCTCATCCTTACTGGGCCTTTAACGAAGCTGGCTATATCGTAGATATTGCTAGTCCCGATGGCGGCGAGATAAAATTTGATGGATTTAGCGACCCTGAAGATGCAAGTAAATATGCAGCTTTTGATTACTTGAGTTTAGGATTTAAAAAAGACGAAAGCAAAATGGCTCTTACCAAAAACACGCTGAAATTATCAAACGTAAACGCCAATGATTACAAAGCTATTTTTGTTTGTGGTGGTCAAGGGCCTATGTACACATTTATTGATAACAAAGAGTTACATAAATTTTTTACAGATTTTTATTTAACTGGAAAACCAACTGCAGCCATTTGTCATGGCAGTTGTATTTTATTAAAAACAAAACTGCCCAATGGTAAATTTTTGGTAGAGGGGAAACGCTGGACTGGATTTGCTGCAAGTGAAGAACAATATGCAGATAATTATGTAGGTATGAAAATTCAACCGTTTAGAATTGAAGATGAAGCCAAGAAAATGCCCAACAACAAATTTGAAGTAGGGACTCCATTTTCTGCTTATGCAGTAAAAGACGGAAACTTAATTACGGGTCAGCAACAAAACAGTGGAGCCGCTGCAGCAGCATTAGTGATTAAAACTTTGGAGGAAGATAAAAAGCGATATCCAACCTATGTATTACTTCATGGTGCTTGGGCAGATGAAAGTGTTTGGGGTTTTGTAAGAAATCAATTAGCAGTAAAAGCAAATGTGGTAGTGGTTAATTTACCAGCACATGGCATTGATTTAACGGCTGCCAATAAAGTGAGTTTAAAAGATTATGTACAAACCGTAATCAATGCAATCAATCAACAAAAAGGAAAAGTGATTTTGGTAGCCCATAGCATGGGTGGTATAGTGGCTAGCCAAGTAGCCGAAAGCATTCCTACTAAAATAGAAAAACTGATTTATGTGAGTGCTTACCTACCTAAGAATGGTGAGGATTTATTGAGTCTTTCTAAACAAGATAAACAAAGCAAAGCTGGTACAGCATTGGAGTTTAATGCAGACTATTCTGCAGCAAGCATTAAAAAAGATATGATTGCACCTGTAGTTTGTGCTGATTGTCCTGATTATATGAAAGAAATTTTAGTAAAATATCATAAAGCTGAACCTGCAAAACCTTTGGGCGAAAAAGTAAGATTAACAGCAGCTAAGTTTGGCAGCGTTCCTAAATACTATATTTCCACAACAATGGATGCAGCAGTAGGTTATGATTTGCAGCAACAAATGATTAAAGTCAATGGGACTATTAAAAAAGTGTTTGAAATGAAAACATCGCACTTACCTTTTGTGGTGATGCCACAGGCCTTTGTGGATATTATTACTTCTATTAAATAAAAAGACTTTAGCAACAAAGGCATAAAGAATATAGCGATAAATTTTTTTGATTGCATTGTTTATTTAGTGCTTTTAATTTTCATCAAATACACTAAAAATGTTTAAGAGGCAATATCGTTTTATTGTTATACTAATATTCGTAAGGCTTACTTTGGCAAACCCAAGCATTGCTCAAATTAATGAAAGTGATACAACCCGATTTCAATTGAGAGCTAGTGTTACTGGTAACTATCAAGAAGGCAATGTAAACTTGTTTTTAGTGAGAGGCAAACTAGATGTTTCTTTAAGACTAAACAAGCACATTGTTTTTAAAAGTCAAAACGCAAATTTGTACCAAGAGTTTAGTAATAACAAAGCCGATAATGATATTTTCTCTAGAAATTATTTATACCTAAACCCTACAAAAAAATGGTATCCCTTTATTATTACATACATCAACACCAATTTTCGCAGAAAAATTGACTATAGATATTTTACTGGCATCGGCGGTACATATCGTTTATTTAATAATGTAAACAATACTATTAAAATATCTTTAAGTGCTGTGCAAGAAAAAACACATTTTAATACTAGCACTTTTAATGATGATAGGTACAATGGAAGCAATAGTATTGAATTATGTCGTTCTACTTTGTACTTGGGTGGGTGGTACTATGTAGCTAAAACCAAACTGCGATTTTATTATGATGCGTATTATCAAATTGCTATGAATTATGCTTCTAATTATCGTTCTCAGATAGATGTTGGCATTGACTTTCCTGTATGGAAAGGATTGGCTTTTAATTCTTCTTTCAATTTTACTCATGAAAATATTGTGCCTTTGGGTATTGAGCAGCAAGACAAAATAGTAAGTTTGGGGTGTAGCTATAGTTTAAGAAAAAAATAGCTTACTTAAAATGCTTACTTTTAGGTCTTAAATAAAAAAACATGACAACACAAGAAATTGCAAGCCGCTTGTACGAGCTATGCCAACAAGGAAAATTTAATGATGCTCAAAGTGAATTATACTCAACGGATGCTACGAGTACCGAAAAAAACATGACTGGAGAAAAAGTAACAGTTTCTGGAATGGATGCCATTATTGACAAGGGAAAACAATTTCAAAGCATGATTGAAGAATACCATGGTAGCTACACAAATGAGCCAAAAGTATTCGGCAAACATATTTTTATGGAAATGGGTATGGACGTAACCATGAAAGGAATGGGTAGAATGGATATGAAAGAAATGTGCCACTATGTAGTAGAAAACGATAAAATTGTAAGTGAAGAATTCTCATATTAAAATTAAAAAATCCATTTTAAAACGCAATAAAATAAATTAATAATGATACGCAATGCAACTGCCGTTTGGAACGGCTCTGGAAAAGAAGGCAATGGTCATCTTACCACACAAAGTACAACACTTCATCAAACTCAGTATTCTTTCAACTCTCGTTTTGCCGATGGTGTAGGTACTAACCCAGAAGAATTAGTAGCTGCCGCACATGCAGGTTGCTTTACTATGAAGTTAAGTTTTGTGTTGGGTGCGGCAGGGTTTACACCTGAAACAATAACTACAAAATGTGAAATTACCTTAGCAGATGGTGCGATTACTTTATCTCACTTGATTGTAGAAGCTAAAGTACCAGGCATTCATCAAGAGCAATTTGATGCAGCAATAAAAGATGCAGAAGCCAATTGCCCTATTTCAAAATTATTCAATACCACCATCAGCACTGCTGCCACATTAATAGCCTAATATCTCAAAGCGATTGCTATGGTTCTAAATTTTAAACCTAGCAATCGCTTTTTTATTTTTTCCTCTTCATTATAAAAATAATAGCAAACACTACCAAAACAGCTATAGGCAGGTAAGCCAAAATATAAAACCCCATTCCGCTATTTGCTTTTATTAAAGTACCATCTGTGAGTAAAAACATTGTAGGGTTTTAAGTGAGCAAATTTTTTTAATTGTGTAAAACTAACCCAATATCCTTTTGGTAAATATTAAACCAAATGAATAGCTTGCAGTCAAGAACCGAATCTTCTAATTGAAATCTTTATTATGAAACAAAACTTACTGAAAGTAATAGCTTTATTATCATTTTGTATTACTTGTGGCGTTGCTTTTTCGCAAGCAAAAAAAGACACGGCAACCAAATCTCCCGAAAAATCTTTCTTCAAAATTGATGCTAACTTTATTAATAATTCAGTTTATCTGGGGCGTAAAGACTCTTTAAACATTGCTTATCTTACGCCAAGCATTGGCTATTACGATAAGCGTGGTTTTTACATTAGTGGCTCACTTTCTTACCTAGCTTCTGGCCCCAAAAAACGCATTGACTTATTTGCTCTAAGTGCAGGCTATGACTTTTCTATTAATGATAAATTTTCTGGTGGCGTATATGTAGATAAAAGTTTTTACAACGATAGTAGCGATGCGGTTAGTAGTGGCATAAATGCCGATTTAGGAGCCAATTTTAGTTACGACTTTGGCTTTTTGCAGGCAGGATTAGGCACAAGTATATCGTTTGCCCGCAAGCCCGATGTTGGTTTAACCCTTTCAGCAGCTCATGCTTTTTATTTGGGTGAAGAGGACAACCAATGGACGATTAACCCCACTATTACCGCCAATATGAGTACTTTAAATTTTTACGAAGGATACAACGGAAAATCGTTTGGTAAAAAGGCAAACAATGAAAATCAAAATCCAAATGTTGCATCAATTTCAGCAGCTACTACCGTGAACAATAAAAAATTTACGCTGATGGATTATGAAATTGCCGTGCCAGTAAGTTACGATACTAAAAAATGGGGCGTATATTTTACACCCACTTTTGCCATACCCCAAAATCCCATCTACACCACCACGGTACTTACTACCAAGTTTAAAAATGGTACCACTATAGTATCTCCACCACAAAATAGTACACCTAGTTCTGAAAAAACGCTAGAGAATACTTTTTTTGCCGAAGTAGGTGCTTACTTTAAGTTTTAATTTTTTGGAGCTAGCAATAGGTATTTCAATTTAGCAGCGGTTGCGTCGCACATGTTTAGCTATCCATATCTATTTAGCATTTATAGCAATTTATTCTTGACTGCTATTATTTCTGCTGCTATGCTTATAGCTATTTCTATAGGCGTTTGGCTTTTTATAGGCAAGCCAATTGGTGTGTGTAGTTGGTTAAGTTTTGTTTCATCAATTCCAGTTGCTTTAAAATCGTTCAATAATTTTTCCATTTTCTTTTGGCTGCCTAGTACACCTACATAACTAAACTTTTTATGTAGTAACGCTTTTATAGCAAGAGCATCTGTTCGGTAGCCAAATGTCATTATTACTACATATTGGTTGCTAGCAGTTGCTATAATTTTTTGTAACTCGCTATAATCATTCACTAATTTCTTTTCATGTACAAAACTGTTCTGCAAAAAAGTGTTTAGGTTTTCTCTGTCGTCATATAATGTAATGTAAAAATCCATTTTGCTCATTAGCTCTGCAAAAGCCAATGCACAATGTCCAGCACCAATAATGTATAGGAGATTTTTATAGCCCAATTTTTCTTGGTATAGCCAATCATTTTCTGATTGCATCGCAAAAGAAAAATCGGTTGTCGAAATAACATCTGTAAAAGCAATACCTGCCGACGATAAAGTAAGTGTGCCATTTTTGTTTTGCCCCAGTGTAGTAATTATGTTTTGAATGATAACAGTATCTTCTTTTTTTACTTGGTACAACAAAATGGTTTGCTCACCACTACAAATCATTCCACTTTGGTTTTTGCTGGCAGATTTATCATGTATTTGTTTTTTAATACTTGGTTCCGTTAGCTGCCAGTTATTAGCTGCTAATTTTTCCTTTGCCATCTCTACAAACTTGTGCTCCATAATACCACCACCAACGCTGCCTTCCATTTGTCCACTAGCATTTACTGTCATAAAAAAACCCTGCCTACCTGGGCTGCTGCCTTTACTTTCTAGTACATATAAAAGCATTACAGCTATATTTTGTTGTAAACTGTTTTCAATCAATTTCCATATTTGTATTTGCTTTTGCATCAATTGCAATGTAGGGGTTTATAAAAAGAATTGGCAATATTCAATGGCACACGGATGACACGGGTTTAACGGATGCTCACTGGTTTGATTTTGCTTCGCAAAATGTTGGATTATCCTAATAGCCTTCGAAGCAGGATTTCATCTGTAAGTATTCATCCAATCTGTTTCATCCGTGTTCCATATTTTCTTTTGTGGGCATTTATGCCAAATAACAGATAGCAATTAAGAAACGCAATTAAATGCTGTTGGTAAAATGGCTGAATCAAAACTTTGTACTGTATAAAATACGTATTGATAAAGTTCAGGACGCTTGCTAGCACCAGCACAGTAAAGTACATACAGTACAAGTGTGCGACGCAACCGAAGCCAAATAGTAGCCATTAAGTTGGTTACATAAAATACAGAACTTGGGCTAGGCCTAACATTACTTGCTATATAAACTCATCAATACTTTTTCAGGGGTCATGGGTGCAGCCAACGAAATATTGGCTGATGGGTTAAAAGCTTTAATAGCGTTTCGCAAAGCAAAAAAAGCACTAATACCATACATTAAAGGAGGCTCTCCCACAGCTTTGCTTTTAAAAATGGCAAGGTTGTCTTTATCGGTATCTAAAAATGCAATATTAATTTGCTTAGGCACGCTATAAATATCTGGCACTTTATAGGTAGATAGTGCATTGCTACGCAGCTTGCCTTGAGCATCGTAAATTAATTCTTCTAATGTCATCCAACCAATTCCTTGTACAATGCCACCCTCAATTTGTCCAAGGTCTATAGCTTTGTTCATGCTGCAACCAAAATCGTGTACCAGTTTTACGCTATCTATTTCATAGGTTCCTCTTAGGCAATCTACAGTTGTAGTAGTAATGGCTGTGCCAAAAACATGATAAGCAAAGGGATGTCCTTTTTCTTTTGTTTTATCGTAATGAATAGTTGGTGTGGCATAATGTGCATGTTCAGATAAACTTACTCTTTGTACAAAAGCCATTTGTACTAATTGTTGCCAATTAATTTGTGTGGGTTGCTGGTTAGCAAAAACAAATTCGTCTTTCAATTCAATAGCATCTGCTGTTGTGTTTAATGCTGTGGCTGCTACTTGTTTTAATCTATTTAGAATTTCTGTACAGGCAATTAGTGTTGCTTTGCCATTCAAATCGGCTGTGGCACTTGCTGCACTGGGCGATGTATTGGCTATACGAAAAGTATTTGTAGAATTAATTTTAATTCGTGAGGTATTGATAGAAAAAATTTGGGCTGCTACTTGCAACATTTTGGTGTTTACGCCTTGCCCCATTTCTACTGCACCAGTGCTTATGTTTACACTGCCATCGCTATATACATGCACCAAACTTCTGGCATGGTTCATCATAGTATTGGTAAACGATATACCAAAGCAAATGGGCATTACTGCAACCCCTTTTTTAAATTGATGGTTGGCTGCATTAAAACTAGCTACCTCTTTTTGAATGTTTTCAAATTGGTATAGTTCGTTGGCTTTATTCCAACACTCATTGGCTTCGCTCACTGCTTTTTGCCCATAGGCAAATTCATCTCCTGTGTTCAATAAATTTTTCTGCTGAATAATATTTGCATCAATACCCAAGCCTTCAGCAGCTTTAGCTATGGCAGCTTCTATTACAAACATGCCTTGTGGCCCACCAAAACCTCTAAAAGCAGTATTGGGGGGTAAATTTGTTCTGCAACTATAAGCGGTAGCGGTAACATTGGGTATAAAATAACTGTTGGTGCAATGAAACAAAGTTCTCTCTAAAACTGCTGGCGATAAATCGGCTGCTGCACCAGCATTCTGATAAAATGTAGCTTCGTAAGCAATAATTTTTAAGTTCTTATTTAATCCAATTTTAAAATCGCTGCTGTAAGGATGACGCTTGCCAGTCATTCGCATATCTTCCATTCTACTCAAGGCATATTTTACTGGCTTATTAGTTATTTGCGTAGCCAATGCACACAATGCTGCCCAAGTATTGGCTTGATCTTCTTTGCCACCAAAGCCACCACCCAAGCGTGTTACATCTACTTCTATTTGGTGCATAGCTAAGCCTGTTACTTTACTTACTGCTTTTTGCACAGCAGTTGGCCCTTGTGTACTACTATACACTTTTATAGCACCATTTTCTAAAGGTGTAGTGTATGCACCTTGCGTTTCTATATACAAATGTTCTTGACCATTGGTTTCTGCTATACCATCAAAAATATAATAGCAATTTGTAAAAGCAGTTTCAGTATCGCCCAATTTAAATTTTCTTGGGGGTACAATCAATTCACCTTTTGCAGCAGCTATTCTTGGGTCGGTTATTATTTCTAATGCTTCAAAAGTTACTTTAATTTTTTTAACAGCAATTCTTGCAACTTCATCTGTTTCGGCTAAAACCAATGCTATGGGCATACCACAAAAATGTACATGGCCATCTGCCAACAATGGTTCATCGGCTATAATACCACCAATTTGATTTTCACCAGTAATATGTTGGTGAGTAATTACTTTAACCACACCATCCATTTGCTCAGCTTCGCTTACATCAAGACTTATAATTTTTGCATGAGCCACGGTGCTATCAAAGCAAGCTGCATACAAAGTACCTTGCTGCACAGGTATGTCGTCTAAGTAAATAGATTGCCCTTTAAGATGTGTATTGCTATCTATATTTTGCATAAGCAAGAAAGTATTATTTATGTTAGCAGCTTTAGTACTAATATTAAATTTCGATTCTGTCGTACACTTCTAGGTACAGAGCTTTGTTAAAAAATTAGGCTAAAATTTTATTCACGTTTATTTCATCAAACAACTCCACAAAATGTGCTTTTATCAATTGCCCCAGTAATAATCTTTTGTAGGCTTCTGTTCCTCTTGCATCGCTTATGGGTGCAACTTCTGTTTGTGCTATGGCTATTGTTTCGGTAATTACTGTTTCGTTTATCAATTTCCCTTTTAGAAAATCAGA
>JAYVRD010000220.1:0-5354 GCA_043776595.1 Chitinophagaceae bacterium | reverse complement strand
TGTTGGTTGTTTGGTAGATTCTTGCCAAACTTGCCCAAGTTGTAATGAAGGGCTTGAACAATTTTGTGATAATGGAATGATAGGAACATATAATAGTCTAGGAAAAGATGGACAACCAACCTATGGCGGCTATGCAACACAAATTGTAGTTGATGAAAAATTTACATTAAAAATTTCTGATAAGTTGCCTTTAACAGGTGTAGCACCATTGCTTTGTGCAGGCATTACCACTTACTCTCCTTTAAAATATGTGGGTGTAAAAAAAGGAGATAAAGTAGCTGTACTTGGTTTAGGAGGCTTAGGACATATGGCAATAAAATTTGCTGTTGCATTTGGGGCAGAAGTTACCATGTTAAGTTCATCACCTAGTAAAAAGGCAGATGCAGAAAAATTGGGGGCTCATCATTTTGTATTAACTAGTGATGAAGAAGCAATGAAAAAATTAGCCAACAGTTTCAATTATATTTTAAATACAGTTTCGGCACAACACGATTATGGCACTTATTTAAATCTATTAAAAGTAAATGGCACCATGATTTTAGTTGGTGTACCATCTGCCCCTGTACCTTTTCATCCATTTCCATTAATTATGAGAAGAAGAAGCATCATTGGTTCTTTAATAGGAGGTATAGCGGAAACCCAAGAAATGCTTGATTTTTGTGCCGAGCATAACATAGTTTCTGATGTGGAAGTAATAAACATGCAGGATATTAATGAAGCTTATGAAAGGATATTAAAAAGCGATGTTCGTTATCGTTTTGTAATAGATTTAGCATCATTAAAATAAAAGAAAACTTTTAGGTTACTTATTTAGTTTTTTCATGCACTTAGAAATTTTTTCTCTAAGTGCTTTTTTTATGCAATAATTTTATTCAATTGGTTTTTTGCAAAGCTCACATTCGCAAAGGTGAGGAAGCAATAATTGAGGGTAGTAAATAACACAAAAAATATTGAGTATAGAAACCAAACAAACGGTTACTGTATTTGAAAGCCAAGAAATTCGTCGATACTACAATAATGAAACAGAAACTTGGTATTTCCCTTTGGTAGATATTGAGGCAGCCCTTACAGATTTTGTAAATGCAACCGATTATTTAAAAAAACTAAGAAAGCCTTATCCTGACTTAAATAGCTACATAGGGACAAATTGTCCCAATGTAGAAATGCTAACTAATGGTAAAAAACGCAAAAAATTGGGTAGAAGTGAAAAGTGGATACAGCAACGAATGACAGGGCAAGAAATGCCTTTGGCATTCAGCAATACAATCAAAATCAATAAATATATTCATTGTTAAACCCGAAATAAACTCACTGATTATTGGCAGGATAATAGTATAAAAAAGGGGGAAGAGTTTGCTACAATTACAAATATTATACACCAAGAGTGGACAACAACAACCACAACAACAAAACATGTGCGAAGCAACCGCAGCTCATTTCTTATTCCTAAGCTGGTTACAAAAATCTTATTTATAAAACCAAAGGTTTTCTTAGCTTTCACCGTCTTACAAAACGGAACCCAATACTTTTTTTGAACGAAACGCTACTGATACAAGAACTGCAGCAGGGCAATAGGCAGGCTTTTACCCAATTGGTAGAAGCCTATCAGCACATGGTGCATAATACCGTTTTAAGCATTGTGCAGCAGGTGCAAGAGGCAGAAGATGTAAGCCAAGAAGTGTTTGTGCAAGTGTTTCAAAGCATTGGCAGTTTTAGAGGGGAAAGTAAATTGAGTACTTGGCTGTATCGTATAGCCATTACAAAAGCCTTGGATTGTGAGCGTAAACGCAAAACAAAAAAAAGAATAAACCTTATTAAAAATTGGGTTGGCATTGGCGATAAAGAAGCAAGTGAAGTAGCAGAATTTAACCACCCAGGTATAGCGTTAGACAAAAAAGAAGAAGCTGGCATATTATTTAGAGCATTACAGCAATTGCCCGAAAGCCAGCGTACCGCTTTTACGTTAATAAAAGCTGAAGGATTAAGCTACGAAGAAACAAGTGCCATTATGAAAACCACCATTAAAGCAGTAGAAGCATTAATGCACCGTGCTAAGGAAAATTTGAGGAGAATATTAAAAGACTATTACCAACATTCATAACCAATTATTATGAAAGATTTTGACAACAAAATAGAAACCACCATCAATAGTTTAGATGGAATACAAAGGGCAGAAACTGCACCATTTTTTACTACCCGTGTACAAGCCAAACTTGATAAAACATTGGAGGAAAATAAAGTGTGGCTACCTGTACGCAAACCTGTTTGGGTAATTGCCACTTTGTGTACACTACTGGCACTAAACGTTGTTTTATTAAAACAACAGCCCAAGCTTGAGCAAAGCAATACTGCTGCACAACCCGCTACCATACAAGGGTTTGCTAGCGATTATAACCTAAACACCACTACTTCTTACTAATACATTGTAGCAATGAACACAATTACAAAAAGCAGGTTATTGGGTATAGCAGTAATAGTATTGCTACTAGCTAATGTAGCTGTACTCGCAACCTTTTGGCTTAAAAAAGATATACAATTACCCCCACCACCTAAGAAACCACCACAAGGTGGAGCTTTTCAATTTTTAGTAAAAGAGTTAGCTTTTGATACGCTGCAAATAACTGCCTATAAAAAACTAAGAGAAGAACACCAGCAAAAAACGCAAGTAATGCGTAAAAATATTGGCGATGCTAAAGATGCTTTTTTTGCCTTAGTAAAAGGTGGGGCTGCTGTAGATAGCATAACTGCTGCCAATGCTTGGAGCAAAGTGGCAGATGAAGCACGTAAGCTAGATATATTTACACTTACACATTTTCAAAAAATTAGGGCTTTATGCACCGATGTACAAAAACCAAAATTTGATAGCATTATTACACAAGCTATAAAAATGAATGCACCTAGAGGTCAAGGCCCACCACACCCACACCCAAGAGAATCAGGAGATGAACGACATGATAGACCTCCACCACTACAAGATGGTGATAGAGACCAGCCACCACCACCTAACGATAACCCTCCTCCACAATAAAAGTAAAAGCCAGCAAGTAAAATTGTTGGCTTTGTTTTTTTTGCAATATTGCCACAGAATCAGAGAAGTACACAGACTAAACAAGTGCTAACAAAAATGCATATCTACTCACAAATAAAATAGTTAATGCTTTGTCATCTATAATTATTAAGCACCATCTTAGTATAAAAACTCATTAACAAAATATTTTCATTAGCTCACCAAAGGTTTTAATGATAGCATGACATCTTATAAACAAAATCAACGGTTATGAAAAAAATACAATTCAACTTAGCCCTTACAGTAGCAGCCTTACTAATGCTTGCTACTTCTTGCAAAAAAAGTAGCGATACCACAACTACAGTTGCTGGTACTGCTACTTTACCAACTGTGTTTAATAAGTTTAGTGCATCAGTTACCATTTCGGTAGAAGGCAATTATGTAGTATTAAAAAGTAATGGACTACCCAGCCACAAGAGTCCTTATTACCAAGGAACTGCTTGGGCAAGTACTTTGTACGAGGCGTACAATGGTACAGGAAGTTTCATACAAAATCCAAATGTTATTGTTTCTCAAAACCTAACTTTCAAAATTCCTATAAGCCCTGCAGCAGCTACCACACACAGTGCTACTCCAGGTGGGCCAATGGGTATTGCCATCAACGGTGTACCATTATTCAACCAGTATGCTGCAGGTGGTGCAGCACTTACTAGTGAAATTATTTCTTTCGACCAATATGGTGGTCATCCTCAACAAAGTGGACAATATCACTATCACGTAGAGCCTACCTATCTCACTACACAAAATGGTAAAGATGCTTTGCTAGGTTTCTTGCTAGATGGATTTCCTGTATATGGTACTAAAGAAAATGGTGTAACAATTAGCAGCAGCAGCTTAGATGCTTATCATGGTCATACTACGGCTACTGTAGATTATCCAAATGGTATTTATCATTATCACATCACTGCCGATGCACCCTACATCAATGGCAATGGCTTTTGGGGTACAGCTGGCACAGTTACTCAGTAATTATAATTAGAATTAGGTTTTATGTTCAAAATTTTCCGAAGCGTTTTTTTATGAAACCAGCAATTGTATTTCATAGCATCACCTGTTGCAATCTCTGATTTGTTCATTTATTTTCTTTCCGTGAAAGAAAATAAATGAATCACACTTGTACTGTATATCATCGCTCAGCAGCTAAAAATAGAATGTTGTTCACCACATACATTCATCATCAAAAATTACAAACAATGAAAAAAATCATTTGCACCATTATCGTTACAGCAAGCATTGGTTGCTTTGCAGTACAAGCACAAGAACAACCACCAAAACCACCCAAACGCCCAAGTGCAGAGGAAAGGTTGAAACATGTAAACACAGAAATTGCTAAGAAACTAACCCTAACCGAAGCACAGCAAAAAATTGTAGCTGCAGCTTACAAAAACTTTTTTGCCGAGATGGATAAATTGGCACCAAAAGAACCACCACCACCACCGCCTCCTCCAGTAAAAAAAGAAGATGCAGAAAGATTAAGTAAAGAAAGAGACGATAAAATAAAAGCAACACTTTCGGCAGATCAATACAATGCTTATCTAGAGTTAGAAAAAACCTTACGTCCTCCACATCATGAAAAAAGAGGAGAAATGCCACCACCACCTCCAAATAAATAATTATGAAGAATTGGGTTTTCATAGGAATGGTAAGTTGTCTTTTTAGCTGTTCTTCTCCCCTACAGGAAAAGAAAACAGAAAGGCAACTAGCCTTTTTATATAGCAGCCGACTTTACACCACATTGGTATACTAAAGGCGATACTGCCCTACAAAATATTCATACCATACCTGCGTTTACTTTCACCAATCAAAATGGAGAAACCATAACCGATAAAACAATAGATGGAAAAATTTACGTTGCAGATTTTTTCTTTACTACATGCCCAGGTATATGCAAGCAATTGGCTAATAACTTAAAACTGGTACAGGATAGTTTTAAAAACCAAACGGGTGTAATGATTTTATCGCATAGCGTTACACCAGAAAATGATAGTGTACCTGTTTTAAAACGATACGAAAAAAATTTCGACATCAATGGCAATATTTGGTACTTGCTTACAGGCAAGCGTGAAGATGTTTATACTATTGCACGCAAAGCCTACTTTGCCGATGAAGATTTAGGTATGAAAAAAGATGTGAACGATTTTTTACACACCGAAAATATTTTGTTGATTGATCAACATAAACGCATTCGTGGTGTGTACAAAGGCACTGCCCAAAACGAAGTGTTGAATATGATTGCTGATATTAAACTATTGCAGCTTGAAGAGTAATTTTTTCATATCGTTTATAC
>JAYVRD010000219.1:0-5368 GCA_043776595.1 Chitinophagaceae bacterium | reverse complement strand
ACATCTCCCTCTTTGTT
This sequence comes from Chitinophagaceae bacterium, assembly GCA_043776595.1. Taxonomy (GTDB): domain Bacteria; phylum Bacteroidota; class Bacteroidia; order Chitinophagales; family Chitinophagaceae; genus UBA1930. The sequence continues at coordinate 5,351 of JAYVRD010000219.1, read as the reverse complement.
TATACCAAAAGCTACAATAACAGTATATTTTCCTGCTGTTGCTCCATTGTCTACAGCTACGTTGTACTTTAGGTTTTTTTGCAAATATTGTATCCAAGCAGAATTGCCACCTTCAAATTCAGCAGGTGTTTGTACCATAGTAAACGTTTTTTCTTCTTTCCCCAATGGCTTCACTACATTATCATTTTGAGGCATATTATTAGCCGACTCGTTTTTAATAGTAGCCTCATCTTTTTTTGGCGATTTTACTGCTCTTGTAGTGTCTACCTTTTTACTATTATTCGCCTTAATTATTTGTGCCGAACCAACACTATAAAAGAGCATTACAAAAAGCAGAAGGCAAAAAGTAAATAAGTTTTTCATTTTTAATTTATTGTTTTTTCAGTTCAATAATTGCAGTGGCGGGTGATGTGTCAGATACCCATTTGCCAGTTATCTTTTTTTCACCTGTTTTTATCAGCGAAAATTTACCTGCAAACAAATCGTTTTTTTCGGTGGTTTTAATTTCAATAGAGGCAGTAGTATCTTTTCTTACTTTTACAATACCTGTAAACCTGCTTTGGGCTTGTTTATTATCATTAATATAATACCTGCCCGAAATACCTACACTACTATCTTTATTGGGCACACCAACTATAATGTTGAAAGTAATATCGGCACTGCCAATGTCTTTAGAAGATATTTTGCCACTCCATAAACCTCTCACTTCATCCAAACGTTTATCTGTTTGTATAAAAGAAGTAAAGCAAAACACCAATAAAAGCACACCAAGAATTTTCATATTGCTGCAAATTTTTATTTTTTATAATATAGTAAAAACAGCCCATCAACTATCATTAATTTATTTAAGTAGCGATGCAATTTCAATCATTTTAGAGCCTCCTTCAAACGATTTTACAAACTGGCCTTTGCTGTTGTAAATAGCTACGTAAGGTGTGTATTTTACCCTAAAAAAACTGGGTATAAAATATTTTACTTCACGCCCAATATGCACGTTTTTAAATTTGGTGAGTTCATACTTTTCTTCAAATGGTTTTAGCTCGTATATGGGGTGGGTACTTACAAAAACAATGGTCGCTTTTTCTAAAAGGTTCATACTATCTACCATGTCTTTGGTTTCTAATTGGCAATGCCCACAAGTGGGGCTAAAGTAAACGATAATCAATGGCTTTTTACGTGGCAAATTGGCTTTGGTATACCAAGTGCTACTATCGGTTTGTAAAATTCTAAAGGGGGGTATTGTTGTGTACTTTTTGTAGGGTGGTGTGGTATCATAAATGTCTTTATTGCTATTTTGGGCTTTGGCTTGTGAGGCACAAAATACTAGGCAAAAGAGGAAGAATATTTTTTTCATGTTGTAAAAGTAAAATGTTTGGTGTTGTAATTTTATTAAAGTGTTTTTAAAAGTATTTACTTAATAAGGTTTTGGTTCTTCTGTAGGCTAAATAGATATTCAAAGCTAAACATGTGCGACGCCACTACAGCTTAATTTGTAGACTATTGCTGGCTCAATAAAAATTTATTTTGCTAATGCATAATAAATGGGGTAACCAAAACAATGTTGCCAGTATTTAAACCCCAAATCCCTACATTTGCCCCACTCAAAATGTAATAACAATGGCAACAACATCAGACATTAGCCGTGGCATGATTTTAAAGTTAGACGGCAGCTTATACTCTATTGTAGAATTTGGTGAAAATAAAACAGCACGTGCAGCAGCTAAGGTATGGGCTAAATTAAAGGGCGTTGATAACAAACGTAGTATAGAAAAAACTTGGAACAGTGGCGAAACAGTTTACCCAGTGCGTGTAGAAAAGAAAACCTATCAGTTTTTGTATAAAGATGATACAGGGTTTAACCTAATGAACAACGAAACTTTTGAGCAAATTGTATTGGCAGAAGAAATGGTAGATGCCCCTGAATTTTTAAAAGAAGGTGGTGAAGTGTCTGTATTTATAAATGCAGAAACTGAATTACCAATTGGTGCAGAGCTGCCTGAAAAATTGGTGGTTAAAATTATTTATTGCGAGCCTGGTTTGCGTGGCGATACTGCTACACGTGCTACTAAACCTGCAACTATAGATACTGGTGCTACGGTAAATGTACCCTTGTTTGTAGAAGAAGGTGAAATGATACGCATTAACACAAAAACTGGAGATTATTTAGAAAGAGTGAAAGAAAGTAAGCAAGGTTAACTTTTAAAAACTAAGTTTAGATAAAATATAAAAAAACGGTTGCCTCTTACTTGAAGCAACCGTTTTTAATACCCAAAATTTGCTCTTAACCGGCAACACCTTTTTTGCGTAATTCTAAAATAAAACTTACTTCATAACCATCCAATTTATCGGCATCATTTACAATGGTGTAATGTTTTTTTACCTCAACCCTTGTTTGATAATAGCCTCCATTTGTTCCATATTTTTTATTGGCTACTTGAAATTGAGACTCCTCTTTAGCATCTTTTTCCTCAGGATAAATATCATATTTTTTTGAAGCCAAGCAAGTACTTGTTTGTTTTTTTATTTTATTGTAAAAAGTAGCTGCCTCTTTAAATGTTTTAAAAGTATTGGTACCACCTACATAAAAATAAGCAAGTTCTTTTGGGCGGCGATAGCCACACTCATTAAAGCCATTCACTTTTCGGTCGGTGCTAATTTCATAATCATCTACTACTTGCACATTTTTACAATCTTTAAAACCATTGTCTAATTGCTTCATCCAAAACATAATTTCGGTACAATCAAAAACGGCTTTTGTGGCGTTTTGTTTTTGGCCATAGCTACTTGCAGTAAAAAAAAGTAAGGATACTAATATTATTTTTTTCATGTTGCCAAATTAGTATCGTTTTTATTACTAGCATATACCCAATAGCTGGTATTTAATAATTAATGTAAAGAAAAAAAGGTTTAAGGCAGCCATTCAAAAAACTTACTTTTTTTATCTTTTTTTACCTACTTTGCCCCTCTTTTCAACTAAAATTGATTGTTTTTACCTAAAAATTGCCTGCTATGGACTTAAAACAAATTCACGAATTAATTAAGATTGTAAACAAAAGTAACATTGGAGAAATAAGCATCGAAGACAAAGATGGTAAAGTAACCATTAAGCAAAAAGAAGAGCAAGTAGTTACTATGGCAGCTGCCCCACAAGTGTATAATGTAGCCCCACAACAGCAGGCTGCACCTGTAGCTGCACAACCACAAGCTGCAACCCCAGCTGCTGAACCTAAAGCAGATAATTTATTGACCATAAAAAGCCCAATGATTGGTACGTTTTATCGTAAAGCATCCCCAGAAAAACCAGTATTTGCCGAAGTAGGTACAGAGGTTGATAAAGGTAGCGTGGTATGCATTATAGAAGCCATGAAACTGTTTAACGAAATTGAAAGTGAAGTAAAAGGGAGGATTGTAAAAGTATTGGTAGAAAATGCCAGCCCTGTAGAGTACGATCAACCTTTGTTTTTGGTTGAACCAGCATAATTAAATGTTGACTTGCCAATATGTAATGACGAATATAATAGTTCCTCAGTTGTACATGTAGGTAATTCTGCAATCCCCTTTCGTTAATCCTAAATTCAAAAAATGTTTAAGAAGATATTAATTGCCAACCGTGGCGAAATAGCCCTACGTGTAATACGTACTTGTAGAGAAATGGGTATTAAAACCGTTGCTGTTTATAGTACTGCCGATAAAGATTCTTTACATGTACGCTTTGCCGATGAGGCTGTGTGTATAGGAAAACCAGCTAGTGCCGAAAGCTATTTAAACATTCAGCATATTATGGCTGCCGCCGAAATTACCAATGCCGATGCAATACACCCAGGCTATGGGTTTTTGGCAGAGAATGCTAAGTTTAGCCAAATATGTGCCGATCATGGCATAAAGTTTATAGGACCAACGCCTGAGATGATTAATAAAATGGGCGATAAAATAACTGCTAAGGAAACCATGATAAAAGCAGGTGTACCTGTAGTGCCAGGCAGTGGTGGCTTATTAGAAAGTGTAGAGCAGGCCAAAGACTTAGCTAAAAATGCAGTGGGCTACCCAGTAATATTAAAAGCAACTGCTGGTGGTGGTGGTAAAGGCATGAGGGTGGTATGGAAAGAAGAAGAAATTCAAAAAGCTTTTGAAACAGCTAAAGCCGAAGCTGCTGCATCGTTTAAAAACGATGGCATTTATATGGAAAAATTTGTTGAAGAACCACGCCATATAGAAATACAAATTGCTGGCGATCAATATGGCAATGTATGCCACATGAGTGAACGTGATTGTAGTATTCAACGCAGGCATCAGAAATTGGTAGAAGAATCTCCATCGCCTTTTATGACACCTGAATTGCGTAAGGCAATGGGCGAAGCTGCCATAAAAGCTGCAAGTGCCATCAACTACGAAAGCGTTGGCACCATTGAGTTTTTGGTAGATAAGCATCGCAATTTCTACTTTATGGAAATGAATACCCGTATCCAAGTAGAGCATTGCGTAACTGAAGAAGTGATTAGTTTTGATTTAATAAAAGAGCAAATAAAAATTGCCGCTGGTGAAAAAATTAGTGGCAAAAATTATGAGCCTACGATGCATGCCATAGAGTGTAGAATAAATGCTGAAGACCCCTATAACGATTTTAGACCAAGCCCAGGCAAAATAACAGTGCTCCACACACCTGGTGGGCATGGTGTACGTGTAGATAGCCATGTATACACGGGTTATGTAATACCTCCTTACTACGACAGTATGATTGGCAAACTAATAACCATTGCCCGTACACGTGAAGAAGCCATTGATACTATGTACAGGGCATTAAGTGAATATGTGATTGAAGGCATTAAAACCACAATCCCTTTTCATTTGCAATTGATGCAAAACGAAGATTTTAGAAGTGGAAATTTTACTACCAAGTTTTTAGAAGGATTTACGATGAAGTAATAACTTGTTGCAAAATGTAGGTAAAGCCTAATAGTAAAGTTAAAGATGAAATGTGCGACGCAACCGCAGCCTAATGCAAACGCTGCTGCTGGTTGCCAAAAAATAAATAATTATGGGAAGGATTTTTGAAGTTAGGAAAGCTACCATGTTTGCCCGTTGGGATAGGATGGCAAAACAGTTTACCCGTATTGGTAAAGAAATAGTAATTGCTGTAAAAGCTGCTGGGCCTGATGTGGCTACTAACCCTGCTTTGCGTAGGTGTTTTCAAAATGCACGTAGTGTAGGTATGCCCAAAGACCGTGTAGAAGCTGCCATAAAACGAGCCCTGGGTAAGGATACTGCCAACTACGAAGAGATTTTGTACGAGGGTTATGCCCCACATGGGGTTGCATTGTTGGTAGAGACTGCAACGGATAATCATGTACGTA
>JAYVRD010000218.1:0-5411 GCA_043776595.1 Chitinophagaceae bacterium | reverse complement strand
TATCTGTTAAATAAGGTCCCCATTTTTTCCAATTTTTCTCTACTAATCTTTGTTGTTCTGCGTTCATGATTTTTATTTTTTTCTTGGTAGCTAGCAGTTGGTTTTCATGGCATCAAATGTTGCGTCGCACACTTGTACTTTTATTCATTATTCAGCTTTTATCTTAGCGTAGGAAGGAATACAAAGTAGATATTACAGCTTTAACAATATTTCTATCAAAATAAACGCTGCTGCATATAGTGAACGACTGCGTTAGGGATTGAAGTGGAAAGCCCGTATTGCTGCACAGCAGCAAACGGACTTGGAACGAAAAAGCCCGACCCACACAGGTGGGTAACGCAAAAAACTCACTCTAACCCTCTCCAAAAGAGAGGGAATTTTGTTATCCGCCTGTACTAAAACTTTCGAAAGTTGTCATACCACCGTCTATAAAAATACTTGCACCAGTTATGTAATCGCTATCGTCGCTGGCAAGAAAAATAGCTAGGTTACCAATATCTTTTGGTTGCCCAATACGGTTGTACGGAATAAGTGTCATTAAACTATTATAAGCTTCAGGCGTACTCCAAGCAGCAGTGTTTATAGGCGTTTGAATGGCACCAGGGCAAATGCTATTTACACGAATTTTATCTCGTCCGTACTCTTGTGCAAGTGTTTGCATAAGCATACGAATAGCACCTTTGCTGCTTGCATAATTGGCATGACCAGCCCAAGGAATAATTTCGTGTACGCTACTGATATGAATGATTTTTCCAGCAGCTACACTTTTAGTTTCATCAATACCTCTACGTAAAAATTCTTTTATAGCTTCTCTTGCACAAAGAAACTGACCAGTAAGGTTTACATCAATTACCAATTGCCATTGAGCCAAAGTCATCTCATGAAATTTGGCATCACGTTGCAAGCCAGCATTATTAATAAGAATATCTACAGTACCAAATTGTGCTACTACATCTGTAAACATTTTTATTACTTGATCTTCTTTGCTTACATCGCATTGATAGCTAATTGCTTTTCCATTATTAGCTATAATGCTTGCTACTACTGCATCTGCTGCATCTTTGCTAGCTACTACTGGATAATTTACAATAACTGTGGCACCTACTGCTGCAAAAGATTTACAAATGCCTTCGCCAATGCCACTACTTCCGCCTGTAACAATGGCTATTTGATTGGCTAATTTTTGCTCCATACATTATTTTATTTAAAGTGAATTTAATTTTGGTTGAAATTATTACTTACTATTTAATAATGGGTTTAAAAATAGCTGAAAGAAATATGGGCAAACTAATTGTTAGCACAGCATTTTCATTTAATAGCTTCAAAAACTTCATTTACATATCTTTAACCCAATTAATAATAAAATATGACTAATTTTTCTGAACACAATTTCGCTAATCAAAAAGTATTAATTCGTGTAGATTTTAATGTGCCATTAGATAAAGCAACTTTGGCTATTACTGATGATACAAGAATAACTGCAGCTATACCTACCATAAATAAAATACTAAACGATGGCGGTAGTGTTATTTTAATGAGTCATTTGGGTCGCCCAAAAGATGGACCAGAAGACAAATACTCCCTAAAGCATATTGTAAAACACTTAAGCGATTTGTTGGGTGGAAAAACTGTTTTTTTTGCCAATGATTGTATTGGTGAGCAAGCCAATATGACTGCTGGTATGCTTCGTGCTGGTGAAGTTTTATTGTTAGAAAATTTACGTTTTTATAAAGAAGAGGAAAAAGGCGATGAAGCTTTTGCAGAAAAGCTTAGTAAGCTGGGTGATGTATGGGTAAACGATGCTTTTGGCACTGCACATAGAGCACATGCAAGTACAGCAGTAATTGCAAAGTTCTTTGCACCAGAAAAAAGATTTTTTGGTTTATTAATGAGTGCAGAAGTAGAGAGTGCCGAAAAAGTATTGCATAAAAGTGAAAAGCCTTTTGTTGCCATTATAGGTGGAGCAAAAGTTTCTGATAAAATTTTAATTATTGAAAATTTATTAGAAAGAGCTACTGATATAATTATTGGTGGTGGTATGGCTTACACATTTATAAAAGCAAGAGGTGGTAAAATTGGTAGCAGTCTTTGCGAAGATGATAGATTAGAAACTGCATTACAAATTTTGGCAAAAGCTACTGCCAAAGGCGTAAGTATTCATTTGCCAGAAGACTCTTTAATTGCTGATAAATTTGCTGCAGATGCCAATACAAAAACTTGCCCAAGCGATGCTATACCAGATGGTTGGATGGGCTTGGATATTGGTAGTAAAGCCGCAGGTATTTTTAGTGAAGTAATTAAAAAATCTAAAACCATTTTATGGAATGGACCAATGGGTGTTTTTGAAATGGAAAAGTTTCAAGCAGGTACAAAAGCCATTGCTGTGGCTGTTGCAGAAAGTACAGAAGCAGGTGCATTTAGTTTAGTAGGTGGTGGAGATAGTGTAGCTGCTGTAAACCAGTTTGGCTTTGCCGATAAAGTAAGTTATGTAAGTACTGGTGGCGGAGCTTTATTAGAATATTTTGAAGGGAAGGAATTGCCTGGGATTGCTGCGGTGAAGTCTTAAAGTGAGGTTGGGTGGGTGTATCTAGAATTTGGTGGTAATTGCTTCAGAAAGGAGTGTTATAAATCGAATGTAAATTATGACTAAAAAATGGAGATATAAATTAGTATGGACTGCCTTAATAATTTTAGTATTATACGCATGTAAATCAAAAATATATTCACAAGAAACAACAAATAAAGTAAATGAGTTATCAAGAAAACTTGTAAATACAGAGGATGGTATATGGGTTTTTGAAAAGAATTTAGACTATTCATACGTTTTGCAATTTTCTAAAGAAGAGAATGGAATTCTTTTTTCATATAATACTTACAACAAGTCAGCAATGAATTGGAATACAAATATTTTACGTTATGGAACTTTTAAAACGGATAGTAATGAGTTTATAATAAATTTTACTTCTGTAAAAGGAAGCCAATTCAATAAATCAGATTTTTCAGATAAAGCTTTACCTGACAGTTTCTCTATAAAAATTGAAGCTAAAATAAATGAAGAAAAAATTATAGTAAAAGAACATCTTGGAAAAGCGTTTTACATTAAAAATCCAAACTACATTCCTAAAGACGTTGAAATAACAGAGTATAAGCTACTTGTAAAACAAATTTTAGGCAAAAAAATATTTGAAAATAAGGAGGAGAATATAACAATAGAATTTACTGCAGAACGACCGACTATAGACTAAATATTAATTGTAGCAATTAACCCACAGCCACGCCTACAAAAGCCATTGCTGTTGCTGTGGCAGAAAGCACAGAAGCTGGAGCCTTTAGCCTTGTTGGTGGTGGTGATAGTATTGCTGCTGTAAACCAATTTGGCTTTGCCCATAAGGTAAGTTATGTAAGTACTGGGGGTGGTGCTTTGTTAGAATATTTTGAAGGCAAAGAACTGCCTGGAATAAAGGCGGTAAACTCTTAATTACTTAAAGGCTTCAAATATTTTTGAAGCCTTTCTTTTTATTAAAATGAGTTTACAATTCCGTTTTTTACTGCATATAAAGCTAAGCCCACTCTGCTTTTAAGGTTTAGTTTTTCAAACAAAACATCGCGATAGCCTTCTACAGTTCTTGGGCTGCAAAACATTTTTTCTGCTATTTCTTTATAGGTCATTTCGGTGCAGCAGAATTGTAAAAATTTTTTTTCTCGGTCGTTTAGTTTTATGTTTCCATCATCTTTACCTGTAGCAATATTTAGCATGAGTTTGGTAGTAGCCCATTCGGGGTAATAGTAACCTTTACTTACTAAAGTATTTAATGCTTTTTCCAAATCTGCTGGATGTACATTTTTATGTAGGTAACCTCTTGCCCCTGCTTTTATCATTTTAATAATGGTTTCTTCATCGTCTTGCATACTTAAAGCCATTATTAAAATTTCGGGGTGGTTTTGTTTTAGGTAGGCTGCAACTTCAAACCCATTCATCTCTGGCATACTTACATCAAGCAATACAATATCTGGTGTATGCTTTTTTTGTTTGCATTTTTCTATGAGTGCTTTGCCATTGTCAAGTTCAAATAATACTGTGTATTGTGAAAACTGCTCTATAATGCTGCCTAATGCTTTGGCTATTAGTAAGTGATCATCTACTATAGCAATGCTGAGATTCATACTACTGTGGGTATTAATAATTTTAATGAAGTGCCTTTGCCAATGGTGCTTTGTAAGGTAAGTTGTGCATTGAGCGTGGCTGCTCGTTTGGCTATATTTTGTAAGCCTATACCTTTTGCTGGTTGGTTGGTATTGAAGCCTTTACCATCGTCTTTTAAAAACAGTATAATACCTGCTGCTGTATTATTTAGCTGTATGGTAATGAGTTTGCACTGGCTGTGTTTTAAACTGTTTTGCAAAAATTCTTGCACCATACGCAATACAATATTTTTGGTAGATGGATTGATATTGGTTTCGGTTTCGTTGCTACTAAAGTGTGTTTTGCAATTGCCTGTAGCATCAATTTTTTTACACTCGGTTTGTATAAGTTTTTGTAAACTGATGTTTAAAGTATTAGCATCGGTTAATGATTTTGATAAACTTCTCAATTCGGTTAGTGATTCATTAATAACACTACCAATAGCAACTAACTGCTCGTTTATAACTGGGTATTGATTGGTAAATTCCAACTGCTGGGTATAGAGTGAAGCAAGCGTTAACTTTTGCCCTACGTTATCATGTATTTCTCTGCCAATATGCTGCATGGTTTGTTGTTGAATTTCGAGTTGGCTGGTAAGTAGTTCTTGCTGGTGGGTTTCGTATAATTCGTGTGTTTCTTTGGCGTATAAAAGTTTTCTATTTCGGTGTATAAGTAGTATTACAATAAAGGCGATACACAATAAGAGTATAGCAATTAAAGAGGCAATGATTAATATTATCGTTTCTTTTTCTCCCATAAAAAAGTAATACAAAAAGTAATGTATAAAATATAATTTAGAAAAGTGGTTACCAGCTTTAATACAGCTAATAATGAAAGCATATTTTTTTGTTGATAAAATATGTAGCTAATAGCATAGTAGGGTATTGTTGATAGGTAATAAACCATTAAAATCAGCATCAAATAAAAAAGCGGCATTTTTAAAAAATCAACCTGTACCTTATCAGTAATTAGTATGCTAATATTAATGATAGCAAATGTTGCAATTGATACACAACCTATTACATAGCCAATTGTACAAAATACTTTATCAGGGTTAATGCTTAGATAGCTAATTACATAACCTAAAACAAAAATGGCAATAATAGCCATTCCAATTTTTTTTAAACTTCGATTTGAAATATGGGAATAAAAGATAAAAAAATAACTACAAAAAACAAGTGGTATTTGAATACCGTTGTAATACCACAAGTTTTTTATATGATTAATC
>JAYVRD010000217.1:0-5416 GCA_043776595.1 Chitinophagaceae bacterium | reverse complement strand
CATCCTTTAAAACGATAAACCAACTTTTTGCAACAGCCTTTTTTATCCACTTGTACACATAATGGTGTAACACAAAAACGTTTTTAGACAGCTTCTTAGTAATCGCCTTCGACAAGCTCAGGCTGACAGCTTTACTATTTTCAAAGAGTAAAAATTTGAAAACCTAAACAACTACATTAAGTAAAACCCTCTTGAATTTTCAAGAGGATGTTTATTTTCATTCATACCGTTTCGTGCATTTGTAGCTAGTACATTATTTCTTTTGCCCTCTAGTTTTGGGCTTGCCATACTTTTTCATCATTTGATCTTTTCGGCTGGGTTTTTTGTAGGTTCTACTATTCTTAGCCGATTTTTCATGAAAAGATGCACCCACATTTTCTCTCTTTTTCTCCTTCAATTGCACTTCGGCCACAACAGGTTTTTTTGGTTTTTCATCTTCTGTTAATTCATCAGAAATAAATAAGTCTTCGGGTAAGTTGATAAACGGAACTTGATAATTCATAAGGGTTTCTATCTTGCCTAAAAATTTCTGTTCTTTATCGGTAACAAAACTTATGGCAATACCTTTTTTGTCGGCACGGCCAGTACGCCCAATTCTATGCATATAATTTTCTGGCACATCCGGTAAATCAAAATTTATAACATGCGTTACCTCTGCAATATCTAAACCTCTTGCAACAATATCTGTAGCAATAATAAATCTGTAAGTGCCATTTTGAAATTGTTTTACAGTGTTGAAGCGATGGTTTTGTTCTTTATTAGAATGAATGACACCCATTTTTTCCGTAAAGTTTGGAAGCAGTTGTTCGTATACATCGTCAGCTAGTTTTTTACTATCTACAAACACTAAAACTTTGCTCATGCTTTCATCTGCATCTAGTAAATAATTAACCAAATTAACCTTAGTATTAAAATTAGGAACATGGTATCCTTGCTGTACAATATTTGCCAATGGAGTGCCTGTTGGTGCTGCTTCTATGCGAACGGGGTTATTAAAATACACTTCTATAATTTGCTCCACTTCTTCGGTAATAGTTGCAGAAAATAATAAGTTTTGTCTTTTCTCTGGTAGTAAATCTAAAACATTTTTTAGCTGCGTTCTAAAACCAAGATTCAACAATTCATCCATCTCATCAATCACCAACTTCTTAATATTTTTTGTTTTAATAGAGCCAGCAAAAATTAAATCAATCAACCGCCCCGGTGTGGCTACCAAAACATCCATTCCATTTTCTACAGCAATTTTTTGTGTATTAATATTTACACCACCATACACACCAAGGGCTACAACACTCATGTAAGTGGTTAGTTTTTTTACTTCCTCTACCACTTGTGTAACCAATTCTCTTGTGGGTACAATAATTAAAATTTGAGGATGTTTTTCTTTTGAAAATTTCCATTGCCTAAGGCAGGTTAATAAATAGGCATAGGTTTTACCAGTACCCGTTTGTGCAATACCACAAACATCTTTACCACTCATAGCTACAGGAAAAACTTTTTGCTGAATAGTGGTTGGTGTAGTAATGCCCATATCTGCCAAAGCGTTTAATAAAGGCGTAGTTAAATTTAGTTCTTCAAACTTCATGATATCAATAATATGCGATAAAGATATTTCTATTTAAGTAGTTGTAGATTATTGAAATATTTTTTGGCTAGCAGTAGCATATTAATTCAGCTGCAGTTGCGTCGCACATTTTAAACTATGCAGTACTATTTGGCTTTTATTATGTGGTAGTATAGATGTTATTTGAATAGTAGATTTTAAAATAACTTTATTTATACATATTTTGCGATACAAATTTTTATTATGACAAAGAAACTTTTCCTATGTTTTTTCTTAAATGCTATGGTTAGTAGCTGCATTTTTTCGCAAACAAAATCAATAAAAGAAATAGCCACAAAATTTTACAGCACTTACGAAATTTATGCGTTAGACTACCCTGCTGTTTTTTTTGAAAAAAGAAAAACGAACTGGAAGGTAACTACCAAAAAAATAGTAAATGGAGAAGCCGTAAATGAAAAGAGTTATGTTTTTTACAATATTACGGATGGCAAGTATCAAAAATTACCATTCTCGTTAAGAACTGATAAAACACCTGTTGATTACAAGAATTACATAGATGAATACAGTGAAAAGAATTATAAGTTTCATCAATTTTATGGCTATAATGGCTGGTATAAAGATGTAATAGCTAGTGTATCTGCAAAAAAAATACTAAGTGATTCTGCTTTATACAGTTTAGCAAGGGCTTATAGTATGTATGCAAGTTGTTTGCTCGTTAACCAATCGGGCGATGCTATTAAAAGTGAAGTATTTACAATGCCATTTACAAGCAATTGTATTACTGCGAAACAGCTTGCCTTGTACGATAGTGTGATGAAACTATCTATACAACATTTTGCCAAGCTTGCCATGCAAAACAAAAAATTTGAAACCACTGTTGGTAATATTGCCATAAAGAAGGCTAATGAAGCAATGGTACAATTTCATAGCTATCTTACCTATGCTGCTGATATGGCTGCAAAATATACATTGCCTAATAACTTATACCCCGATAGTGTTATTAGTAAAACAAAAGCCATTCTTCAAAAATGCCCTACCAATGCCATTTTGTTTTCTTGGGGCGATAATGATTTTTACCCTGTATTGTATGTACAGCATCAATTAGGTTTTAGAAAAGATGTGTACTTAATCAATCAAAGTTTGTTGAATTTAGATAGGTATATTCTTACAGCTACACAACCACAATTTAATAGTACAGCCATACAAATAACAGCCCAACAAGAAGATTATAAAGGCAGTAGTAATGATTATTTCTTGATTGCAAAAGATAAAGACTCTACTATTTTATTAAATGATGTCATTGCATATTTTAAAACTGGCGAAAAAAATAGTAGTGGTGTAGTTACGCTGCCAGCAAATACAATTTCAATACATCAAAATGATATACAGGAAAACACGACAATAAATACTAAGCTTGTTAAATTAGATGCTAGTATTCTAACAAAAGGTGATTGGATACTACTAGATATTCTTAATAACCTCAATGGCAGAAAATTTTGTACAACATCCACATTCTTTTACCCCCTAAAAGGGTTGAATGAACATTTTACTATGGTTGATGAGGATTTTTATATATACTAAGTTTTCGTTAATGCTTAATCAGGTTCTGAAACTTGAAATGTGCGACGCAACCGCTGCTAAATTCTTATTCGAAAGCTGGCTACATAACAAAAACGTTAACTCGCTTTTATGCCTATATATTTAACAAATGAAAATCACTTTCTTTTCTACCCAAGCTTACGACAAACAATTTTTTACGCAGCACAACCAAACTTTTGGTTTTGAGTTGGTGTATTTAGAAACATCGCTTACAGCACTGTCTGCTGTGTTAGTAGAAGATAGTATGGCAATATGTGTTTTTGTAAACGATAAAGTAGATGCGGCTGTAATACAAATATTGGCTGGCAAGGGTGTAAAAATAATAGCCCTGCGTTGTGCTGGTTTTAATAATGTGGATGTTGAAGCTGCAAAAGTAAATGGTATAAAAATTTGCCGTGTGCCAGCTTATAGCCCACAAGCTGTGGCAGAACATGCAGTAGCCATGATACTTACCCTAAACCGAAAAACGCATAAGGCTTATAATCGAGTAAGGGAACAAAATTTTTCGATTAATGGATTGTTAGGTTTTAACCTGCATGGCAAAACGATAGGCGTTATTGGTACTGGCAACATTGGTAAAGCATTTTGTAAAATTATGTTAGGCTTTGGCTGTAAAGTAGTGGCATTTGATATTATTGCTAATAAGGACATGGAGGCATTGGGCGTTACATATCATCCATTGACGGAGGTATTGCAACAGAGTGATATTCTATCGCTCCACTGCCCACTAAACGAGCAAACCAAACACATTATAAACAAAGAAACGCTGGGTATGATGAAGAAGGGGGTGATGCTAATAAATACTAGCCGTGGTGCATTGATAGATACACCAATTGTTATTAATGCTTTAAAGAACGAAACCATTGCTTACTTGGGTTTAGATGTATATGAGCAGGAAGAAAAATTATTCTTTAGAGATTTATCTGCCGACGTTATTAAAGACGATACAATACAAAGGTTAATGAGTTTCTCTAATGTTTTAATAACGGCACACCAAGCTTTTTTTACTGAGGAAGCCATGAGCCAGATAGCTGAAACTACTTTAGGTAGTATAAAGGCTTTGGCAACTAATAGTGGTGAGGCAGATGAGAAAACTGTGTTGGTGTAACATAAAAAAATCCTAAACCCATCTACCCATTATTGCTGTTGCTGCTGCATCACCATCTAAATTCTAGAGGAGTTTGTTTTTGTTCTTCTTTGTGCATTGAGATATATGAGAACAAAGTTTGTATTTAATACGAATAAGCAAAGTAATGTTGCAGTGTAGTATCTAGCTGCATTGCTTTTTATGCAACACTAGTTCTTTAAATGTTTTAAATATGGTGATTTTCATTTCTATGCGTTAAAAATCTCTATGTTCTTTTACCCAATTGGTAATGTAAGTAGCAATATCTGCAGTAGCCGTACCTGGGGCAAACAGTTTACCAACGCCCATATCGTTTAGGGTTTTCATGTCGTCATCTGGTATGATACCACCACCAGTAAGTAAAACATCGTCCATTTTTTTCTCTTTCATCAAAGCAATTAATTTAGGAAAAACGGTATTATGAGCACCACTCAAAATACTAATTCCAATGGCATCCACATCTTCTTGCAAAGCAGCATTCACAACCATTTCGGGTGTTTGGCGTAAGCCTGTGTATATCACTTCCATGCCTGCATCTCTCAAAGCTGTGGCTATAACTTTAGCTCCACGGTCATGCCCATCTAAACCAACTTTGGCAACTAATACACGTATGGGTCTGTTGTTCATAATGGTATTTTTTTTAGCTAAGCAAACTTAATACATTCTTAATCCTACCTACCGTTTCTTCCTTACCTAACAAAGCTGCAATATCAAATACACCAGGTCCAAACTTACCACCTACTAGCATTATTCTTAATGGCAGCATCAACTCTCCAGTTTTTAATTGATGTGCAGCTGCCGTTTCTTTAAATACCTTTTCCAATTCTGAAGCATCCCAAATAATTTCAGTTTGGTACTCCTTCATTAGCTCTATAAAAAACATATTCTTTTTATCATCCCATTTTGGTTTGATGGAAGCAGTATCAACATCAACAGGTGCTTTAAAAAAGAAACTAGCCTGTGCAACAAAATCTGTAAGCAAGGTGCACCGGTCTTTTACTAACTCTAAAATTTGAATAAATTTTTTATTATTGGTTATAACAATTCCTTGTTCTTCAAAAATGTTTCCCACTGTCAACTGCCAACTATCAACCCCCAATCTTTTTATCCATTCTCCATTATACCAC
>JAYVRD010000216.1:0-21043 GCA_043776595.1 Chitinophagaceae bacterium | reverse complement strand
GTCAATGAATGAAGAAAGTATAATGCCTTTGAGCGTTATTTGTTTTATTTTTGCTTTAATTGCTGGTCGGTAAAGTCAAAAGCATTATAATCTTTATCTATTCTTTTAAAAAAATTAAGGTAGTAAATACCAAATTTTTCTAAAAATGATGGTTGAGGATTGGGTAGGTTGAGTTGGGCATACATGCAGTTATAATTATTGCTAAAGTAAGTATAGATGAGCTATGCTTTAGTATAGTGTAGAGAATAAAAAAAGCCACCAATAAAAATTGATGGCTTAAGCTATATAGTTTAAAATTTATTTCTCTATAAACCATCGTTGGTTAGTAGCAGCAGTGCTTTCCATTTGCCCTAGTGGCGAAAAATCGGTAATGGCTGCATTGTACACTTCTATTACTTTATTTGTTCGTCTGTTTTTAAATATAAAAGAGCCATCGCAATAGCGTATAAACCTCCATTGATAATACTCAGTATTTGCTGCTGCATAGGTTACAATGTTTGCCCCATTAAAATCTGCATTGTTTAATGCACCTAAATATTTATTGCTGTACATACTGGTGATATAGTAAAAATCATTCTCGGCTTTTTTAAAACGAAATTGCTGGGCTAGATACGATTTAGGCTGAAAAAGAACTGTAAATGCACCATCTGCTCTATTGCCATCTAAAATATCAACCCTTTTATCGCTAGCAAGCACATTACGTAGGGTAAAATTTTGTACTGGGCTAAAGTTTTCGTTGGTGGTTATGTTTATTTGATTTTTTTGGGTGTAGTCTGTAAGTAATTCTATTTGCAAATAAACGGTATAATCTCCTTTTAGCTCATCAATATCTCTATACGTAATAGGTATAATACCTTTGCCAAAACCAAAATCTGTATTACTTAGTTTTAATGCTACTTCTTGGTTAATATCTATAAGTAATGGGCTATATAAACTACCAGCTATTACACCAATTGGTCTATCGCCAGGCCTATTGGTTACAACACGAAACTTTTGTTGATACTCAATTTTTTGCTGAGCTGTAAGTACATCTATATTAACACGAGAAAACTGATAAGGAAACTGTTGTATAACGGTAGGTGCTGGCCAAATACCTGGCTGACTATCGTCGTAAATAGGTCTATTGCCTACATTATCGTTATTAATAGAATAACCTGAAAGTAAAGAAAAAGAAGCTGCTGCTAAGCCAATCGCTGGTTTAAGTAAAGTAGCAATAAGGCTATTGTTCCAAAAGTTGGTTAAAAAATCATCAGGTCCATCGTACTCAAAAATTGATGGTTCTATAGTTAAAGTTTGTTTATCAGGTTTTAATTCTCCTTCCCAAATAATAAAGGGCAATAAATCTCCTTTTGCTTGGGCGTTATTTTTCCAAGGTTCTGCATCAGGCACTTGGTCTCCTGTTTGTATGCCACCTAAACTACCTGCTGCAGTGCCAGCCATTACACGTTTTTCTTCTTTAGCTCTGTTGTTTACATCGCCCATTACCCTCGATCGTACTTTATTTACAATTCTATCATCCGAGCCACCTGTACTATTAAAAAAATACGTTTTGGCCGAAATATAAATTTCATCTCGTTTGCCATCTCGTTCAAACATATCATCTGCTGTTTCTCTATTACAGGTAAAGCCTTTTACAATTACTCTAAAATAAGTTGATTGTTTGCCTTGCATAAAATCTATTGCATCTTTTGAAATTTTGTTGGGCATATAAACTTGTGCCTGCAAGGCAATAGATAAACTACTAACTAAAAGTAGCGTTACATATTTTTTCATACTGTGTGGTTTTATGTTAAGAATTAAAAATTTGCTTTATCGTTAAACACTTCAATTTTTACATTAGTAAATGTTCCATTTTCCACCTTTATATCTTTAGAAAGTAATAACCCTTTAAGTGTGCCACTAAATTTTCCTGAGATAAGGGCTTCGTTTATACTAGTAGGTTTATACGCAGTTATTTCTACAGTAAAGTTTATGTTTTGCGTATTCATTTTAAAGCCTTGCATTTCTCCACCCTTTACATCACCATTGGCAGAGCCACTTAATAAAACTTCCAAATCTTTATCTTGAATTTTACCAGTTTTGCCTGCAAAATTTTTTATGGCAAAATTTATTTGTCTGCCATCTGGCTTTGTTATGGCTACAAAAGCCAGCCCTAAATACGGTTCTCCATCATACATTTTATTTACACCTTTTACAAAAAAACTAGAGGAGTGGGCAAAAGCTTTTGCCTTCCATTCTTTGCCATTAATATTACAAGTAAGTTCTGCGTTTGCGATAGTTATTGCTATATTGGGTGTAGTGCTAGCCCCTTTATTTACTATTATAAAGCCTTGGTCAAAACCGGTAGCCTTACCAATGGCTTGTAGCGATACAAAGGCAGAAGTATTGGCACCAGCTTCTTTAACAGTTTGGTCGTTTACCTTAATATCCTTGATTAGAAAAGAATACCTACTTCCATCCTCACCAATGGCATCTATGGTTTCATTAACTTTTAATTTGCCTTTTTCTACTTTTATGGCAGCAAGGTATTGCCCCTTAGCAGCATCATCGTTATAAACAATAGTTGTAGTAGCTTTTAAATCGTTAGAGGTTTCGGAGGTTTTGGTGTTATCGGTTTTCTTTGTTCCACTTTGGCAAGATGCACTTGTAAATAAACAAGTACATACCATAAAACTAATGAAGCCATTTACAATTTTCATGTTTAATTATTTATCACATAAAGATTGTACAGCAAATATTTTAAACGAAGAGCTATTGAGTATCTAACTGTTTTTTTTAGTAATGGTTTGTTTAGCAATGCAATAACTGGGTAAGAAGCAGCGACAATTTTTAAAACTATATTTTTCTAAAACTCTCTAAAAAAACTTCTTTTTTATTGCGACTAATGGCTATTTGTGTGCCATCATTCATTATAATGTAAGCACTATCTCCTTTAAAGTATTTATTAATGTGGTTCATATTTATTAGGTGCGATTGATGTACTCTAAAAAAAGGATTGCCTTCAATATTTTCTTCTACCTCTTTTAATGTTTTGGCAAGCGTTATTTTTTTGCCGTTGGCTAAAAAAATATGTGTGTAATTACTGTCGCTTTCGCAACGCATTATTTCATCAGGCTCTAAAAACTGCATGCCATCGCCTGTAGGTAAAGCAATTTTATGGGTATGCTTTTGTTGTGTTTGCAATTGCTGAAAAAGTAGTTTTATTTTATCATCAAGCCTTGTATTACCATTTTTATTTCTTACTTTTTCTATAGCTGCTTGCAATTCTACAATGTCAATTGGTTTTAATAAATAATCTACTGCCGAAAACTTAAATGCCTTTATCGCAAATTGATTATAGGCTGTAGTAAAAATTACATCATAGGTACATTGATTGGTTTCGGTTAATACATCAAACCCATTTTTGTGTGGCATTTCTATATCTAAAAATATTAAATCGGGGTTCAGTTTTTTTATTGCTGCTATTCCATTTACTCCACCCTCACATTTTGCTACAATATTTATATCGGTACAAAACTGTTGCACTTGCATCTCTAGTACATCCAAAGCATTTTTTTCATCATCAATAAGTATTGTATTTAACATAGCTATAGATTTAAGGGTTTAGAAGCTGTTTGCGTTAGTTGGTTAAGTTAACCCCGTCTGCGGTTCATCTGATTCAAACTTTAATTAACTCAAACAGCCTCTAGTAGGTAAGGTTAAGGTTACTATTGTTCCATTTATAGCACCATTTTTATCTGTACTATCTTCAATATTACAAGTAGCATTTGTGTTTTGTGTTTGGTTAATAATGTTTATACGGTCTTGTGTTATTTGCATACCATAGCTTTTTTTCTTCAAAATTTGTTTGCTCTTTAGTTCGGCAGCCTTGTCTCTTCCAACGCCATCATCATGTATTATTATTACTAAATTGTTGGTGCTATTTTTATTAAAAGTGATGTACAAATTACCTTTACTTTCTTTGTGCAAAAGCCCATGCCATATTGCATTTTCAATATAGGGCTGTATAAGCATAGATGGTATTTCAAGAGCATGAATGTTAATGGCTTTATCTATTTTTACTTCGTAATTAAATTTGTTTTCAAATCGCAAGGCTTCCATTTCCATGTATAAGGTTAGCAATTCTATTTCGCTACTTAATACAATATTTTTTTCGTTACTATGGTCTAGTATCAATCGTATTAACCTAGAAAATTTGGTTAGGTATTGCGAGGCAGTAAAATTGTCTTTTTGTAAAATATACTTTTGAATACTATTGAGAGAATTAAAAATAAAATGAGGGTTCATTTGGGCACGAAGTGCTTTCATTTCTGTTTCAGCTATTTGCTGTTTAAAGCTTGCCTTTAGTTTTTCTTCTTTTTTTACTTGTGCTATTCTCATTTTATTATAACTATAAATAGCAAGTAGCAATGCAATAATAGCAATAGTTATAAACCACCAAGTTTTATAAAATGGTGGGTGAATAGTTATTATTAATACCAAATCGTTATTACTCCATACCCCATCATTGTTGTAGGCTTTTACTTTAAACAAATATTGCCCACTGCTTAAGCCAGAATACGATACCATGTTTCTATTACCACTGTATATCCAATTTTTATCGGCACCTTCTAATTTATAAGCATATTGTGTTTGGTTGCTGTTGTTAAATAATAAGGAAGCAAATTCTAGCTGAATAAAATTTTCTGTGTAGGTTAAATCAAGCTTTGGTTTAATAGCATCTAAGCTGTAAACCTTTTCTACATCAAATACTTTTATAGAATTGAAAACAATTGGTGGTGGTATAGGATTGTATTTGTATTCATTAAGGTTAATAATATTTATATTACCAAAATGAAGTTGTACCAATTTATTATCACTCGAAATATTAAAAAAATAACCAGCAGCATCTTCAACCAATCCATTTTGTTTTTTAAGAATTGTTATTACTTTTTTGGTGATGGGATTAAATTTCAAAAGCCCAGCGTTATAAGTAATCCAAAGTGAACTATCTTTTCTATCCTGCTTTATCCTATTCATAAAATCCGATGGCAAGCCACTAATGTTACTTTGTGTATAGTTGTGCAATATTTCTTTCCCATTCTCAAAATACAATTCATATAAGCCATTGTTGTTGGTACAAATCCAATAATGCCCCAGCTTATCTTGTGCCATATAATTAGTAGAGGTAAGCAGTGGTACATTATCATGCTGCGTATAAGCAATATGGTACATTTTATTTTGTACAGTATTTAATTTATAAACGCCAGCATTGCTGGTAAACCAAACATTGTCTTCATTATCTACCAAACAAGGGAATATCGCATTATCGGCTTTGGAAGATTGGCTGGTATCCCAGTCCCACTTGTTGTAGTGCTTTAATTGGTTGGTATTTGTATTCCAAATGTAAAAGCCATTGTTTATTGCGTTAATATACACATTGCCTTTATGGTCAAAAACATTTTTACCAATATTGGCTATCGGTTGTTTGTTCTGGTCTAATAAAGTATAAGGCATAAGTTTTTGTTGCTCTCTATCTACTTTAAAAAAGTGTACGCCATCACATGCATATACACTACTATCTAATGTTTGTACAAGGGTAGTAATGCTTTTGTCAAAATTGTTTTGTAGTGTATGCACAGCTCCATTACTAGCAGAATAATGTATAAGCCCAACCGATGTAGTATTACTTATAAAAAAATCGTTGCCACCTTTACCAAATGCTATACCTGTTGGCTCTATGGTATTACCTGAAATTTTATCGGTTAATGGTATTGTTTTTATTTGGCTGTTTTGCCAAGGAATCATTGATAGACCTGTATAACCACAAACCCACACATTTTTTTCTCTATCAATAAATAGGGAGCCAATTTTAAAAGCCTTCAAATCGTACTCGCTTTCTTTTTTGCTTTGTATGGTGGCTAGTTCATTGGTGTTAGTATCAAGTTTAAATAAAGGATAAGAACCAATCCAAGTGCTGGCATCACTATTGGCTATACAAAATAAATTGTTGCTCAGTAGGCTTTTGTTGTTATTGCAAATGGTATACTTTTTTTCTTTTAAACTAAATGCTATCAACCCACTATTGTAAGTAGTAAGTGTAATACAATTTTTTTGGGCGTTAAATATACCGTTAGATATATCGCCTTTGGCAATGGGATAAAATCCTACGTATTTTTCATCATCAGAAAAACAATACACTCCTTCTTGATGAATAGCCCACACCATACCATTGGCAGTAATTACTTTTATGGTGTTTTTTGTAGCGGTGGTTGGAAATAAATTTCTGTAAGAAGTGAAGCTAGAATCACTATTATTAAATTTAAAAAAATAGTCTTTAGAAGTAGCTATCCAAACATGTTGTTGCTCATCTTCAGTAAAATTTAAAATATATGCATCGCCTAAATTTTTTGCAATCGGTTTGTTATAATCGGGACTCCAAAATTTATTTTTTAGTGGGTTGTACCATTGCAAAGTATTAAAACCACCAAGCCATAATGTTCCATTTTTAGCAGTAAAAACCGTTTGTAATATATTGGAGATTGCTCTACCTGGTCTATCAATGGGGCTTCTAAAAATTTTAAAAGTATGTCCATCAAACCGATATAAGCCAGATGGTGTAGCAAACCACATATACCCTTGATGGTCTTGTGTGCAACCATAAGCAAAGTTGTCGGTCAACCCTTCTTTACTACCAAAATTTACACACCGTAAATTATAATTTTGTGCATTAGATATGTAATGGGTGAACACCATTAACAGTGTTAATATAACAATGCGTTTTATCATACTTACCCTAAAGCTACAAATTTAATTTATTGCCAATGGCTTTATGGTTTTAAATAGTATTTGGCGTAAAACTTATTGTAAGTAACCAAAATATTGAGTAATGGTTTTTATAAAACAAAAGCTCCTCTATCAAATATTTGATAGAGGAGCTTTAAAATGAAATTTATTTATCTCAACAGTGTTACACTTCCACTAAACTTACCATATCCCTTATCTTTAGGTTCAATAATATAGTAGTAAGTACCTACTGGCAATGCAGTGCCATTTTTTGTACCATCCCAAGGTGTAGTATAACCTTGAGGTGAAAAGAAAACAATTTGCCCATAACGATTGTATACTTCTACCCTACAGTTAGGATAGTTGGATAAACTTGGTATCGTCCATTTATCATTAATACCATCACCATTTGGTGAGAAAGCATTAGGTACAAAAGGTATATCCTTCAACACTTTTATAAATATACTATCGGTGGCTGTACAGCCATTGGCACCAGTAGCAGTAAGCTTGTATAAGGTATTAAAACGTGGTAATAAAGTTGGGCGAAGCATAGTATCGCTTGTTAAAAAATACGTGTTGGGTGTCCATTTAAAATTAAGTGCTGTACTGTTTACCGTTGGGTTCATTACTACTAATGTGCTATCATATATTAGTAAGTCTGGCCCAGCATCTACTACTGGTTGTAAATACACGTTAATATCTAATTTGCCTGTATCGCTTACGCAGCCTTGTGCACTAGTTACTAATAATTTAATAGTATAAATCCCTGGCAAACTATAAGTCTTTTTAGGATTTTGTGCAGTATCAATAGTACCATCTCCAAAACTCCATTTCCAATTAGTAATACTACTGCCTACGGCAATGCTGCTATCGCTAAAGATAGTTTGTATGCCTTGGCAAATGGTGGTATCATTTAGTGCAAACTTGGCTACTGGTTGTTGGTAAAAAGTATTAAACAATTTAGTACTGTCTTTACTGCAACCTAAAAGAGAAGTGGCAGTCAATTTTATATTATAGCTATTAATAGTAGCATAAGTATGCAATCCATTTACTGTAGTGGTAGTTGCACTGCCATCACCAAAATTCCATACATAATTCATTTGTGCCAATGTACCATTGGCAAGAGTAGATGTATTGGTAAACAAGGCTACACCTGCTGGCATACATACAGATGTTGGTAAGGTAAAGTCTGGCACAGGCACTGGATTTACCACTACAATTTTGCTAACAGTATCGCTTACACAACTGCTATCACTGGTTACAACAAGTTGTACATTGTAGCTGCCATAGTTGTTATAAGTATAAGTAAATGGACTACTATTTGTATTGTTAACGGGTACTGTTCCATCGCCAAAATTGTAATACCAATTGGTTATTGTACCAGATGCAATACTTGATGTATCTGTAAACGATGTAGCCAAGCCTTGGCATACAGCATTGCCTACACCTAACTTAGCTACAGGCTTAGGAAATACACGTATGGTTTGTGAGATGGAATCTGTACATCCGCCAGCGGCGGCAAAAATATATTTTATTGTATGTAAGCCTGCACCTGCTGTAGCTGGGTTAAAGTTACCTGCTGCATCAGTACCTGACCCACTATACACACCCACGCCACTTAAGCCATTGCTTACTGTGGCTTGTGCTATACTACTTACACCTGCATTAATACATGTACCTGCAAGTGTTGCAAAACTCAATATAGGTTTTGCATTTAGGGTAATGCTTTTAGTGATAGAACTTACACAACCACCCTTACTGTACACCACCCATTTTATGGTATATATTTTAGTAGCTGGCGTTGTAAAACTTGAATATAGATTTTGATATACTTCGTTGGGTGTTGGTGTATTATCTGTAATAAATACCCCAGGCTGATTGGCAAAATCCCAATAAATATCTATTCGGTAAATTGAGTCTGAACCAATCGTTGTGGTTTGGTTAGTAAGCTTAACTTGGTTGCTAATGCACAAACTATTTTCATTAGCTACACTAAAAGCAATAGTGGGCAAAAAGCCAAATACAGAAAATGGTTTGGTAATATTATTGGTGCAACCATTAGCTGTAGTTACAGTAAGCTTTACATTGTACGATTGATAAGCAATATAACGGTGTGTTGGGTTTTGAAGGATAGACGTATTAGGGTTGGCTACAGTAGCATTAGGGTCTCCAAAATTCCATAAGTAATTCAAAGCCTGCCCATCACTTATCGTAGTAGCATCAGTAAACTGCAATGTGCTATCCTGTAGGCAGCCAGTACCTGTAGTAAAGTTTACCACTGGGTTTGCAAAAATGGTAATGGCTTGTGTAGCAGTATCACTTACACAACCCAAACCTCCATTTACTGCAAGTTTTACTGTATAGTTACCAGCAGTTGGATAAGTGCTATTTACTGCGTTGGCATTGGGTGTATTTAGCGTTTGTCCATTACCAAAATTCCAAAACCAGTTTTGTAATGTATTGCCGTTGGCAATGGTACTATCTGTAAACGTAAGCGTACTACCAGCACAACGTTGTGCAGTAATACCAAAGCTGGCCTGTGGTTTACTACGTACAAAAACGTTTACGTTAAAGGTGTCGCTTATGCAAGCACTATCGCTGCTTACATGTAATTTTACTGGGTAAGTGTTGGCTGTTAAGTATTGATGAAAGAAAGGATTGCCGTTGTTATAAGTTGCAATCATTCCATCGCCAAAGCTCCAATTCCATGCAGCAATTGTGCCTGTGCTTATGGTAGATGAATCGCTGAATTTTATAGAATCGGTGGCACAAATATTTCTATCATAACCAAACTTAACCGATGGTTTAGGGAACACACGTATGGCTTGGGTAATAGAATCGGTACAGCCTATACTACTTACAAAAACATACTTGATAGTTTTTACACCCACACCTGCAATTGTTGGGTTAAAATTACCAGCAGCATCTACACCTACACCACTATACACACCTGTACCAGTAACGCCATTGGTTACACTAGCTTGTGCTACACTGCTTGTGCCAGCATTAATACAAACGCCTGGTAGCGTTGCAAAACTTAATGCAGGCTTTGCATAGATGGTAATGGTTTTTGTTTTTTCACTAGTACAACCACCTTTACTAAATACTATCCATTTTATAGTGTACGATTTAGTTAATGGTGTAGTAAACACAGGGTAAGTATTTTGATACACTTCATTAGGCGTTGGTGTATTATCTGTAACAAATGTTGTGGGGTTATTGGCAAAATCCCAATAGATGTCTATGCGATATACACTATCTGCTACTACTGCACTTTGGTTGGTAAGTTTTACTACGTTATTAGCACAAAGGCTAGTTTCGTTAGCCACATTAAAAACAATTGCAGAACCAAAACCTTGTACAGTATAAGGTATTGTTTTGGTGCTTACACAACCATTAACCGTAGTTACAGTAAGCGTTACATTATACGTACCATACACACTATACTTATGTATTGGGTTTTGAAATACAGAAGTGTTGGGGTTAGATGCATTTGCATTTGGGTCACCAAAATTCCATGAGTAAGTAACTGCCTGCAAATCGGTAACTGTAGTACTATCCGTAAAATATACAGTACTATCTTGTAAGCATCCTTTGGTAAAACCAAAGTTTACTAGTGGCGTTGCATAAATTTTAAATTGCTTTATAGCAGTATCACTACCACAACCACTAGCCACACCAGCCACATGTTTTATGGTGTAAGTACCCGGTGTGTTATACGTTTGTGTTTGTGCAGCGTTAGTAGGTGCATGAAGGGTAACACCATTACCAAAATCCCAATACCAATCGTTTAAAGGCGAGCCCCCAAAAGAAGAGGTATCTGTAAAAGTTACCGTTGTAGGAAAATTACAGGTGCTTACTGGGCTTAATCCAAAAGTAGCAATAGGCGATGGTGAAGTAGTTAATATTTTAATGGTATCGCCAACACAGCCTTCAACGCTTATGGCAGTTAATTTTACAGGATGTGTACCTTGGGTATTGAATTTCTTTTTAGGATTTTGAATACTATCTGTTGTTGCATCATCGTATAACCAACGATACCGATTGACACTATAGTTAGTACCTGCTGGCGAAGTAAATGAACTAAAGAGTTTGGCAGTATCACTAACACAGCCAGTATAAATCCAAGTAAAGTCGGGTATCGGTCCACGGTTTACTTTTATAATTACACTTAGGTTTTCGGTGTTGTTACAGTTATCTACTTCGGGTGCTGTAGAAAGTACAGGTATGGTGTATGTGCCAGTATCGCTAAAAGTATATTGCCTTGGCAGGCGATACTCCCAATATTTTCTGCCGTTTACTGTGCTAGAATCAAACGGTATCGGATTGTTTAAAGTTGTATCTATATTGGTACTAAGGTTAACAACTTGGCTAAACTTCCATACCAAAGTAGTAGGCTTATAAGCCATGCGTATAGAGAAGTTGAAGGGCGTGTTTTTGCAAGTATTAGTGCTTGCAGAATTAATAGGATTTAAAGTATTTTGTACGCCACCAATAACATTTAGGTTGTTGATGAGGGTACCAGCATTGTAGCCATAACTTTCATTTACACCCATACCATAAGTGATGGCTGTAAAAGCTGAATCACTTTGAATAATATGCTGCCCAACAGAAACTTGCCTTACAACTACCCTATAATTTGAATTTTGAGGATGAATGGGAGGAAAAGGTGTTGATACAGCTGCACCATCTAGCGTAAGAGAATTTAATCCTGCAGATGGTATGATAATAGAAATATAATTTGTCAAAATAGTTTGATTGCCAGTTGAATAAAACACTGCTTTTTTAATTGACTGTTCTACTGGGCTTATATAAAACATTTCGGGGTCTCCCATACTATTTCCAGAGGGATTATATCCTGATGCACCATTAGAAGGCATAAACTGAGCTACTAGTATTGGCTTATCTGACTCGATATAATCTCCTGTACTACTAGAAAATTCATAATAAAAATTAGAAATTAAGCCAGTTAATACAATACCATTTCTTTTTACAATTGTTGTAGGGTCTCTTACAGCAACTCGATAGATATTTAAATTGGGAGAAGAAGTACCAGATATTGCCGTTGAATAAGTTAAATATCTAGTTCCCCAAGCACTCGCTGGAAAAACTTGCTGTTGTAAAATATCGCCACTATTAGCCCCAATAATAATTCTACTGCTACCTGAAAACACAGCAATAGGATGACAATTTCCGTCATTACCAGCCACTGATACAACTTTACTACCAGTCATATCGTTGCCATTATTACCAGTTGCCAAGCCCCAAATATTGTATATCTCTCCTTTATTTAAATTAGCTGTAAAAGTTACATTAGCAGCTTTACCCCCTTGCGTTGCAGCAGAAGGTGTAATTTGCACTTTTGTGTTATCTTCACTAGCAACTACAAAAAACCAAGAGTATGCTGGTGTGTTATTAGTTACTTGTGTATAGTTTAATGAATAATAAGTATAGCCATATGTTTCTACTGGCATTAACATAGTCGCTCCAGATGAATTGACCCCATATTGATGAGCATAAGCTACTATAGGTGTATCGCTTACAATATGAATTCCTTTATTGCTTAATCCTTCAGCCGTTAATCTTGCAGATATAGGTATAATTATTTGGGAATTTACTGTATTAGCAGGGATGGAAACAGAAGTTGGAACAAAACCAGCAATACCAGGTGCAGACACAGTTACGTTAGCAGCTTGCTCAGCACTTAGATACAACACAAATGTTTCTCCATTTGAACCAAATAATTGATTATGTCCATATCCAACCCAAAACTCCTTACCCTTGTTAGATTTGTTTTGTGCTTGAACCATGCCAGTGACTACCAATAAAGCCATGAGCAGCAGAAATTGCTTCATAAAATACAGTTATAGTTTAAACTAAGTACAGTGGATAAAGATAAGAAGCGAGGGCTTAACGTTGCCTATGCAATTGGTAAATGGTAGTTTTCTTAACTTAAATTTCAAAAATAATTGTTACCATGTATTACAAAGCCCCTTACTTTTACGCTATCAAATGAAGATTTTCTGTATAAATAGCATCCCTTGTTTCGTTCCCAGACCACGACGTGGTTGCTGATAGGACGAGCAGTTGGCAATTGCCCCTATCAGTGAAATTCTCTCAGAACTTCGGAGCAACGCCAGTTTTTATCATTTTAATTTTCTTTTCCATTGGAACATAATAACATTATCATTCGTGTGGCTACACACCTTGATACTCACTACGCCAAACGCATTACAGACGAGATGGAAGCAAGTGCCAAAGCCCGTGGCACTGGTATAGCCAAACGTACACCAGAATATATTGCAACTAAGATATTAGAGGACAAAGCCATTATTGCTGTAACCACTACAGGGCAATGGGTGGGTTTTTGCTACATAGAAGCTTGGCAGCATGGAGCGTTTGTAGCGAATAGTGGCTTAATTGTAGCACCTGAATATCGCAAAAGTGGTGTAGCCAAATTGATTAAGAAGAGAATTTTTGACCTTAGCCGTGAAAAATACCCTACCAGTAAAATATTTGGATTAACTACTGGTTTGGCGGTAATGAAGATAAATAGTGAGTTGGGCTACGAACCTGTAACCTACAGCGAACTTACAAATGACGAAGAATTTTGGGCTGGCTGCAAAAGTTGTGTGAACTATGATATTTTAATGGGCAAAGAAAGAAAAAACTGCATGTGTACAGCCATGCTTTTTGACCCAACCGACCATTACGAAGCCAAAGAGACGAAGGAATATTTTGATAAGAAAAGTAAAGTGTTTGAACGATTGCAGCGATTAAAGCAAAATAATTTATTAAAAAGATTAATTAAAAAGGATAGAGAAGAAACGAACAGCGGTGGCGGTGGAGCGAAGAATTTATTAAGATATTTTTTTAATTTGTAGTGGCTTTTAAATATCAGACACTTTTGAAGTGTCTGATATCTACTCCATGGTTCAATAGTAATTCAACTGTTGAACGGAGCGTCGCCACTATCGTTCAACCAAGGCTATACAGCTGGTAAACAAAAATGAATCAATAACAAATCATTCAATAATAATTTCATGAGCAAAAAAGTAGTTTTAGGATTTAGTGGTGGACTTGACACCAGTTTTTGTGTAAAATATTTTACCGAAGAAATGGGCTGTGAGGTACACAGCATTATTGTAAATACTGGTGGTTTTAGTAATGAAGAATTGCAACACATTGAAGCCCATGCTTACAATCTTGGTGTACAAACACATACTACCATTAACGCTGTAGAAAGTTATTATGATAGTATTTTAAAGTATTTAGTATTTGGCAATGTTTTAAAAAACAACACCTATCCATTAAGTGTAAGTGCCGAACGTTTGGTGCAGGCTTTACACATAGCCGAGCATGTACAAATTTTACAGGCAGATGCAGTAGCACATGGTAGCACTGGTGCTGGTAACGACCAAGTACGTTTTGATATGATTTTTAATATTGAAATACCAGGAGTAGAAATTATAACGCCCATTAGAGATTTAAAACTAAGCCGTGAGCAGGAGATAGAATACTTAAAAAGTAAAGGTGTAGCCATGAACTTTGATAAGAACAAATACAGTATTAACAAAGGCTTATGGGGTACAAGTGTAGGTGGTAAAGAAACATTGCACAGCAAAGGTTTACTACCCGAAGATGCTTGGCCAACGCAAGTAACTAAACACAACAGCGAAGAAGTAAAGCTGCATTTTGAAAAAGGAGAATTAAAAACGATTAATGATAAAATTTTTGTTCACCCTTGCCATGCCATAGAATACTTACAAACCATAGCTGGAGCTTATGGCATTGGGCGTGATATTCATGTAGGCGATACGATTATTGGAATAAAAGGGCGTGTAGGTTTTGAAGCTGCAGCACCCATGGTTATCATCAAAGCACATCATGCCTTAGAAAAACATGTTCTTACTAAATGGCAATTACAATGGAAAGATACATTGAGCCAATTTTATGGCAACTGGTTGCATGAAGGTCAAATTCTTGACCCTGTAATGAGGGATATAGAAGCCTACTTGGAAAAGAGTCAACGCAATGTAACTGGTGATGTATTTGTGCAATTATTGCCTTATCGTTTTCAAATTATTGGTATAGAAAGTAGACATGATTTAATGAGTGATAGGTTTGGAAAGTATGGTGAAATGAATAGTGGTTTTACAGGCGATGACGTTCGTGGCTTCAGCAAAATATTTGGCAACCAGACAAGCATTTACCATCAAGTAAAAGATAGCTTAAACAATAATGTAAGCATCTAAATGACTCTGAAAATCTGTAAAATTCAGCGTATTATATTCTTTTGAATGTTTGATTCCTAAAACTGGCAAAATGAGTAATTCAACAAATAATGTACTGGCTTCTAGTAACTCTCCTTTAGGGGTTGGAGGCATTAAAGTAGGAATTATAGGAGGTGCTGGTTATACAGGTGGTGAATTGCTACGTTTGTTAATCAATCACCCCAATGTAGAAATTGCTTTTGTACACAGCAAGAGTAATGCAGGCAATTTAATTTCATCTGTTCATGAAGATTTAGTTGGTGAAACAAACATAAAATTTTCGGGTGATAACGTCCTCTCCTTTGGAGAGGATTTAGGTGAGGTTGTTGATGTAATTTTTCTTTGTGCTGGTCATGGCGAAGCAAAGAAATTTGTGGAAGCAAATGATATTACATCTTCTGTTAAGTTGATAGATATTGGTAATGATTTTCGTTTGCAGGCAGATGCCAACATTAAAGGAAGAACATTTGTGTATGGCTTAGTTGAACTGAACAAAGAGCAAATTCAAAATGCAAATAATATTGCCAATCCTGGTTGCTTTGCTACCGCCATTCAATTGGGTTTATTGCCTTTGGCAAAAGCAGGATTGTTGGGAGATGTATATACCACAGGCATTACAGGAAGTACAGGTGCAGGGCAAAGTTTATCTGCCACATCACATTTTAGTTGGAGGGCAAATAATATACAAGCCTACAAAACACTAAACCATCAACATATAGCAGAAATTGAAGAAAGCGTACAAGCCACTCATCTTCGCTTCAATAATCCCCCTTCAGGGGATAGGGGCTGGGTTGGGGGCGTAAATTTTGTTCCTTGGCGTGGAGATTTTACTAGAGGTATTTATGTAAGCTCAACAGTTGATTGTGCATTGCCGTTAGAAGAAATAAAACAATTATTTAAATCATTTTATGCTGATGCTTTGTTTACCCATGTAAGTGATACAATGATTGATATGAAGCAAGTAGTGAACACCAATAAATGTTTAATTCACTTGGAGAAACAAGGCAACAAAATTGTAATCCATTCAACCATTGATAATTTATTAAAAGGTGCTTCTGGACAAGCAGTGCAGAATATGAACTTGATGTTTGGTTTGGATGAAGCAACTGGATTGAAATTGAAAGCAAATTATTTCTAAATAACCGCTGAGGCGGAGAGACGCAATGAAATTGCACTAGCGTCTTAGCGTCTCTGCGGTAAAACAAATAACATGAATTTATTCGACGTTTACCCACTCAACAACATAACCATCACCAAGGCACAAGGCTCTTATGTTTGGGATGATAATGGCGTGCAATATTTAGACATGTATGGTGGTCATGCTGTAATTAGTATTGGTCATACACACCCACATTGGGTAAAAAGAATTGAGGAGCAGTTGGAGCAAATTGCTTTCTATTCCAACTCCATCAATATTCCTATTCAACAAGAATTGGCAACTAAGTTGGGCAAGTTGAGTGGCAAGGAAGATTACCAATTGTTCCTTTGCAATAGCGGTGCAGAAGCCAATGAAAATGCTTTAAAGCTTGCCAGTTTCCATAATGGTAAAAAGAAAGTGGTTGCTTTCAGCAAATCATTTCATGGAAGAACTTCTTTGGCAGTTGCAGTAAC
Source organism: Chitinophagaceae bacterium (assembly GCA_043776595.1). GTDB lineage: Bacteria > Bacteroidota > Bacteroidia > Chitinophagales > Chitinophagaceae > UBA1930. Next base: position 4,394 of record JAYVRD010000216.1, on the reverse strand, counting down.
AGACAACAAGAATATTGTAGCCCCAATCAATGAAACTGACAATGTTATTTTCCTTCCTTTCAATGATGAAAAAGCCTTTAAGCAATGCTTTAAAGATTTTGGTGACGAAATTTCTTCTGTAATTGTTGAAGGCATTCAAGGTGTTGGTGGAATAAATATTGCCACTGAATCCTTCCTAAAAACGATAAGGGTGTTGTGTGATGAACACAATGCTGTTTACATAGCTGATGCTGTACAATGTGGTTATGGCAGAAGTGGACAGTTCTTTGCTCATGATTATGCTGGCGTAAATGCAGACATCTATAGTATGGCAAAAGGAATGGGCAATGGTTTTCCTATTGGTGGCATTTTGATTGCACCACATATCAAACCAAAACATGGTATGTTGGGAACAACTTTTGGTGGCAATCATTTGGCTTGTGCTGCTGCATTAGCTGTGCTGGAAGTGATTGAAGAAGAAAATTTAATTGATATTGCAAAGCAACGTGGACAATATTTATTGAACCGTTTAAAAGCCATTGAAGATTTAGAAAATGTACGTGGACGTGGCTTGATGATTGGCTTTGATGTGCCAGAACATTTAAAAGATTTGAAGAAGAAACTCTTGTTCGATTTCAACATTTTTACAGGAGAAGCAAAACCAAATGTGATTCGTTTGTTGCCTGCACTAACCATTACCAGAAAGCAAGTGGATGAGTTTTTGGAAACTGTCAAAGAAGCTATTGCTGAGATTAAAGAAGAGCATAAAATAGAAGCATAAAAATTGGCACACAGATGACACGGATTGGAAAGATGAAAACGGATTTCTTATTTCTGTGTAAACCCGTTCAATCTATGTCATCCGTGTTCCCCTCTTCGCTTAGATAAAAGTTCAGCAGTCTTCCAATCGTACAAGAGTGCGACGCAACTGCAGCCAAATATTTGTTCAACAGTTGGTAACATAATTAATTAACAAAACAAAATCGTCCCCCTTTAGGGGATAGGGGTATGAAACAATTTATTTCTGTAAACGATGTAGCCAACATCAACAACCTAGTAGAAAAGGCATTGGCTTACAAAGCCAGTCCTTTTGCTGATAAGCATTTGGGTATTGGCAAACGCATTGGCTTATTGTTCCTCAACCCAAGTTTGCGTACACGTTTAAGTACACAAGTAGCTGCCAGCAATTTGGGCATGGAAGCCATTGTGTTCAACGTAGATAAAGAAGGTTGGGCATTGGAGTTTGAAGAAGGTGCCATCATGAGTGGCACTACTGTGGAGCATATAAAAGATGCAGCACCAATCTTGGGAAACTATTTTGATATATTGGCTATAAGAACATTTCCTTCTCTTGCAAATAAAGAAGACGATTATAGTGAAATGTACATCAAGCAATTTATTAAATATGCTGGTGTGCCAGTGGTAAGTTTGGAGAGTGCAACCTTGCATCCCTTGCAATCATTAACTGATATTATTACCATACAAGAACATAGATTGTTGGCTCCTCCTCCTTTGGAGGAGGTTGGGAGGAGGTGTAAAATTGTCCTCAATTGGGCTCCTCACGTTAAGCCTTTGCCACAATGTGTAGCCAATAGTTTTGCTCAATGGATAAATGCTTGGGGCGAAGCAGATTTTGTTATTACCCACCCAGAAGATTATGAGTTGAGTGAACAGTTCACCAAAGGTGCAACCATCACACATAACCAAGATGAAGCATTAAAAAATGCAGATTATGTATATGTAAAAAACTGGAGTACCTTCAATGATTATGGTAAGATGTATGAGAATGACCCACGTTGGATGATGACCAATGATAAGCTTGCTGCCACCAATAATGCCAAAGTAATGCATTGCCTTCCTGTAAGAAGGAATGTTGAGTTGAGCGATGAAATATTAGATGGAGCAAACAGTTTGGTAACACAACAAGCAAGCAATAGAGTTTGGGCTGCACAGGCTGTATTGGCAGAGATACTCAAAGCCCCTATCCCCTAAAGGGGGACGATTACGTTCACTATTATGATTCGTTTTATGAAGGATAACATGTTTTATGGAGCAAGCAATTTAATTTTTCAGCGTGCTGAAGAATTAAGGAATCGCATGACTGCTGCAGAAGAATTATTGTGGAAGCAAATTCATATCAACAAATGGAAATTAAAGTTTAGAAGGCAGCATCCAATTGCAAATTATGTTGTTGATTTTTACTGTCACGCAAGAAAGCTTGTTATTGAATTAGATGGAGGAATTCATGAAGTAGAAGACGTAAAGAAATATGACGAATCTAGAGAGACACATTTAAAAGAACTTGGGTTAACTGTTCTTCGATTTAAAAATGAACAAGTGTTTAAGGAGAATAAATCTGTGCTTGAAACGATTTCGCAAACAATCAACCTACTTGCTAGTCCCCCTTCAGGGGATAGGGGCAGGGAGAAGTTATACGTCATAAAAATCGGAGGAAATATTATTGATGATGAAGCAAAACTTGCATCATTCTTAAAGGAATTTGCTCACTTATTTGGCAATGATTCTCCCTTTAGGGGCAGGGGCATCCTTGTTCATGGTGGTGGAAAGCTGGCGACAAGAGTTGCAGAAGCCATGGGCATTCAACAGCAAATGATTGATGGAAGAAGGATTACAGATGCAGAAACTTTGAAGGTTGTGACGATGGTGTATGCAGGTTTTATCAATAAAAATATCGTGGCACAATTGCAAGCAAACAATTGTAACGCTATTGGTTTAACAGGTGCTGATGGTAACGCAATACTTGCTCACAAACGTGGTGCTAACTCCCCTTCAGGGGTTGGGGGCATTGATTATGGTTTTGTTGGGGATATAGATTCAATAAATACAGATTTACTCAATAGCTTGTTACAACAAAACATAGCCGTTGTTCTTGCACCCATCACCCACAACAACGAAGGTCAATTATTAAATACCAATGCAGATACCATTGCTCAAGAAACAGCTAAGGCAATGAGTGCATTATATGAAACAGAACTTATTTATTCTTTTGAAAAAGCTGGTGTGCTGCTGGATGCCAATGACGACAGTACAGTAATTCCAACACTTACAAAAGTTTACTACGAAGAACTTAAAACACCCCTTCACGGGACTGGGGCTAAAATTTTTGCTGGCATGATACCAAAATTGGATAATGCTTTTGCAGCTATCAACAGTGGTGTTTCAAAAGTTATCATTGGCAAAGCAGAACAATTACAACAATTAATAGATGGCAGTGCAGGTACAGCCATCATCAATCAATAAAAATTATGGCTACATCAATCGATACCTTGTTTTCAGAATCTGTTGAGCTATTAAAACAACTTATTTCAACTCCATCATTTTCCAAAGAAGAAAACGATACAGCAGAAATCATTTGTGCTTTTTTCGACAAGCATCAAATTCCCCATGCCCGTGTTGGCAATAATATTTATGCCAAAAATAAACACTATGACATTACCAAGAAAAGCATCTTGCTAAACTCCCATCACGATACGGTAAAGCCCAATAAAGGCTATACATTGGACCCATTTACTCCCATAGAAAAAGAAGGTAAATTGTTTGGCTTGGGAAGCAATGATGCTGGTGGTTGCTTGGTGAGTTTGATAGCAACTTTTCTTTATTACTATGACAGAAATGATACCACTTACAATGTAGTTTTTGCAGCTAGTGCAGAAGAAGAAATCAGTGGTGTAAATGGAATAGAATTGGTGCTGCCTTATCTGGGTGCAATTGATTGTGGCATTGTGGGCGAACCAACAAAATTGGAAATGGCTGTTGCCGAACGTGGCTTGATGGTGATTGATTGTATGGCTGAAGGTCGTGCTGGTCATGCTGCAAGAAAGGAAGGCGAAAGTGCCTTGTACAAAGCTGTTGACGACATCAATTGGATTCGCAATTTCAAGTTTGAAAAAGTAAGTCCGTTGTTAGGAGAATCCATGCTAACAGTCACCGTTATTGAAACTGATAACAAGCAGCACAATGTGGTTCCTGCACAATGCAAATTTGTGATTGATGTTCGTGTAAATGAACTCTATACTTTCGATGAAATTTTGGATGAACTCAAGAACAATTTGAAGAGCAAGTTCAAACCAAGAACCACAAGAATGAAATCAACATCCATCGATTTAAAACATCCTTTGGTAAAAGCTGGCATTGCTTTGGGCAAGGGATATTATGGTAGTCCAACTACAAGTGATAAGGCTTTGATGCCCTTTTCCACTTTAAAAATGGGACCTGGCGATAGTGCAAGAAGCCACACTGCCGATGAATACATTTACTTGGACGAGATAAAGAATGGTATTGAAACTTATATCAACTTGTTGAACCAGTTGTTGTAGTCCTGAGCGTATTGAGCGTAGTCGAAATATCGAAGGGTTTTGGTGACGAGCATCAGAATATCTATTAAGCTGCGGTTG
>JAYVRD010000215.1:0-5456 GCA_043776595.1 Chitinophagaceae bacterium | reverse complement strand
ATAGCCTCGATGATGTAGAGAATACCTTAACAGATGCTTTATTAAACTATCACTTGAAAAAGGATGATGTAATCAAATTATCAAAAGGATTTTTATCTCTTTAGTAAATTTGATAACGGTTTATTATTAGCTAGCTATACAGAAGAATTTCTATTGCCCTCACTTCGAGAAGCCCAAAACAATTTTAAAAAAATAGTGAACTTGCTTAATATTAATTCAAAGTTAAACATGTGCGACGCAACAACAGCTTAATAGATATTCAAAAGCTGGCTAACAAAAACTACTTCTTACTCTTAATTTAGGTGTCAGTCATCCTTTGGGTAAGCAGAGAGCATTATTTTTTTTTCTTCTTCTCAGCTTTTGATTTTTCAGTTTCTACTTCCTCTTTTTCGCCATCAATCACCCATTGATAATCTAGTTGGCGTTTATCTAAATTGGCAGCTACTACTTTCACCCAAACCTTATCTCCCATTTTAAATTTGCGTCCACTACGTTTGCCTACCAAACTATAATCACCTTCTATTAATCTAAATTCGTCGTAGTCGCTAAGCCCAACAACACTTACCAAGCCTTCGCATTTATGCAGCACTGTTTCTGCAAAAAAACCGAAGCTAGCAACACCGCTAATTACAGCTTCAAAATCTTGACCCAAATAGCTAAGCATGTACTCTACTTGCTTATACTTATTGCCACTTCGTTCACAATCCATTGCAGCACGTTCACGCTCACTGCAATGTTTGCATTTCTCTTCCATCTTTTTATCAAGCATAGGAGCGTTGTTTAAAATGCTTTGCAGTACCCGATGTACCAACACATCTGGATAGCGACGAATGGGCGAAGTGAAATGACAATAATGCTCAAATGCCAACCCATAATGCCCAATATTATCTGTGGTATAAACGGCTTTTGCCATGGTGCGTATGCCCAAGGTTTCTAGCACATGTTGCTCTGGCTTGCCTTTGGCTGCCTGTAGCATTTGGTTAAAACTGGCAGCAATTTTTTGTGGGGTTGAGGTATCGAAAGTATGTCCATATTTTTTTGCATACTCAGTAAACGGACGAAGCTTTTCTTCATCTGGTTGGTTGTGTACACGATATGGAAAAGGTACTTCGCTTTTGTTTATTTTTATTTTAGCTACGTTTTCTGCTACTGTTTTATTTGCTAGTAGCATAAACTCTTCTATCAATTGATGTGCTTCCTTACTTTCTTTTACTACTATGCCAATAGGTTTACCTTTTTCATCTAGTTTAAAACGTACTTCTTGCGATGAAAAATTGATAGCACCCACACTAAAACGTTGCTTACGCATGTTTTGAGCCCACTCGTTTAGCAGCAAAATTTCTTCTACATGCTTACCAGCTTTTTGCTCAATAATTTCTTGCACATCTTCGTAAGTAAAGCGGTGATTACTATGAATAATAGTTTTGCCTAGCCAGTATTGTTTGATGGCTCCTTTATCCGTCATTTGAAAAATAGCAGAGAAAGTTAGTTTGTCTTCGTGTGGGCGAAGGGAGCACAACTCGTTACTGATTTTTTCGGGTAGCATGGGGTTTACCCTATCTGGCAGGTACACACTTGTTGCACGTTTGTAACCTTCTTCGTCTAGGGCAGTATCTGGCAATACGTAATGACTCACATCGGCAATATGTACCCCAATTTCGTACATGCCATTTTTAAGTTTGCGTATAGAAATAGCATCATCAAAATCTTTGGCATCTACAGGGTCTATGGTAAAAGTTAAAAAATCTCTACAATCTTTTCTCTTGTCAATTTCATCTTGTGCAATTACCTCACTTAGTTGGTTGGCTTCGTTCATAACTGCTTCAGGAAAAGATAGAGGAAAACCACCTTCTGCTAGCAACTCTTTCATTGCCATATCGTTTTCATCGGCAGCATCCAATACGGCAACTATTGTACCTATTGGTTTTCTATCGCCACTATCCCAACGTACTAGTTTGGCTATTACACGGTCTTTATTTTTTGCCCCAGCAATACTTTGCATAGGTATAAAAAAATCGGGCAATTGTTTATCTGCATCTGGTATAAAAAAAGCATGTTGTGTACCCAACTGTAGCCTACCAATAAATTCGGTTTGCTTACGCTCTAATACTTCTACTATTTTTCCTTCTTTACGCCCAGTATTCATGTTGGCTTTTTGCACTTTAGCTAATACAGTATCGCCATGAAATGCTGTTGCAAAATCGTGTGGACGAACCAACACATCACCACTTCCATCTGCCACTACTACATAGCCCATACCACTTCTAGTTACATCCAATGTGCCTTTTACAGTAAGCACAGGGGCATTTTTGGTGGTTACGTGTTTTCTTTTTTTATCTTTTTTAGATTTACTCATTTTTTGTTTTTAATGGGTGATTATACACCGTTGATTTTATTTTTTTTTGTAGCCAGCTTTTGAAGTGCTATTGAGCTTCGGTTGCGTCGCACACTTGTACTTTTGGAACTTTACTGAACTTTGTTTATGTTGTATAAATCTATATTGTCATTCAAACAATTACGTTGTCAGGTTGAGCCTGTCGAAACCGATTAGCAAATTTTATCGCCTTCGACAGGCTCAGGCTGACAAGTTCATTACTTTCAAACTTTCTTACTTTTTTGAAGTGTTTGACACCTATAACATCCAGTAAAAATCTCGTACAAAGCCCAAAACTATTTCGTCAAATGTTTGCCCTTCATCAAACAAAAACTTGTGTTTTATGGGCAAAACATACATGGGTATATCTGCCAACTCTTGTGTAAACTTTACTAAACGTACAGCATCTTTTTCGGTTGTTAGTATAATTTTATTTTTCTCGTTTATTTTGATAAATTTTTCTTTTATCTCTTTTAAATCATCTATGGAAAAAATATGGTGATCGTTATAATCCATTTGATAATAAGTGTGTGTTTGGCTGTGCAAATATTCTTTTAAAGGTTTGGGGTTAGCAATGCCACATACCAACAAAACTTCTACACTTGGCGTAATTACCCAACTTTCATCTGGATGAAAAATATGGTAAGGCATTCCGTACTCAATGGTAGTAAAAAATATTTTTTGGTGTGGTAGTGGATTTATATCGTTAATTATTCTACGTTTTTCTTCATACCCAACTTCGGCTGGGCATTTGGTTACTACAATTATTTCTGCACGTTTGTAGCTACTACGTTGATCTCTCAAATCTCCAGTGGGTAAAAAAATATCATGCGTAAAAAGGTTATTGTAATCTGTTAGTACAATATTTAATCCAGCTTTCACAGAGCGGTGTTGAAAAGCATCATCTAACACAATGGCTTTTACATCAGGCACATCTTGTAATAGTTGTGGTATGGCTTCCAATCTTTCTTCACCAACACTTATGGGCAGTTCAGGAAATTTTAAATGAAACTGCATAGGTTCATCACCAATTTCTAATGCAGTAGTGCTGGCATTTGCTAAAGCATATCCTTTTGTTTTGCGTTTGTAGCCACGGCTTAATGTGCCTACTTTATAATGTGGTTTTACAACCCTAACAATATACTCTACCATAGGGCTTTTGCCTGTGCCACCTACAGCCAAATTGCCTACACAAATTAAAGGGAAATTGAAAGTGGCACTTTTATAATAACCTTTATCAAACATCCAATTACGTAGCATAACCACCAACCCATACAGTAATGCAAACGGTAGCAACAATACTCTAAACGACTTAAGGAAGATGGTATTAAAATTCATAAATTTTTTCGGGTGTAATGCAATAGTTTAAAGGTATATCAAATTCGTTGGCATCGTCTATATTATCAACTGGAGCAAAATACGAAAAGCCAATTTTAACCACCGTTTCGCTGCACTTGCTTAAAAAACGATCGTAAAAACCTTTACCATATCCTACTCTATATCCTTGTGCATCGCAAATAAGTAGCGGCACAAAAATTAAATCTATTTCTTGTGGTGGTATCGTAATGCCTTCTTTGGGTTGGGTAATACCGTGGGTATTTGTTTTGTAAATCGTTTCTTCATCTATCAAAATGGCATCCATTTGGTTGGTAGCAAAATTTGCTATCGGGTATGCCATTTGTAAATTAGGAATACTATGCCTTAAATAACCTGAGAACAAATGTGTATTGGGTTCGTTGTTATTAGCCATAGGCCAATAAGTAAGTAAGGTTTGTATGCCATCAAAATACAAGTGCTGAAATTGAATAAGCATCAAATCATCAAACCTCAACTTATCTTTAGATGATATATTGATGCGTTTTTGTTTATAGTCTTCTCTCAATTCTCTTTTGGTCATACTTATTTAGTATTAGCTATAGGCTCAAAAAAAGAAAACAAAGTGCTACCGTAATTTCTTACAAAGCTAAAGCCTGTAAATTTTTCATAGTTGTTTCTTGGTGTATGTTCTAATACAAAAAAACCATTAGGAGCTATTAGGTTTTGCTGCAAAATTATTTTAGGAATTTCGTCTATAGCACCCAATGCATAAGGAGGTCCAGCAAAAATAAAATCGTATTGCTCGGTACAAGTTTTTAAAAAAATGAAGATATCCATTTTCAAAACCTTGCAATTTTCAATGCCCAGGGTGTCTATATTTTTTTTGATAAAGGAATGCATGGCATTGTCTTTTTCAACCAGCGTTAAATCGCTTGCACCTCTAGAAGCCAGTTCATAACTTATGCTACCTGTACCACCAAAAAGGTCTAAGGTTTTTATACTATCAAAAGAAATACGGCTTTGTAAAATATTAAACAAACCCTCTTTTGCAATATCAGTTGTGGGGCGTGTATGTGGCATATTAGCTGGCGGATTTATCTTTCTTCCACCATACTTTCCTGAAATAATTCTCATAACGCCAAGTTATAAAAAGGAGTAAAATAATGTTTAGGATAATCATCTAAGCTATTAGCTGCCATCAAAACATCTGGCACATTGGCTATTGTTAAATGCTGAAAATATTTTTTAATTTCCACGTACAACAATGACTCTATATCTATCATACCAGATATTTCTATTGCTACATTTTCTGAAGCTATATTAAACTGTTGGCAACTGTTTAGTAAAAAATAGATAACATCTTCGGGAGTTGTGTAGGCAAACGTTTGCACTATTTGTAGCCTATCTTGCTTGGCTATGGCTACTATTATTTTACTATTATAAAATTGTACTACTATCAATCCGCTTTCATTGGGTATACTAAGCAAGTGTTTTATTACCGATGAATAAGTATGGCTGTAAGTAAAAATTAGCATATTTCTATTTACCATTTCTGCAAGCTCTGCAGGCACACGAAAGCTAATAGCAATATTGGGTTCGGGCGTTAGCAAATCAGTTTGTAAAATGCCAGTATTATTTTTTCCGTGAATTAACTCTAAGCAATCGGCAGCAAGTTCCCTATTGAATTTATGAACAGGAATTAAAACAGCTTCCTGCATATTAATAAATACTTTGCTGCTGGTGTAACTGCGGTCTAATATTTTTG
>JAYVRD010000214.1:0-5488 GCA_043776595.1 Chitinophagaceae bacterium | reverse complement strand
ATGGTCGCCCACAAAAACAAAAATGGTATTGTGGAAATAACTTTCTTTTTTGGCGGCTTCTATAAACGTTTTAAAAGCATAATCGGTGTAGGCAAAAGCATTGTATTCGTCTTGAGATAAGAAACCATACTTAGCCAATGTATCTTTAGGTATTTGTTTTTTTACAAAGTCTTTATCGGTTTCTGGAATAGTAAATGGTCGGTGATTATCGGCAGTTTGTATAACAGCAAAAAAGGGTTTGGTTTCTGTTTTTAATTTTTGATTGGCTTCTATAAATAAGTCTTTATCGCTTATACCCCACACATTTACTTTAGGTGAGGTAAAGCTACCTTCCTCGTGTAGCTGTACATTTTTTATATTATTGAGTAAGCCTTTGTAATTATTAAACTCGCTACTGCCGCCAATAAAATAATGTTTGGTATATTCTTCAAAATTATTAATGATGGTGTGTTGGTTTACACTTTCCATGTTTTGGCTGCTAAATTTAAACAACTGTACATCGGGCAGGCCAGTAAGTGTTGCAAATACACCACGGGCAGTAGCAAAGTGTGGTGTAAAACAACGGTTAAAGAAAATGCCACTATCGCATAATTGTTTAAAGTAAGGTGTGGTGTTTAGCGGATTGCCACTCATGCTGCTTTTGTACATACTAAAGCTTTCGCAAATAACCAGCACTATATTGGGCTTACTTTCTAATGCCCTACTACTGGGTAGTATTAATCGCTCGTAAGATTGATTGGCAGTTAGAGAGCTATCTAATTGTAAAAAATTAGCGATGTTGCTATAAGCTTGTTTAGCTGCTTTAGCAACATTATCGCCCACTTCTGGCCTGCGAAAACGGAGTGTGGTAAAAAAATTTTCTAAGGGATTTAAGGCTAAATAGGACTTAAAATTGTCTCTAAAAACAAATGCATCTTGCCATTGTAAAGGTTTGGTAGTAAAGCTGCCGTATACGCCCAACAGCATGAGTGCAGTTACAACAATATTCCACTTTTGTTGATACACAATTTGGGTATTGTTATTTTTTGATGCTACTTTTTGATGTGTGCGTTTGTAGAGCCAATAAAATAAAAAACCTACGCCAACTAGTGCAAGCATCATCCAAACTATGGGGTAGCTTTCCCAAAGCATTTGCATAGATATGCTGGCATCTTCTTTAAAATTTAATGCACTAGCACTTACACGGGTACTTACGTAAGCAAACTGACCATAATCTGCTCCAAAGAAAAACATCATGCAAAAAGTAGCTACTGCCAAATAAATAACCCAAATACGCTTGGTTTTATTATTACTATAAGGAGAAAATTGAGGTATGAAACTAAAGAGTACAACAGGCAGTAGTAAAATGCAAATCCACCTTACATCAAACAAAACACCTAAAGCAAATGAAGGTAATACATTAACAAGACTAGTATTATCTGGCTTAAAGGCGATAAAAGTAGAAAGCCTAAACAAAGTGAATATCACTAAAAAAATACAGAACAATTTAATAACCCACTGTATGGTTTTGGGTACTCTCCATTTTACCAACATGATTATTGTATTTTCTTTTTATTATTCAAAATCAGGTAGCGTGCTGTTTCATAAAAAGCATTGGTGGCAAAACGCATTTGTTGTTTTATACTATCAGCTACCTTAACTGGATTGTTATTTGTAGCATTCCATATTTCTTCTTTTGAGTTACTATTAAGTTGATAACTATAATAGTATTTATCGTTGATGACGCCAATGGTTTTGTTGCCCTCGTCAAATAAAAATGTATAGTTAGTTGGTTGTGCAGAAAATAAATCTCTACCCAAAGTTGTATTGGTAAAGCTTGTGTTGGTAAGGTGTGCTATACTTGGCAGCACGTCTAGTTGCGATGCAGGCTTTGCATAAACTGCATGGGTAAGAAAGCTAGGTGCATAAAACAATAGCGGTATGTGCATATTGGTTAAGCCTTGGCTAGTAAATACTTTAGGCAGCATATTGCCTGCATCGCCACGTATGCCATGGTCTCCCACAAAAACAAATAAGGTGTTGTTGAAATATTTTTCCTTCTTCGCTGCTTCTATAAATTTTTGAAAACAAAAATCGGTATAGCGAAACGCATTAAACTCATCTACGTTTTCAAAGCCAAACATTTTTAGCGAATCCTTAGGTACATTTCTTTTAGTAAATTCTTGGAAATCTTCTTTGGGTATGGTATAAGGTCTGTGGTTATCGGCTGTTTGAATAACTGCAAAAAAAGGTTTAGTTTGTTTGGCTAATACTTTGTTCGACTCTAAAAATAAATTCTTATCGCTTATACCCCATACATCTACATTGGGTACATTATAATCTTTGTCTTCGTATAAGTGCAGCTCATTAATATTATTCATTAGGACACCTCTAATATTTGCCCAACTACTACTACCACCAATAAAATAAAATTTATCGTGGTCTTTAAAATCGTTAATGATGGTATGCTGATCTACTGCTTGTGGGTTGCGGCTGCTCGTAGTGCCAATTTGCACATCTGGTATGCCAGTAAGTGTAGCCCATACGCCACGTGCAGTACCATAGGCTGGCGAAAAACAACGATTAAAAAATACACCTTGTTTACACATTTGGTTAAAGTAAGGTGTTGTATTTAGTGGATTGCCATACATAGAACTTTTGTACGCAGAAAAGCTTTCGCAAATAATAAGAACTACATTAGTGGGTGGTTGATTGTTGGTGGTTGATTGTTGCAAACGTTGATAAGACAATAAACTACTATCAGGTTTATCAACCCCTAAATATTGAGCCATCCAAGCATAATGTTCCTTTACTTTATTTATTTCAAAACCAGATTTTCTAAAACTTAATGTGCTAAAAAAGCTTTGAAAAGGATTAAGGGCAATATTAGCAGCATAATCATCTCTCAACTCATAAGCATCTGCCCAACGCAGTGGGTATTGTCCACTTTTAAAAACCGGTTTGCCCATAATACCCAATACCAGCAGCAGAAAAAAAGCTATACTCCACCCAATTCTGCTTTGCTTATTGGCAGTTATAGGTTTGCTTAAAATAACATTGTACACCAGTTTTACCAAAGCCAATAGGCCTATGGCTACCACTATCAATATCAATAGATTCCAACCCAAGTGGTAGCTCTGCCACATCATAGTAAAGGATATTTTTGCATCCTGCAAATAGTTCAACACACTTGCATTCATACGTTGGTGCAAGTAAGCGTAGTAGGCAAAATCAACTGCATAAAATAAACAAAACACACCAATAATTACTACCCACAACCAAAGTGCTAATCTTCTTCCCCATTTTTTATTGAGTGGGTGCAAACTAGGTATGCTGCCAAAAATAAATAATAACAATAATGCAATACATACCATTCTTAAGTCAAAACGCAGTCCAAGCAAATACGCTTTGCCCAATGCAATTTCTTTTGTAGAGGGTGTACGAAAAACAATAACAAGTAGCCAACGCAGCACACTCATTAATGCCAAAAAAATAGCACCACAAAAAAATATCCATTGTATGTATCTTGGTACTTTAAATTTTTTCATGCAGGGGCAAATGTAACAATTAAATAACCCTTTGATACAGCCTAGCAATAATTAACTTTAGCACCTTATGATAGCATATATTTTAGCAGCAAATTTTGTTGATAAACTTTGGCAATGGATAGACACAAAAGATAAAATAGCTTTTGTATATGTAAATAATGTTTTTACCAACAAGGCTTTTGATAGCATCTTCCCTTGGTGGAGAGATGGCACTACATGGCTGCCTCTCTATTTATTTTTAGTAGTATTTATGTTGCTCAATTATAAAAATAAAGCTTGGGCATGGATGCTATTTGCCATACTAACCGTAGCACTAAGCGATCAAATTAGTAGTGGCTTACTAAAAAATTGGATTGGCAGGGTGCGACCTTGCCAAGATATGGTAGTACGTTATTACACCAACTTGCGTATCAACTATTGCCCACAAAGTGGCAGCTTCACGTCTTCACATGCTACCAATCATTTTGCGGCAGCCATGTTTATTTTTCTTACCCTAAAACCTGTGTTTAAAAAATATACTTGGGTATTTTTTCTTTGGGCAGGCACTATAAGTTATGGGCAAGTATATGTAGGCGTGCATTACCCATTAGATGTTTTGTGTGGTGCTATTTTAGGTTGCCTTATAGGTTGGGGTACTGCCAGTTTTTTTAAAAGTAGGGTTGGTTTGCCTGATTTGGAAATTGGTTAAATTATTTTTTAGTTTATTGATTTTATAGAGAAACAATTTTGTAACCAGCGATAGCATAAAAATTTAGCAGCGGTTGCGTCGCACATTTAAGACGATAGGATAAGCATTGGGCTTTTCACAGTTTTGCTTTAGACCTTCCATTTTTGGTTGTTTTTTAGTCAACCTATTTCAGGACGAGACATTACAAAAAGTTGATTGTTATTCCGTCTGCCCCAATTTCACCAAACCTTTTGTTATGTGTAGTGCAAATTTAATATGTCATTCTAAGAAATTAACTTCTTCGATTTCTATGTTCTTTAGCGAATTGGAGTTTAAAAGTAGTTTCATTTTCTCTGTAATAAAGATATGTCTTGTGTTGACTACGGTAAAAATATCGTCTCCATTCCATTTACCAAAGTCTGCATAAGTAAAATAAATGTCAGCAGAAAGTATTAAAATACTAGTCTTTTTTGTGTTATTTTCAGTGCAGTATTTGTCAATATCAGGTTGAGAAAAAATATCCTTGTTTTGAATAATTGGAATTGAGGAAGTTGGCTCAATAAAATAATAGATATTTTTAGTCCCGAGCTTAGTATGAGTATCTATTTTGTACTTTAGAAATGTCGAAGGGCTATATTCTTCAAGAATTTTTGTTAGTCTGTCTGAAAAGAAGTTTAGAGCAAGTGTCGAGCCATGACAGTCAGCTTCAGTTGTCCCACTATATTTTGAGAAAGTTAAATGGACTGTCTTTATTTTGTCCTCAAAATTATTTTCTTGGGTCACATTATTGATGATGTTGAACCAGTAATATTTAGTAGCACTTCCGTGTGAAAGTGAATATATTTTTGTCTGTCTATTTATTTTCATTTTGCAGTATCGAATGCATTACACATAACTTAAAAATACACGAAGATTTTCACTCTTTCAAACTTGCGTATATTTTTTTAATCGTCTTATTTTCATGTATTTAAAAAAATATCCGCAAGTGCTTTTAAGTTTCGGCAATACAATTTACAATTTTACAATTTCATAGCCAAACCTACGTATAAAAGCCCAATCTTCTTCCACAGCTAAACATGTGCGACGCAACCGCAGCTACATTTTTATTCTAAAGCTGGCTACCAAAATTGTATTTGCTTTTTACAACTTTATATTTACTGCAAGCATAAAATTAGTACCCGCCATTGGGAAGTAATAATTTTCGGTGCTAAACGTACCGCCTGCTATATAGCTAAATGTGTAGCCATTAGGCTCGTACTTGGTATTAAACACATTGTTTAGTTGCCCAATAATA
>JAYVRD010000213.1:0-21289 GCA_043776595.1 Chitinophagaceae bacterium | reverse complement strand
ATATCTACATTATAGCCCTTAGCAACACCCACATAGTAGCTCAATAGTTGCAATGGTATGGTACTTAGTAATGGTGCAATCACTTCATCAGTATCTGGTACAAACATGGTATCGTCGGCCATTTCTGGTATCACTGTATCACCTTCAGTGGCTACAGCTATTACCATTCCTTTCCTTGCTTTAATTTCTTGTACGTTGCTTACAATTTTTTCATAGTAACTATCTTTTGTGGCTACAAATAATACAGGCAAAGTAGCTTCTACCAAAGCTATTGGACCATGCTTCATTTCTGCAGCAGGGTAGCCCTCTGCATGTATGTAGCTAATTTCTTTTAGTTTCAAAGCACCTTCTAACGCCACGGGAAAATTGTAACCTCTACCTAAAAACAAAAAGTCTTTAGCATCTTTATATTTATTTGCAATGCGTTGTATATTACTAGTATCTTTTAAAATTTCTTTTACTTTTTCTGGTATTGCCTCTAAGTCTTTCATTAATTGTAGATAGCGTTCATGCTCAATATTACCTTTTGCATAACCAATTTTTAAAGCCATCATAGCCAAAACTACTAGCTGGCCAGTAAATGCTTTGGTACTAGCTACACCAATTTCAGGACCAGCATGGGTATACGCACCTGCGTGGCTAATACGTGCAATACTGCTGCCTACTACGTTCACTACACCAAAAATAAAAGCACCATTTTCTTTTGCTCTTTCTAATGCCACCAACGTATCAGCAGTTTCGCCACTTTGAGAAATAGCAATGATTACATCTCCTTTATTAATAACTGGATTTCTGTATCTAAACTCGCTAGCATATTCTACCTCTACAGGTATTCTACACAACTCTTCAATCTGATATTCAGCTATTAAACCAGCATGCCAGCTGGTGCCACAAGCAACTATTACAATTCGTTGAGCATTTTTTAATTCCTCAATGTGGGCTTCAACCCCACTCATCATTATCTGTCCAGTTTCGGGTAACAATCTTCCACGCAAGCAATCATGTATGGTTTCTGGCTGCTCATTTATTTCCTTTAACATAAAATGCTCGTAGCCGCCTTTCTCAATTTTGGCAAGCTCCATATCCAATTTAGTAATGAAGGGTGTTTGCTTTTCATTACCCAAGTTTTTCAAAATAAGCTCATCAGGTTTTACGATGGCTATTTCATAATCGTTTACATACACCACTTCTTTGGTGTATTCAATAATAGGGCTTGCATCACTAGCTAAAAAATGTTCTCCTTTGCCTATGCCAATTACCAAAGGGCTACCTTTTCTTGCAGCCAAAATGGTTTCAGGTTCATCTTTACTGATTAGCAAAATGCAATAAGCACCTACAATACGTTTTAGAGCTACTCTTAATGCTTCTTCTAAAGTGCAGTCGTTGTTTTTCTTAATATCTTCAATAAAATTTAGCAACACTTCTGTATCTGTATCACTTTTAAAACTGTACCCCTTAGCAAGCAACTCTTTTTTTATTGGAACATAGTTTTCAATGATGCCATTATGAATCATTGCCAATTCTCCACTATTGGAGTAATGAGGGTGAGCATTTCTATCACTTGGCTCTCCATGCGTAGCCCAACGTGTATGCCCTATACCAACATGTCCTTGTAAATCTTTGCCTACTGTATCTTCTTCTAAATCTGCAACCTTACCTTTCTTTTTATATACATTCAGTTTTCCATCGTGCAGTAGTGCTACGCCTGCACTATCGTAGCCACGATACTCTAATCTTTTTAATCCTTTTATTACTACAGGGTAAGCTTGTCTTGGTCCTGTATAGCCAACTATTCCACACATAAATTATTGTATTAAGTAAAGAGCTGCAATATCACTTTTTTTATTCAATTTACAGCCTGCTGATATCGATTTTAAATTGTAGGAAGTATGAGTATAATTTTTGATTTTTTGAAAGATTATGTTTTAGAAGATGATTATGTATTGCTCCGACCTCTATTGCTAAGCGATGTCAATAATTTGATGGAATTTGCTTTAAACGAACCTGAAACTTGGAAGTATGGTTTAGTTACTGCTGCGGGCAAAAAAAATCTGGAAAAATACATTCAAGGGGCAATAGATGGGCGTGAACAAAAGAAAATGTATCCTTTTATAGTATTTGATAAACGTGTACAGCAATATGCAGGCAGCACTAGGTTTTACGATATTAATCTTCCTTTTCAAACCTTACAATTGGGCTATACTTGGTATGGTGAACGTTTTAGAAGTACAGGCTTAAATAAACACTGTAAATTTTTATTGTTACAATTTGTGTTCGATCAAATGAATATGCTTCGTGTAGAGTTTAGAGCAGACAAAACAAATAGCAGGAGTATAGCTGCTATGAAAAGTATAGGCTGTAAAGAAGAGGGCATATTAAGGCAAGATGTGCCTAAAATAGATGGTACGAGAAGAGATAGTATTATTTTATCTATTCTAAGAGAAGAATGGGAGCATCAGGTGAAAAATGATTTGTTTAAATTTTTGTAGGCTTGATGCCCAATGATATAATGATGAAATGTGCGACGCAACCGAAGCTTAATAAATTATCTACTGCTGGCTACATAAAAAACCCTCGGTTTATAACGAGGGTTTTTAAATTTAATTCTGCATCATAGCCAAACGTTCTATGGTTACTATAGGGTCTGGTTGTTTTACTATAAAGTAAGGACCCGTGCTGGTAAACCTAAATTTTTGTATGTCTATGTTTTGCCCTTTAAAATAATCGTTCACTGCTTTTGTTTCACCAGGAAATTTGTTGTAATCATCTAATAGCAAAATACCGCCTGGTAGTAATCGTGGGTACAAATATTCTAATATGGTTACAGATGGCTCATAAATGTCAACATCTAAATGCAAAAATGAAATGGATAAGTTAGGATTGTTTTTTACATAAGCTGGTACTGTTTGGCAAATGTCTCCTGATACCAATTCGGTATTGATGTTGTTACCAATTTTTTGTTCTAATAAATGGGTAAGTTGTTCTTCGGTTATAGATTGTATACCTGCTTCATCTATAAACTTTTGTCTGCGTTCTTTATCTCCTTCAAAAAAAGTTTCTGGAAAGTCTCCAAATGTATCAAAGCCAATGAGTTTTTGTGTGGCTTCGTTGCCTATTAAATTTCTAAAAGAGGCAAAACGAGAGAAACTAGCTCCTTTAAAAACGCCACATTCTACAATAGCACCTGGCAAGTGGCTAATCTTTTTGAATAATTCGTAGTGTACTATGAACTTGCCAATACGTGCTGGTGAGCAACTAAGGTAAAAATCATTTTCGTAATCGAATGCTTTAGAAACTTGTGGTAGCGTAATCATATGCAATGAGTTGATACATCATTGACGATACCCTACCCTCGTTGGTTGCAAGTTAATTTTTATTAATGTGAAAAAATTATGGGTTTTCTGCCAAAGAATATTTAGTACAAATGTGCTGACGCAACTGAAGTACATTTGAAATATTACAGCTGACTCCAAAAAAACTTCTCTTCTATCTCTATATATTCTTTAGTGCATTAAAATGAGAAAAATGTACTGCATAAAAAAATCCCTCGAATTTTAAACGAGGGATTTTTTAGGATTACTAATCCATCCATATAAATAGTTTGTCATTCTGCAAAGCCAGTTGCTGGCAAGCATTTAAAACGGCTTTACAGAATGACAGAAGTTTGAAATCTAAAGTGCTATTTGTTTTTCTAACATCATCTTACGCAAGTTAATTAAACCATAACGCATACGTCCCAAAGCTGTGTTAATACTGCAATTGGTTACTTGTGCTATTTCTTTAAAACTCATATCAGCAAAGTGACGCATTACAATTACTTCACGTTGTTCTTCGGGTAGCATGTCTAGCATCTTGCGTACACGATCGTGGCTTTGTGCTTGCATCATTTTATCTTGCTGGCTGCTTTCGCATACGTTGATCACTTCAAAAATGTCGTGATTGTCGCTTGTTTTAATAACTGGACTACGTTTTACCTTTCTAAAATAATCTACACAAAGGTTATGTGAAATACGCATAGCCCATGGTAAAAATTTACCTTCTTCGGTATAGCGGTTACCACGTAGTGTATCTATTATCTTAATAAATACATCTTGAAAAAGGTCTTCTGCTAAGTACTTGTCTTTAACAAGAAAAAGAATAGAAGAAAAGATTTTGTCCTTGTAACGGTTTACAAGAACTTCTAAAGCTTGGGCATCACCTTCTTGAAAGGCACGGATAAGCTGAGTATCCGTTGACTGGATTAAAATTTTCATACGTACCGGTTTTTTTCTTTTTAAAAAAGGAATTGGATAAAATAGAATATTTGGATTGTTATGTTTTGGTTCGAACCGAGATAAAAAATCTTTTTAAAAAACGTTATGGATAATGTCCCTTTCTAAGATTTCTTTTCCCTTATCGAGAATGTGAAATTGTTTTTTCTTTTTGGTACTACCAAATTTATTTTAGTTTTTTTTGGTGTTAACCAAAAATAGTTTCTGTTTGTTATGAATATTGCAGTATTCCGAAATTGGGATAGAAAATTAATAGGAGATTTGACACCATGATGAATAGTAAAACTACGACAAAGCGTAAGGAAAAGCCCCACAGCAAAGCATTTGAGCAAAATGATGTGATAGCAGTACACGGTGCAAGAACACATAATTTAAAGAATGTAACGGTAGATTTTCCACGAAATAAATTGATAGTTGTAACAGGTGTTAGTGGAAGCGGTAAATCATCTTTAACAATTGATACACTTTTTGCTGAAGGGCAAAGACGCTATGCAGAGAGCCTTAGCAGCTATGCAAGGCAGTTTATGGCAAGGATGGTAAAGCCTGATGTGGACTTTATTAAAGGGTTATGCCCAGCCATTGCTATAGAACAAAAAGTTATTACGCGTACACCACGCAGCACGGTAGGTAGCATGACAGAAATTTATGATTACTTGCGTTTATTATATGCACGTGCTGGCAAAACCATTAGCCCCATAAGTGGTAATGAAGTAAAGAAAGATGATGTGGCAGATGTTATTAATGCAATCAAAGAGTTTAAAGAGGCAACAAAAGTGGTGATTATCGTTCCCTTTAAACAACATCCAAAAAGAGATGTAAAAGAAGAACTGAACATATTAATGCAAAAGGGTTTCTCAAGAATGTACACTTCGAAGTGTGCAGTTGGCAACAAAAATGCAACTTCTGAAATATTTAGGTTAGAAGAGTTGATGGAAATGAACGACAAAGAATTAAAAACATTACTACCAACTACCAACCACCAACCATCAACTTTTGTATTAGTAGATAGAATTGTAACCAAAGCTTTTGATGAAGATGATATTCACCGCATTTCCGATTCTATTGGTACAGCTTTCTACGAAGGCGAAGGAGAAATGTACCTTGAAGTAGATGGAAAAGAGTTGCTACACTTTAGTAACAAGTTTGAGTTAGATGGTTTGCAATTTGAAGAACCGGTGCCTAATTTATTTTCATTCAACAACCCTTATGGTGCATGCCCCACTTGCGAAGGTTTTAGCCAAGTATTGGGCATAGATGCAGACTTGGTTATTCCCGATAAAAGATTAAGTGTGTATGAAAATGCAATTGCCCCATGGCGTGGAGAAAAGCTGAGTGCATGGAAAGATGCGTTTATTAAAAATGCAAAAGGCTTTGCTATTCATAAACCCATTATAGATTTATCAGAAGAACAATACCATCAACTTTGGCAGGGCACAGGCAATGCTGCAGGTATTGATGATTTTTTTAAAGAAGTAGAAGCCAATTTATACAAAGTACAATACAGGGTTTTATTGAGTAGATACAGAGGCAGAACATTATGCCCCGATTGTAAAGGTTATAGGCTACGCAAAGAAGCTTTATATGTAAAAGTAGCAGGCAGGCATATTGGCGAGCTCTGTCAAATGCAAACCAAAGATTTAAAAACATGGTTTAATAGTTTGCAATTAAGTGAGCATGATACCACCATTGCAAAGAGAATTTTAATAGAAGTTAATCAAAGGCTACAAACTTTAATTGATGTGGGTTTGGGTTACTTAACACTAAACCGTTTGGCTAATAGTTTAAGTGGTGGCGAAAGTCAGCGTATACAACTTACCCGTAGCTTAGGAAGCAATCTTACCAACTCCTTATATATATTAGATGAACCAAGTATTGGATTGCACAGCCGAGATACTGAACGATTGATAACTGTACTAAAAGACCTACGCAATCTTGGTAACACAGTGGTAGTAGTAGAGCATGATGAAATGATTATGAGAGAAGCGGATTATATTATAGATATGGGGCCATTGGCTTCCCACTTGGGTGGCGAAGTGGTGGCTGCTGGTAATTATCAACAATTAATTGATAATCCATTAAGCCTTACTGGCAAATACTTAAGCGGTGCTTTGCAAATAGAACCACCAAACCAAACAAGAAAATGGAATAGAAGCATAACTATAGAAGGAGCAAGGCAAAACAATTTAAAAAATATTACGGTACAATTTCCTCTAAATGTATTGTGTGTAATAAGCGGCGTAAGTGGTAGTGGTAAAACCACTTTAATAAAGCAAATACTATATCCTGCTTTGCAAAAAATGAAAGGAGAGTTTAGCGATAAAGTAGGTTTTCATAAAGCCATTACTGGCGATGTTGATGCCATAACAAGTATAGAAATGATAGACCAAAACCCCATTGGTAAATCATCACGCAGCAACCCTGTTACTTATATAAAAGCTTATGACGAAATAAGAGATTTGTATGCTAAGCAGAACCTTAGTAAAACACGTGGCTTTATGCCCAAGCATTTTTCTTTTAATGTAGATGGTGGAAGATGTGATGCTTGTAAAGGCGAAGGAGAGCAAGTGGTAGAAATGCAGTTTTTGGCCGATGTACACCTTACATGCGAAGTATGCCAAGGTAAACGCTTTAAAGAAGAAGTGTTGGATGTACAATTTAAAGGGAAGAATATACACGATGTTTTAGAAATGAGTGTTGACGATGCTGTTGCTTTTTTTTCTTCCCCATCTCCTTTAGAGAAAGGGGCACGGGGTGAGGCTATAGCCAAAGCTATACAACCCCTACAAGATGTGGGTTTGGGTTATGTAAAATTGGGGCAAAGTAGCGATACGCTTTCTGGTGGCGAAGCACAACGTGTAAAGCTAGCTTCGTTTTTAGGGAAAGGCAAAGGTCATGGACATATCTTATTCATTTTTGATGAGCCAACAACTGGCTTACATTTTCATGATATTAAAAAGTTATTGGCCAGTTTTAATGCCTTAATAGAGCAGGGGCATAGCTTAATAGTAATAGAACACAATACCGATGTACTTAAAAGTGCCGATTGGTTGATAGATCTTGGTGCAGAAGCTGGCGAAGCTGGAGGCAACTTGGTATTTGCAGGTGTGCCAAAAGATTTGAAGAAGGCAAAAGAAAGCTGGACTGGGAAGTTTTTATAATGACTGTAAAGTATTTTTAGAAAAGGGGTATTAATTTTTTTGTTAATTAAAATACAACACTTATCTTGTCTCTCTTAATTCAAAAAAAGTATTGGGTTAAAGTCCACTATTTTTCTTTTGAAAGTTACTACCTAATTGAGTTACACCGAAATAATTAATAACCAAAACCAAACTGTTATGAGGAAGATTTTACTTTTTGTACTTGCTACATTTACATTTATTTGTGGAAGTTTACAAGTACATGCACAAGTGGCAAGCAGTGCCAATTACACTTTTTCCACTGGTAGTAGTGGTAGTCTTTCCCAAGATTTAAATAGTAATGCAATAGACTTAAGCAGCCAACCAGATTTGGCAAACTTGGGTTCATCTTCGGCTCTTTCCCCAATGTCCATAGGTTTCGACTTTTGGTTTATGGGTAATAGGCATAATATTATCACCCCACAAGTTAGGGGCAATGCAGGGTTAGGTTTATTACCCCCTTTTGGAACGGCACCTTTACCCAATTTAAATGCAGTGAGTACAACCACCTCCCCAACTTTAGCACCCTTTTGGAATCAAAGTGCATTTACGCCAGCTACTGGCAGAAATATCCGTTCGGCAGTGGTGGGTTCGGCACCAAATAGATGCTTGGTAATTGAGTGGAGATTATTGGGGCAGAACGCTTCTATAGCTAACACCAACCCGGATTTTACTTTTCAAATGCGTTTATACGAAACTACAGGCGTAATAGAATATGTATATGGTACTATGGTAGTACCACAAAATACTACAGCAGGTACTTTACAAGCGGCTATAGGTTTTACTACTTTACAAAACCAACTCAATACATTAGCATCTGTAACAGACCTTAGTACATATACAGCCACAACCAATCCACTTTCAGTAAACAATGCAGTAGTTAACCAAGCAAGTGGTGCTATTACTGGTCTTGCTTCAGGAAGATTTTTTCGTTGGACGCCTTTAACACCAGCAGCACCTACAGGACTCACATTTACAGGTGTAACACAAAATAGTACGACACTAAACTGGACTGATAATGCAACCAACGAATTTGGTTATGCTATTTATCGCTCAGATGATGGTGGAACTAATTACAACTTTATTACACAAACAGCACAAAACGTAAATACGTTTACCCAAACTTTTTTACAGCCATCTACTACTTACTTTTATAGAGTAGTTGCTGTAACCGAAGGGTCAAGGAGTGCCAATTTACAAAATAGTCAAACTACTACTGCCAGTGGTGCTATAGCTAGCACAGGTGCAGGTGGCAGTTGGAGTAGCACTACAACATGGGCAGGTGGCATAGTGCCCACTATTACGGACAATGTAACCATTGCCGATGGAAGTACAGTAACCATAGATATTCCCAACGCTTATTGCAATAATCTTACAGTTGGTAGCGGTGCATCTGGTATCTTAAGATATTCTGCTACTGCACCCTCTTCTTTATTTATAAATGGAAATGCCACTGTTGCCAATAATGGCACTTTTGATTGTGGTACTAGTAGTATACAAACACATACACTTACCATTGGTGGCTTTCCTGCCAATGGTGCTACAGGTAGCCTTACGGTAAATGGTACTTTTAATATGAGTACCACTACATCTCCTAACTCTGGGGCTGGTGTTACCGTTACTTTTGGTGGTTTTGGAAATGGTACTATTTCAGGTAGCGGTGCTACTTGTAATTTCTATAGTGTTGTTGTAAATAAAGGCAATTTTACTGTAGCCTCACAAAACCCAATGTTAGATGTAACAAGGGTCATCACTATAAATGCTCCAACTAATACCCTTAATCGCCTTACTATAACAAGTGGTACTTTTAGGCTTAGTAGTGCTACTACTATAACACCTTATTTTGGCTCATCAATTATTTGTTCTGGTGCTGGTAGGCTTTGGTTAAATAATGCTGGTGCTTCTATTTCTCAAGTAGGTTATGGTACACTAATTGGTGCTGGAGCTCCAACAGTTAATGGAGAATTGAGAATTGATAATGGTACGTTCAATTTTGGTAGTGGAAACAATACCATGGCTTTTGGTACATCCACAGTAAATGGTTTTACAGTAGGTGGAAGACTTACCATGAGTGGAGGTACATTAAATATGCTTGGGGCAGTAAGTTTTACAGGTAGTAATCAAGTATTTTTTACCATGAGTGGGGGCAATTTTAATATCAATCCCCAATCAGCTAATATGTTAGGTACAGCCACTACTATACTTACTTTTGGCTCTAGTACAAATATGATATGGAGTGGAGGTACAGTAACCATTGTAAATCCGCATTCTAGAGAGGGTGGTACTTCTGTAACAACTACCAGTTTTGGTAACAAGTCTATTACTGGTGGTACTTTACAAATTGGCGATGGCATATCTGGCTTAGCCAGTGGGCCATTGGTTAATACCACTGGTTTTGCTTTAAACTTGGCTTCGCCTATATGGAATTTAGTGATTAATAACCGTACCGATTTAAGCCCAACCCGTTTGTGCCGTTTGGTTACAGCCACTCCTGTAATTTATGGAAATGTTACTGTAAATAACAACAGCTACTTAATGCTTAGCTCTGGCGGCACAGGCTTTACTTTACAAATGGTTAATGGAAATATTACCAATAATGGTATTATTTCTGGTATGGAAACCACTGGTACAAGTATATTGGGTGCCCTTGGCTTTTATGCCAATAGCGGCACACAAACTATTAGTGGTACTGGTACTTTTACTAATATTGCTGCTATTACACTTGCACCTTGGTTTAGTGGTGTTGGTATAAATGCCACACAAAACGTAGTATTTAACCAAACAAATGCTATTACGGTGAATATCGTAAACTTATTATCGGGTACGCTAACACATAATGGTAAACTTACCATTGGCAGACCCAATAATATACCAACAGTTCAAATTGGTGGTGGTGGTGTGCTTACCACACCAGGTAGTTTTGCTTCTGTTCCTAATTTTGATTTTACTTCCTTCCCATTACAATTAAACTATTTTCAATCTAACATAGCTTACACCATGGGTGCCTACAACGAAATTGCCCCTGGCAATAACAATGTATGGAACCTTTTGGTAACTAACGTTAAAGGCTTAACCATAGAAAGGAACTTAACCGTTACAGGAACTTTAGTAATGACTACCGGCAATATTAGCATTGGTAATAATAACCTTACCCTTGGAGTAGGTTCTACGCAAGTAGGCACCTTAACCTACACACAAGGCAATATAATATGTGGTGCTACAGGTACTTTTACCCGTTGGTACAATACCACAGCAGCACCTACATCTGTTGTGGCTGCTTCTCAATTTCCTGTGGGCTCCTCTGTTATTGGCGAAAGCCGCCATGCTTGGGTATTTTTAAATATAGCTGCTGGCTTAAGTGCAGCAGGCACTATTAGTGTAAGGCATGCAAATGTAACAGGCATTACAGCCATGACGACTTATAACGAAAATGTTGTAAACATGGATACGCGTACCCAAAGTAGTTGGGTGTTTAGCACAGGTAATGGATTAACCCTTGGTGCTGGTACCATTTCTTTGGCAATACGTGGCGATGGTGCAGTCATGCTGCCAGCTACAGGTACTGTAGCAAACGTAACCATTACCGATGCTTCTGGTGCTGCCTTTGCTGGTACATTTAGTGCTGGTACAGGTACAATAAATGCACCACAGGGCAACCGTACAGGTATTGCTACATTAGCAGCATTAACAGCAACTCCAGTTTACCTTGGTTCGCCATCTGCTAATATACAAGGTGTAATTACTGCTATTAATACGGGTACATGGAATACACCTGCCACATGGAGTGGTGGTGTTGTACCAACGGCTACCGATAATGTGGTTATTGCAGCAAATGTTACTGTGAACACTTCAGGAGGTGCAGCTTGTGTGGCTAACAATGTAATTATGCAACCAGGCTCTACTTTAAACATAGATGGTAATACCACCACTTTTAGCCGAAACCTTACCCTAACAGGTTCTAGCTCTAGTATTCAAACATGGGCTACTGTAAATGTTACTGCTGGTACACTAAATGTTACTGGCGATGCTTTGGGTGGTGGTGTATTAACCAATGCAAATTCTTTTTTCAATCTTTCTGGTGGAATTGTGAATGTTGGTAACGGAACCAATTGTAGCAAGTCGTTCCAAACACTTGCCAGTTCTATCATTAATATTACAGGTGGTACACTTAATATTTACGGCAGTTACAATTTTTATAGTAGTACTTTGGGTACAACTCTTGGTGTTTTAAACCAATCTGCTGGCAATATTAATATTTATCCACTAGGACCAATTGGAGGACCATTTACTGCGGCTGCCTCAGTTGTTGGTCATTCTTTTTGCTTAAATAATACCGGTGTAGTTTATCCTGGTGTTTTAAATGGTGGAACCATTACTATTGTTGATCCACCATTTGCAGGTGCAGTAGCATCGGCAAGTGTATTCTTATATGCATCCACATCTGGAAATGCTATTACTGGCTCACACACATTTAGAATGGGTGATGGTAGTAGCACTGCAACCAATGCTTCTCCTTTTAATATAGAAACTTACTTCAGTGGCTACGTACCCATTAACAATTTAATTATTAATGGTGGCAGCACACCCAATAGGCATACAGAAACAAGTTTCACAACAGGCCTTTATGGATTATTTGTGAAAGGCACGATGACTATCAATGCTCTTTCTGAATTTAGACATACCCTAGCTAATTATCTTGCTGTAGGCGGTAGTTTAATAAATAATGGAACTTTAACTGAACCCAACACTGGTGGAACTTATGGTTTGCAATTGGGTTTAGGTTCAGGTATTACTGGTTTCACTAATGGTATAGGCAATATTACTGTTTCTGGTTCTGGCGTTTTTCAAAATGCAGTATCATCTCCTACAGGAAATATTGGTTCGCTGATTCTAAATATTAATAACTCTTCACTTAAAGCTACTATTGTTCCCAATAATTTAAGTATCACCAATTATTTACTAATGACTTCAGGTCAGTTAGATATTGGTACTAATAATCTTATACTTGGTATTACTTCTACTAGTGCTGCTGCTACACTTAGTTATATAGCAGGTAGCCAAATACTTACTTCAGTAGGTGGTTCGGTTACAAGGGTTATACCAGCAACTGGCTTACCTACTGCTATTGCTACGGGCAATTTGGGACATTTTCCTTTAGGCAGAATGAATACCAATGTTTTGCCAAATGTGGTAGAACGCAGGGATGCATTTGTAGCATTTAGTGGAACTTCAATTACTACAGCTGGCAGTATTACTTTTCAGCATACAAATACCTCTGGTAATACGACAGTTACTCCATTTACAGATGGTGCTTTAGCCAATGTAGATACCAGAACCAATAGTGTTTGGAACATTAATAACACAGGCTTAAACCTAGGGGCAACAACAATGTTAATGCGTACTTATGGCGAAAACACAGGAGTTGCACCTTATCCTACTGCTACGGCTACCACATTGATGCTAAGCGGTGGTATTGCCGCTGGTACTTATGCAGCTAGTACCAATGCACTAAGCAGTAATACCACAGGGGAATTTAATAGAACTGGTTTAGTATTAGCCGATGTAACTAATATAAATTATTATGGTGGTGTATCATCTACAAACAATGCAGGTGGTAATATATTTTCTATTGCCAATGGCGATTGGAATAGCACTAGCACTTGGAGTACAGGCACTATACCTACTGCCACAGATAATGTGCAGTTAATGGCTCCTTATACCGTAACAGTGAGTAATGGAGCTACCAATTTTTGCCAAGCTGGTACTGTAAATAATGGTGCTACTTTGTTGGTAAACAATAATACCCTTACGGTAACAAACAACATCATAAACGCAGGAACTGTAACCATTGGTGGCGGTACTGTTACCATTAATAATGGTAATACCGTTGGTAATGGATTTAGCAATATACTATCAGGTGCTAGCCTTACTGTAAATGGGGGTACTTTAAACCTTGGACCTACTAACGGTGGTGCAGCCTCTTTAATTAATAGTAGTGGTACTACTGTAACCATTAGTGCTGGTACCGTAAACCTGAATGGTAATTTATCCATGACAACTGGTACCTTTAATATGAGTGGAGGTGTATTAAATATTGATGGTAATTCTGGTACTGGAGCTACAAGTGTACCTATTGCTACCAATATTGTTCAATTTACTGGTGCCACCCAAAATATAACAGGTGGTACTATTGTGGTAGTGGATCCACCTATTTCTGGTGGTTTAGCTTATAATCAAACATCTGGCAGTACTTGGACGAATACCAACCTTATTTTTGGTAATGGTGTAAGTACACAAGGTTCTACTGCAGCATATACTGTTACCACACCTGCATCTACCCAATCTACTGGTTTTGGTGTAGCCATTACAGGTGGAGTCCCTTCTACTTTAATAGTGAATGGTGGTGTTACAGCAAACAGGTTTGTAAGTATTAATGCTATAACGCTTCAAGCAACTAATTTGGTTATTAATACAAATAGTGAGCTTAGAAGTACACAAAACACAGGTACAAGTAGTAATTTTAGTGTGTTAGGCAACTTAATTAATAATGGTACGCTTACCACTAACCAAAATAGCACACTTAGTTTTGGTGGTACTGTCCCACAAATTGTAAGTGGTACTGGTACATTTAGGGTAGATAGTGCAAGTCTTATAACTGCTAACATTAATAATTTAACAATTAGCAACTCTACTGTTTTGGGTGTTACTTGGAATGCTGGCAGTATGGTTATTGGAGGTTACAGTGCCAATAGTGGTACATTAGCTTTAAGTGGTAGTCCATTAATTATAGGTGCAAATACTTTCACCTTGGGCACATCTGCTACGGCTGTAGGTGCATTAACTGGTGCATCTTCTAATGCTATGATTGTACATAGTGCAGGTGGTGGTTTCAGGCGTTGGTATTCTGCCACAGCAGCCCCAACGGCAGCTTTATTAGCTTCTCAATTCCCATTAGGTATTATTGTTAATGGTACGTTGCTAAGAAGAGATTTTTATGCATTCTTTAGTTCTGTTACCTTAACAACAGGAGGTACATTAACTGCTACACATACCAACACAGCGGGTTTTACAGGTGTTGCTAGCTTTACCGATGGAGCTTTATTAGGTGTAGATACTAGAACTAATGGTTTTTGGAATGTAACCAATAATGGTATCAGCACAGCAGGAACAATAGGAGCTGCGGCAATTGGTAATGGTATGTTGTTTCCAGTAACCTTAGCTAATACAACATTAATGAGTAGCACTCTTCCTTTGGGTGGAACGTATGGAGCAGGTACCGGAACACAGGCTTCGCCACAAGCCAATAGAACAGGTATGGCAATGGCCGATTTAACGGCAAGTCCAGGCATATACATTGGTACACCAAGTGCCAATGCAGTTGGCAATATATTTACTGTACAAACAGGTAACTGGAGTGATGTGAATACTTGGAGTACTGGTACAATACCAACAGCTACTGATAACGTAACCATTAATCCATTCCATTATATTACTTTAGATGTAAATGGAAGTACACGTGATTTAACCATTGCTGCAAACAGTGTTTTATATGTAAATGCAAATACATTAACCGTAAACAGAGATATAGCCCAAGCAGGTGGTATGAATGTGAATGGGGGAACTGTTACAATAGTAGGTTCTGCTGCTACAGCAGGTTTAGCAATTACCACAGGAACAGTAAATCTTGTTTCAGGTATTATAAATGTGGGTCAGGCTCCCAACTTTAATAGAACCTTTACTACTTCTGGAACATTAAATGTAAGTGGAGGAACACTGAATGTAAATGGTAATGTGGTATTAGGTGGTACGTTTAACCAAAGTGGTGGCAGCATTGTAGTAGATGGAAATGACAATAGTACCACTGCTGGTAGTGTAGCATCAGGTACCAATATTTTTCAAATTACTTCTACTATTCATAATGTTACAGGTGGTTCTATAACCATTATAGACCCTCCAGCAGCAGGTGCTGGTTTAGCATTTAATTATAATTCAAGTACAAGTGTAAGCTGGATAAACCATACCTTAAACTTTGGCGATGGTATAAGCACAACCCAATCGGGTACGGCATTAAGTGCAGTTAACAGTGGTTTCGGCGTAAGTACTTCTACTGCTACTACTACTGGTCGTCTTACCTTACATAATGTGGTAGTAAATGGAAATGGAACACTTAGATATGTAACTGTGGCTGGAACCACCAGCAACTCATTAGATATTGGTAATAATTTAACCATTAATAGTGGTAGTGAGCTTAGAACTATTGGAGCTGCTACTGCAACTACTCCTAGTTTAAATGTAGGAGGTAATATAATTAATAACGGACGTTTGGTAATTGGTTCTAATACTACTTTAGCTATGCGTATTAATGCATCAGCAGCAAGTTCTACCGTTCAAACGTATAGTGGTACAGGTCAATTATTGAATGATACATTGGCTACTTGTAGCCCTTGTATAGCCAATTTGTTTGTGAATAATACTACTAATAGTGGAGTAGATTTCTCAGGCGTTACAGGTACCACATTAACAATAGATCAGCCATTGGGTGTACTTTCAAGTACATTAACTCTAGGTACAACTGCTAGTTACCTAAAACTAGGAAGCAAAAACTTAGTATTGGGAGGCAGTATTGCTAAGCCTGGTGTACTTATAAATGCACCTGTTGCCAACGGTGGTTTTGTATTAACCACAGGTACTATAACCAGATGGTTTGCTGCTAGTACCATTTCTGGTACAACAGGAGTCTTTCCTATTGGCATCGCTAATGCTCCTGTAAACTTTAATAGAGTGTTTACTGTAACTGCAGGTACTGCATTAACAACTGGTGGTACAATTACCGTATCGCATACCAATACAGGTGGAAATACTAGTTTTTTAACGCCATTTACCGATGCTGCTGTATCGATAGATAGAAGGACCAATGCTTATTGGACTGTATCAACAGCCAATGGACTTGCATCGGCAGGTGCTACAATGAGTGCACAAGTGCAAGGTTCTGGATATAATTTACAAGGATTTACAAATGTTGCCGATTTAAGATTAACAGCCGTTAGTGCTGCAGCAGCAGGAGTATCAGGTACAAACGGTGGTTCAATTTTAGATCCATTTGTATTAAGGAATACTTTGGATAATACTATGCTAGCATCTAATTTTTATATTGGTGGAAATGCTAACAACTCTTTAGCCAATGGAACTATATTTTGGACTGGTGCTAATTCAACCCTATGGTCAAATGCTGGCAACTGGTCGGGTAATTTTGTACCATCACTTTCTGATGATGTAGTAATACCTTCATCAGGAGTTACAAATGAACCTAGCTTACCTGGTAATATTTCCATTAAATCTGTTAGTATTCAACCTGGCAGAACTATATCTCTGGGTGCAAATACTTTAAGCTTAACTGGTAATTTGGTAAATGCTGCAACTATTGCTGGAACAGGTTCTGTAATTTTAAATGGCAGTACTTCACAAACACTTAGTGGTGGTGGTAGTATTAGTAATTTAACAATCAATAATAGTGGTAGTGGCGTTACAGTTGGCTCTTCTTCATCAGATAATATGAAAATTACTGGTGTACTAACACCAACATTAGGTAACATTACCACAACAGGTCAAATTGTTTTAAAATCAACTAGTATTGCTAATACTGCTCAAGTAGGTGTTGTAGGTGCAGGTGTTACTATTGGCAACAATGTACAAGTAGAACGTTTCATCCCATCGGGTAATAGAGCCTTTAGGTTATTAGCACCTGGTGTTATTAATAGCAGTATATGGGCTTCATGGCAAGAAAGTGGAACCTTTACTAGTGGCTTAGGTACGCACGTTACAGGCTTAATAGGTACACCTGGTAGCAATGATGCTACTACTGGTTTGGATATGACTGTTACTGGTAATTCATCCTTACATACATATACTCCAGCAGGGGGCTTTGTACCAATTACCAATACTAAAACTACCAACTTTACCGATGCTAAATTGGGTTACAGATTATTGGTTCGTGGAGATAGAACCTCTACCAATATAACCAATGCTTCTTTAGCTAGTATGAATGCCGCTACAACTTTAAGAGCTACTGGGCAATTAGCCACAAGCACACAAACATTTGCATTAACAGGTATTAATGCACAGTTTAACTTAGTGGGTAATCCTTATTGGGCACAAGTAGATTGGAATGCTCTAAGCAATACCAAAACCAACCTCAATACCAATTTCTGGATATGGGATCCTACTATGAGTGGTACTAATGGCAGGGGTGCATATGTAGCAGCATCAAGTGGCAACATACAACCTGGTCAAGCATTTTTTGTACAAAACAGTGGCGGAGTGGGTACACTAGGTTTTACTGAAGCAAGTAAAAATGTAGGTGGAACATTAACCAACACATTCCGTACGTCATTGGTTGGAGATGGTAAATTAATTGCCAAATTATACTTAGAAGCCAATTATACCAACAAACTAATGGCTGATATAGCTAGCACCGAATATAGTAGCAGCTATAAACCAGCTATTGATAAAGATGACGCTGTGAAATTTGGTAACCCTGATGAGAATATGTCATTCAAAACCTTGGGTACTACATTAAGCATCAATGCTACTACTTTACCAAAATCAGACGATACATTATATTTAAACATGAGTAACATGCTTAGTAAAAATTATGTGTTGGAAATAGAAGGTAAAGAGTTTGCAAGTGCCAATACATTAAATGCTTACTTAGTAGATAGTTATTTAGGTAACAAAACAATAATAGATTTATCAGGCACTATAAACGTACCTTATATAATAGACAATAATCCAGCAAGTGCAAATGCTAGTAGGTACTACATTGTATTTGCAGAAAAATTATTGCCTATTGCAGTACAAACAACAACAGTTAAACTAGCCCCTAACCCAGCCACCAGCTATGTACAAATAAGCTATGCTGCTAAAGCCAAAGGCACTACTACTATACGTGTAGTAAATGCAAATGGTCAGGTAGTTAATAGCGTAAACTTAGGTGAGCAACAAACAGGTCAGTACAAAATGGCTGTAAGCAAATTAGCTGCAGGTATGTACACAGTAGAAGTGTTGATAGGCGAAGAAAAAGGCACAGCCAAATTGGTAAAACAATAAAACAAAACATCACAATTCCTCCCCCTTCATAGGGGAGGAATTGATAACCAAAACCTTTTCAATAAACAGCAAAAACAATTTTATGAAACTGAACAGAACCACCGTACAAATAGTAATGATGTTATTGGTTTTATTAGTACCAGCATTGGTAAACGCACAGCCACCATTTGGCGGAGGTGATGATGTATTAGATGTACCTGTAGATGGCGGTTTAAGTGTATTAATAGCAGCGGGTATAGGCTATGGAGCTAAGAAGGTGAGAGAGAAAAGAAAGAAGTAAGCAAGTAAACCCATCAACAATAATCCAATGGTGATACAAAGCCACCCAGTAAAATAGTTTACCGGGTGGCTTTTGCGTAAAGTGATAGAGCAGTTAAAACATACCAACGTCTTAGCAAAGTCCTACTTACCACCTCTAGTAACCCCTACCAAAGCCGTATAAAAGCCCTATACACCCATATTTTTTTTATAATTTATTAACTTCAGTAACTGTGTAAACTAAAATATTTTATCGTCTCCAAATTAAGGATAGCTAAATAAAGCCATAAACTCGGGAATAAAAGAAAGACTTTAATCTTTATCAATGTCTTGCTGTATCATTTCAAACCCTACCTTTGCGGCTCGAAAAAAGAAGAACCTGCCTGTAAAATGTGGGGTTGCAAGTGCAGTTTTGCCCAGTAGTATACAGAATGTACAAGGGTGCGACGCAACTAAAGCCAAATAGAAGTACAAGTGCTGGTCTCCTAAAAAATTAAATATTAAACAACAAATACAAGCGTCATGGCTGACTTAAAATTACAACGGAACTTTGGTATTGCTGCACACATTGATGCTGGCAAAACCACCACTACAGAGCGTATTTTACGCTACACAGGTATGATTCATAAAATTGGTGAGGTACACGATGGTGCTGCCACTACCGATTGGATGGAACAAGAGAAAGAAAGAGGTATTACCATTACTTCTGCTGCTGTTAGTTGCCAATGGAAATTCCCTACGATAAAGGGAGTTGCAGATGCAAATACAAAAGATTATTACTTTAATATTATTGATACGCCAGGTCACGTGGATTTTACCATTGAGGTAGAACGTAGTATGCGTGTGTTGGATGGCTTGATTGCCTTGTTTAGTGCTGTTGATGGTGTTGAACCACAAAGTGAAACTGTTTGGCGTCAAGCTAATCGCTATAAAGTACCACGTATTGGTTTTGTAAATAAAATGGATCGTAGTGGAGCAGATTTTTTAATGGTTGTTGCACAGGTTAAAGACATGTTGGGTGCTAATGCAGTGCCTTTACAATTGCCTATTGGTGCTGAGGATGATTTTATTGGTGTGGTTGATTTAATTACCATGAAAGGTGTTATTTGGGATATGGAAACTGAAGGAATGACTTTCAAAGAAATTCCTGTTCCTGCTGACATGGTGGAAGAAGCCAACGAATGGAGAGCTAAATTGGTGGAAAGTGTAGCCGAATATGATGATACATTGATGGAGAAATTCTTTGAGGACCCCAATAGCATTACAGAAATAGAAATGCATGAAGCAATTCGTAAAGCTTGTATTGATTTAAGCATCGTTCCTATGATGTGTGGTTCATCATTCAAAAACAAAGGCGTGCAAACTGCTTTAGATGCGGTTTGTCGTTACCTGCCTTCTCCAATTGATGTTGATGATATTTCAGGTACAAATCCTGATACTGGTGAAATTGTAACAAGAAAACCTTCTGCTAAAGAACCATTTGCAGCATTGGCTTTTAAAATTATGACCGATCCTTTTGTTGGTCGTTTGGCTTTCTTTAGATGTTACTCTGGTCATTTAGATGCTGGTTCTTATGTATTAAATGTAAGAAGTGGTAAGAAGGAGCGTATCAGTCGTATTATGAAGATGTTTGCCAACAAGCAAAATCCGGTAGACTTTATTGAAGCTGGTGATATTGCCGCAGCAGTTGGTTTTAAAGAAATTAAAACTGGTGATACTTTGTGCGATGAAAAACATCCTATCGCTTTAGAAAATATGTTTATTCCAGAACCCGTAATAGCTATTGCTGTTGAGCCAAAAACGCAAGCAGACGTAGATAGAATGGGTATGGCTATTGCTAAATTGGTGGAAGAAGACCCAACACTTCGTGTGAATACAGATGAAGATAGTGGTCAAACTATTTTACGTGGTATGGGCGAATTGCACCTTGAAATCATTATCGATCGTTTGCGTCGTGAGTTTAAGGTAGAAGTTAACCAAGGTGCTCCACAGGTTGCTTATAAAGAGGCATTTTTACAAACTGTTACACACCGTGAAGTGTTGAAAAAACAATCGGGTGGTCGTGGTAAGTTCGCAGATATCCAATTTGATTTTGGTCCAGCTGATGAAGAATGGATGAAAGAAAATGAAGGCAAGCATTTTCAATTTATAAATGATATTCATGGTGGTTCTGTTCCAAAAGAGTTTCATGCTGCAATTCAAAAAGGGTTTGAAACATCAATGGTTACAGGTATTCTAGCTGGTTACCCAGTTAATAACATGAAAGTAAGAATATTTGATGGTAGCTATCACGATGTGGATAGTGATGCGATGAGTTTTGAATTGTGTGCTAAAAGTGCGTTTAGAGAAGCTGGACGTAAAGCAAAACCAACGCTGCTTGAGCCAATAATGAAGGTAGAAGTATTGACTCCTGATTTATATATGGGTGATGTAACTGGTGACTTAAACCGTCGCCGTGGTATGCTAGAAGGTATGGAT
>JAYVRD010000212.1:0-5511 GCA_043776595.1 Chitinophagaceae bacterium | reverse complement strand
AAATGACCTTGACCACCACGAATTCTGTTTTTTAAATGAATGGGGTAGCTTCCATTTTCCAGCATAGTTTCATCGTAGTTGGCTTCTAAAAAAGCTGCATGGCATTGTTTAAAATAATGAATAAGTTGTTTGCACACCACACCAATATCTGTAAAAACGCCTACTGTTATTTGGTTGTGGGTAATAATAAAACTATGTGGATCGGCAGCATCATGTTTTTTATTAAAAGCAGTAACCTGTAAACTACCAATGCTTATTGGTTGATGGGCAATAAAGGGTTGTGATAAATGTTTAATTAGTCGTCCACCATTTTGTGCAGTAGCTGGGGTAATATAAATGGGTAATTTGTATTTATTGGCGAGGGTGCTTAGCCCTTTTATATGGTCTGTGTGTTCGTGAGAAATAAAAATTGCTTGTATGGTTTGTATGTTTAGCCCCAATTGTTTCAAGCGTATTTCAGTTTCTCTGCATGATAAGCCAGCATCTACCAAAATAGCATCTTGGTGGTTGCCCACATAATAGCAATTGCCATTGCTGCCCGAGTTTAAAGAGGTGATTTGTAATGCCATTATGGGCAAAGAAACTAAATTTTGTAACGAGATGGCTGTAAAGTGAATAACTAAAAAATATTTATTAGCAATCAATAAAATAACCTTCAAATTTGCCTTAAATTATAAAAATTAAAGATGAAAAACAAAGTATGGTTTATTACAGGTTGCTCTACAGGTTTTGGAAGAGAGTTGGCTAAAGAAGTGTTGAAATGTGGCTACAAAGCAGTGGTTACTGCACGCAAAACAAAAGATATAGAAGACATAGTAACTGCATATCCCAATACTTCTATTGCTGTAGCATTAGATGTAACTGATGCTGGACAAATACAAACAGCAGTTGCAACAGCTATGCAGCAATTTGGGCAAATAGATGTGCTTGTAAACAATGCTGGCATCGGCTATTTTGGTGCTATTGAAGAAAGTGAAGAAGTGGAAGTAAGAAGAATGTTTGAAATAAACTTTTTTGGCTTGGCTAATATGACCAATGGAGTATTGCCCATTATGCGTAAGCAACGCAGTGGACATATTGTAAACATTGCATCTATTGGTGGTTTGGTTTCTTTTCCTGCTGTTGGGTTTTACAATGCTACAAAGTATGCAGTAGATGGTTTATCTGAATCTTTAGCGAAAGAAACAGCACATTTAGGTATTAAGGTTACTGTAATTTGCCCAAGTGGTTTTAGAACAGATTGGGCAGGTCGTAGTGCCAACAATAGCAAAACTGTTATTGCCGATTACGAAGCAACAGCTCATGCAAACAAAAACAATATTAGAGGTTATAGTGGTAACCAACCAGGCGACCCTGCACTTGCTGCAAAAGCTATAGTAAAAGCTGTAGAAAGCGAAAACTCACCCATGCGTTTGTTATTAGGTGCTGCTGCTTTAAAAGGTGCAAGAAGAAAACTTGACGAATTGAAAAACGATTTTGACACTTGGGAAGCTACTACAATAGGTGCCGATTCTCCTGTAGCGTAATCATAGTTTTATAATAATTTATTGCTAGTCATTTAGTAATGCACGCATAAGTAATAACTAACAATTGTTTATCTATTCAGCAAAAATTGCAGTTGTAAATACTGGCGATAGACCTGTACAAATTGAGTCTCACTTTCATTTTTTTGGAGTGAATAAACAAATGAAATTTGAAAGTGAAAAACTTTCGAATGCGTTTTAATAATGCAGCTATTACTGACGTTAGGTTTGAACCTGATGAAGAAACAAAAGTTGAAATAGAAAAGTTTTGGGGTAAAAAAATAATTACTGTTTTTATTACTATTGAAGCAAAAATGGATTTAATAGTAGCTATGACAGCTTGCTCGGCAGAAATGTCGAATAATTATTCTTTTAAACCCATTGGCTATGCGTTTAAATAACACTAAATAAATCTTTAAATAGATCTACACAACGCACAGAATACTTTTATAGACAAATATTTATAATCTTTATAGTACTATTGTTCGGAAGTTGCATGGTACATGTTTAGAATAAAATATTATTTCGCAAAGAGTACTGCAAATATTGAACACGTAAACAAACCAAAGTTTTACAGATTGCCTGATGGATAAATTTGGTTGATGCGTTATTTTAAATCTACGCTTTTATAAAAGCACAATAGTAGTACTTGGCTTAACATGTGCGACGCAACCGAAGCTTAATTTATATTCTACTGCTGGAACCAAAAAAAACTACCCCATACTTTTTACAATATGAGGTAGTTAGTTATAGTACAAGTTATTTTATGCGTTGCGATTAATACAATTTAAATCGTCGAAAGCTACTTCCAAACGTTTAATAAAACTTTCCTCTCCTTTGCGTAGCCATACACGAGGATCGTAATGTTTTTTGTTAGGTTTGTCATCACCATCGGGGTTGCCTAATTGCCCTTGTAAATAACCTTCGTTCTTTTTATAATTTTCCAAAATACCTTCCCAAAAAGCCCATTGTAGGTCGGTATCAATATTCATTTTTATAGCACCATAACTAATGGCTTCTCTTATTTGATGCTGTGGAGAACCGCTTCCTCCGTGGAATACAAAGTACACCGGCTTTGGACCAGTGCCTAAA
Source organism: Chitinophagaceae bacterium (assembly GCA_043776595.1). Classification (GTDB taxonomy): domain Bacteria; phylum Bacteroidota; class Bacteroidia; order Chitinophagales; family Chitinophagaceae; genus UBA1930. Next base: position 2,896 of record JAYVRD010000212.1, on the reverse strand, counting down.
TTTTTCTCAATATAATCTTGGCTATTTTTTAAAATGATGGGCGTTAGTTGTACGTTGCCCGATTTGTATACACCATGTACATTGCCAAAGGCTGCAGCTATGGTAAACATGCTGCCCACTTTGCTAAGCTCGGTATAAGAGTAGGCAACGTGTGCTGGTTGAGTGTACAGTTTTTCATTGTCTACATCGCTGTTATCTACACCATCTTCTTCGCCACCAGTAACGCCTAATTCTATTTCTATACTCATACCCAATGGAGCCATGCGTTTATAAAATTCTACGCTAGTGTGTATGTTTTCTTCAATAGGCTCTTCACTTAAATCTAACATGTGAGAGCTGAACAATGGTTGACCTTTTTCTTTATAAAACTGTTCGCCAGCATCTATTAAGCCACTAATCCAAGGTAACCATTTTTTAGCAGCATGGTCTGTATGCAATACCACAGGCACACCATAAGCTTTGGCTACATTGTGTATGTGTAAAGCACCAGAAATACCACCTAAAATATTGCCTTGCAAATTATCATTGGGCATACCCTTGCCAGCAATAAACTGTGCACCACCATTTGAAAATTGTATGATAACAGGAGAGTTTACTTTTGCCGCAGTTTCTAAAGTAGCATTAATAGTATTGGTGCCAATGGTGTTTACCGCAGGCAGCGCAAATTCGTTGTCTTTAGCATCTTGATACAAAGCTTTTAATTCTTCGCCAAATAGTACACCTGGTGTGTATTTTTTCATCTGGAATTTGTTTTAGGTAGGTTTAATAATTAGTTTTTGTTTGCGGTGGCAAGATACGTTTTGCAGCTAAATGATCTGCTTACAAATCTCAATTAATTTTTGAAAGTATGTAGGGGCTTGTAATAGCCTGCTGCCATACCAGCTAAACATTTCACCATCTACTAACAGTATTTGAGCATTTGGAATTAGGCGTTTTAGTTCCTCCATATGTTTTTGTTTAAAAGGGTAGGGCTCGCTGGAAAGGAAAATTAGTTGAGGGTTGGTAGATGATAGTTGGTGGAGTGTAATTTGTGGGTAGCGTTCGTTACATGCAAATACATTGATAAAGCCACAGCGTTGCAGCATATCGTTGATAAATGTATTGCCGCCTGCTACCATAAAAGGATTTTGCCAAATGAGGTAAGCTGTAGATGGTTGGTAGTTGGTGGTTGGTAATTGATGGTTTGTTGATGGTTGGTTGTTGTTGGTCGGCAGGAAGAAGGTTGATAGTTGGTTGAATGCTTGTTGTATTTGCTGGCTGATGACTAATGACTGCTTGCTTTTGTCTGTTAAATCACCTACCATTTTTATCATTTGTAAGGCAGAGGGTAAATCGTAAATATCGCTTACCCAAACAGGGGCGATTTGTTGTAAGGCTTCTATTTGTTCTTTTACATTTTCTTCTTTATTGGCTATTATTAATGTAGGTTTTAGTGCTTTTGCCTTTTCTATATTTATATTTTTAGTACCCCCAATACGTGTTTTGTTTTTATGCCACTGCGTGGGATGAATACAAAATTTGGTAATGCCTACTACTTCATCTTTTAATCCCAAATGATAAAGTAGTTCTGTTTGAGATGGGACAAGGGAGATGATGCGTTGGGGTAGAGTGGGGATGTAGATTTGAGTATTGAGTTGATCAGTAAAAGTCTGCATGATTATAAGTAATTAAACAAATTTACTTTTTAATACAAGCATACGCTAGCATGTTTAGTTTTAGGTTTCTATTTTACATTTATTTTATAGTGAAGCAATGTAGGTAAATACATTAAGCATTGGCAAAGACTAGAGCGAAGAATATATACGAATTACATATCTACTTGTTTTAAATCAGAACTAAGTACAAAACCTTTACTTAGTTGACCTTTTTTATTTTTAAATCTTACATATACATATTTGCTATCAGAATATTTGCAAATCGTCCAAACAATATCGCCAGCCGCCAAATATCCTTGTCTTTTAATCATATTGCCAGTTGCTATTCTATTATCTGAATCATAGAAAAAAGCTTTTTGTACAACAACCACAAATTCGCAATCAGGAAGCCCCCTGATTGGAGAATCATCTTCGGACGCTATTTGAGCTTCCGCTGCCTTGGACAATGAATCGTCAAACTTTGCTTTATTCATCAGCCTTTCCTCTTTTGTTTCCTCTTTTTTAGCATTATTTAGACTTTCTAAAATTTCTTTTTGAGTTGCAATTTTTGTCGAATCAATTATATGCTGTTCTCTTGCCTTTTCTTGTTCTGCGTTAGAGTTTCCACAAGATAAAAGTGAAGCGTAAAAAACAATAGTTATTAGATAGTTGAGCATACTATAATTACTTGGTTTCATAATCAAATCTTGAATTGTTATGTATGCTCAAATGTACTGGTTTTCTTAACTATTATATTGGTATTAATACTGCCCAGTCAACTTCCACAGCCAGAAATGTGCGACGCAACCGAAGCTCAATATTTAATCTACAGCTGGCTTCATAAAAATCTACTTCGCCAAACTTTGTATCACATCGTACTTGGTTACAATGTGGTAAGCCCCAGTCTCATCTTTTGCAAGCACAGCACCATTGGCTTTAGAAATTAAAGTCCCCAATTTTTCTACACTGCTGGTAAATTCTACTTCGGGGTAAGGGGCTTCCATTATGGTTTCTATTGTTTGGGTTTTTATTTCGGGGTTGCTAAAGAATTTTAAAAACAAACCAGCTTCGCTAATAGCACCTACGTTTTCATTTCCTTTAAATACAGGTATATGTTCTATGTCATATTTCTTCATTAGCTCTACTGCATCTGCTACAGTATGTGTAGGTTCTATCGATACTAATTTTGTTCCTTTTCTTCCGCTTACAATGTCTTTAAATGTTTTCACATCTAAAAAGCCACGTTCCATCATCCATTGGTC
>JAYVRD010000211.1:0-5564 GCA_043776595.1 Chitinophagaceae bacterium | reverse complement strand
GAGAGTGCCAACATTTTTATAGTGGGACGCTGGTGAATAAAGGCTGCAATTTTAGGGCTAAACACAAACATAACACCCATAGCAATTACTACAGCAGCTACCATAATTTCAATGTGCTTAGCAGTGCCACCAGCAGTTATGATACTATCAAAACTAAATACGGTATCTATTAGTATTATCTGCACTACAGCATTGCGAAAGCTTAACGGCTTGCTTTTGCCACTATAAGTATTATCATCTTCTCCTTCTAGTTTACCATGAATTTCTTGTACGGTTTTATAAATTAAAAACAAGCCACCCAATATCATTACCAAACTAGCTACATCAAACCCTTTACCAAAAAGGGTAAAAAAGGGTTTTCCACGTTGTGCTAATAACCAAGTTAAAGCAAACAATAAACCACTACGAATGATGATACCAGTAACCATCCATGCAAGTCTTGCTTTGCCATGTTTTTGTTTGGGCAATCGGTTAATGATGATGCTTACAAAAATTACATTGTCTATACCCAAAACAATTTCAAGTACAACCAATACAAAAAAACTAATGATAGATTCTGAGGTGAATAAGTGTTCCATAATTTATCGTGTATCTGCAAATAAAATTAATTATTTAGGAAGTTGATTAACGCAGCAATAACATTATTAAGAAATGTGTTTGAAACTGTAGCTACTTTATGTAGAATAATACTTTCGTTGGCTTCAAAAAGGCGATTGCAACGTACAAAACTGGCAACTGGCAAATTGTGATAAGTAAAATCTGAAGGCTGAATTGAAATACAATGTTTGCCCGTGTAAGGTTGAGAAGTAATCATGGCAAGGAGATAATCTCCATTGCCAAGTTCCTTTATAATTAGTGCTGGGCGTTTTTTAAATTGTGATAAATCAGTATAGGGAAATGGGATAACCACAATATCGCCTACTATAAACTTTCCCATGCTTTATCTTCTTTTTCATTAAGCCATTCTTTTTCCAGAACAGAATGAGAGATAACAAATGAAAAATTTGAAAGCCCAGCATTTTCTTTTTGTTTTCCTTGTAGCCATTGTAATAGCTGTTCTTTTTCTTGTATGGAAAGTGCTGCCACCACTTCTTTTGCTTCTTCAATAGTATACGTAGCCATGATAATAAATTTACTAATGTAAGGTAGCTAATTCTTTACAAATATTACTTACAATACTTGGACCTTGGTAAATAAACCCTGTCCATACTTGTACTAGTGCAGCACCTGCATTTATTTTTTCATGTGCATCTACACCAGTAAAAATACCCCCACTGGCAATAATGGGTATTTTGTTTTGCAATTTACTGGCTAAGTATTGTACTACTTCTGTGCTTCTGCCTTGTACTGGCTTGCCACTTAAACCACCTGCACCAATTGCTTCACTTTTTACTTTTGATGTTTCACTCAAATTACTTCTATCAATGGTAGTATTGGTAGCCACCAAGCCATCAAGTTTTATTTCTATGGCTAGATCTACTATGTCATCTAATTGATCGTTGGTAAGGTCGGGTGCTATTTTTAAGAGCAAAGGTTTTGTCCTTGGCTTACTGTGATTAATACCTTGCAGATGCGATAAAATTTTACGCAGCGATTCTTTTTCTTGCAGTTCACGCAAACCTGGTGTGTTGGGACTGCTAACGTTTACTACAAAATAATCAACACAATCAAACAACTCGGTAAAGCAAATTTCATAATCTTTCCAAGCCTCTTCGTTGGGGGTGAGTTTGTTTTTTCCAATATTGCCACCTATAATTAGTTGGTGGTTGGTAGTGGATGGTTGTTTGCTGTTCCAGCTTTGTAGTCTTGCTTTTATTACTTGCACCCCATGGTTATTAAAACCCATACGGTTTATTAAAGCTTTATCGCTTGGTAATCTAAAAAGTCGTGGTTTGGGATTACCCTCTTGTGGTTTTGGGGTTACAGTACCTATTTCTACAAAGCCAAAACCAAGGGCTTCTAGCTCGTTTAGATACAAAGCATTTTTATCGAAGCCTGCACCCAAGCCTACTGGGTTTTTAAAGTGCAAGCCAAATAATTTTTTTTCTAAACTACGATGATGAAATGAAAATTGTTTGCTAATGATTTGCTTAATAGGCTTTATGCTGCAAGCCAACTTCAAAGCTTTCATACTAAAATGATGTACAGCTTCTGGAGGAAAATAAAATAAAATATTGCGTAGCAATGGGTACATGGCTGCGAAGATAATGGTGTAGCAATTACGTAAATTGTGAGTAACGATACAAAAGGCTTTAAATAAAGATGTTTTACAGCCACACTTTGCCGAGTAGAGAACAGAAACTTGAAATGTGCGACGCAACCGAAGCCTAATAGTAGCCATACTGCTGGCTACATAAATTCTTCCTTCACTTATCTTCGCTGTATGCAAATACATTCTAAACTGCCCCATGTAGGCACTACCATTTTTACAGTAATGAGTCAGTTGGCAGTAGAATATGGTGCTGTAAACTTAGGGCAAGGCTTTCCAGATTTTATGATGAGTGAAGAATTAACTGGGCTGGTAAATGCTGCTATGCAAAATGGTAATAACCAATATGTACACATGAACGGCTTGCCTTTATTGCGAGAACGAATTGCTACCAAATGCAACAAGTTGTACAATACTAAGGTTAATCCCGAAACAGAAATTACTGTAACGCCTGGCGGCACTTATGCTATTTATACAGCACTTACAACTGTGCTGCAAGCTGGCGACGAAGTAATTGTTTTTGAACCTGCATATGATAGCTATATACCTAACATAGAAATTAATGGAGCTAAAGCTGTGTGTATTTCACTGCAATATCCTAGCTATCAAATTCCATGGGATGAAGTGAGAAATAAAGTAAATAGCAAAACGAGAATGATAATGATTAACAGCCCACACAACCCTACTGGTGCTGTGCTTAGCGAGGATGATATTGTACAACTTAGAAGCATTGTAGCCAATACCAACATTATTATTTTGAGCGATGAAGTGTACGAGCATTTAATTTTTGATGGCTTACTACACCAAAGTATTTTACGCTACCCCGATTTAATGGAACGAAGTTTTGTATGCTTTTCGTTTGGCAAAACCTACCACTGTACTGGTTGGAAATTAGGCTATTGCATCAGCAATGCAACCATGATGAGTGAGTTTAGAAAAGTGCATCAGTTTAATTGTTTTAGCTGCGATAGCCCTAAACAATTTGCCTTAGCCGATTACCTACAAAACGAGGTTGCTTACCTTACACTAGGCTCATCTATACAACAAAAAAGAGATTATTTTAGAGAGCAAATGAAAGCCACACCGTTTACTTGCATACCCAGCCATGGTAGCTATTTTGAATGCTACAGTTATGCTGGTTTAAGTGACCTGAACGACAAAGATTTTGCCATTCATCTTACTAAAAAATATGGTGTAGCTACCATACCCGTCTCTGCTTTTTATAAAAATGGAGAAGATAATAAAGTCATTCGTTTTTGCTTTGCAAAAAAAGAAGAGACTTTACAGAAGGCGGTAGAAAAGTTGAGGAATTTTTATTGAGCAAGCGATATAATAAATATTTAGCTGCGGTTGCGTCGCACATGTTTAGCTATGTACTACTATTTAGCTCCTATGTAGTACGCTAAACTATTTCAATCAAAAAAACTGGCAAACACTTTCGCATTTGCCAGTTACTTATTTTATTGTCTAAAAGTTCCTCTACCTCTTCTAAATACACCATGCCCTTTATTTACAGGTGCTGCAGTGCTTGCAGCAGTTTGAGCAAAGTTTGCATAAGCCATTTTGTAAGGGTGTTCTTCTATAACGGGTATTGAAATACCAATGAGTTTTTGAATGTCTCTTAAAAATGGTCTTTCCTCAGCATCGCAAAAAGAAATAGCAATACCGCTTGCACCAGCTCGTCCTGTACGCCCAATTCGGTGTACATAGGTTTCGGGTATGTTTGGTAAGTCATAATTAATAACGTGGGTTAAGTCATCTACATCAATGCCACGTGCAGCAATATCAGTAGCTACCAATACACGCAGGTTACCATCTTTAAAATTTCCCAATGCTCGTTGCCTTGCATTTTGAGATTTATTACCATGTATAGCATCGGCATGAACGCCTACTTTGTTTAGTTCTTTTACTACCCTATCAGCACCATGCTTGGTGGTTGTAAAAACCAAAACACGTTGTATTTCTTTGTCTTGTAGCAAATTTGTAAGTAGCAAGCGTTTATTGCTTCGTTCTACAAAATACATTTGTTGTTGTATTTTTTCTACAGTGCTAGATACAGGTGTTACTTCTACCTTAATAGGATTGGTTAAAATGCTATTAGCTAAACCTGCAATTTCTCTAGGCATGGTAGCAGAGAAGAAAAGTGTTTGCCTTTTGTCTGGTAGTTTGGTAATTATTTTACGTACATCGTTTATAAAACCCATGTCAAGCATACGATCGGCTTCATCAAGCACAAAAATTTGCAGGTGACTAAGACTTACAAAACGTTGTTGCATTAAATCTAAAAGTCTACCAGGCGTAGCTATTAAAATATCTACACCACGCTTTAGTGCATTTACTTGGCTATGCTGAGATACACCACCAAAAATAACTGTATGAGAAATGCCAGTATGCTTACCATACGATGCAAAACTTTCATCTATTTGTATAGCTAACTCCCTTGTGGGTGTTAAAATCAATACTTTAATGTGTTGGTGAAAGCTTTGGTTATCTCTCTTTTGCAAAAATAAGTTTTGCAAAATGGGTATAGCAAATGCTGCTGTTTTTCCTGTACCTGTTTGGGCACAACCTAAAATATCTTTACCCCTTAATACATGCGGTATTGCTTGCTCTTGTATAGGTGTTGGTTGGGTATAACCTTCTGCTTTGAGGGCCTTTAAAATAGGCTCAATCAAATGTAATTGCTCGAATAACAAAATTAAAATTGTTTAAAATAAATAATAGTGGCAGCGGGCTGCCGGTTGTTTTTTATATGCTCTACAACCTATGACTTGATTAGCTTTTTGGAGGAGAAGTAAGTTATTTAGCCTGCTAAGAAGGAGAATATGATGCCACAAATATAGGATTTTATTTCAGTTGAAGGCCTTTGAATTTCAACGCAACAACTATTATGAATTTATCCCAAGCTAAGACATATGACACAAGTAGGTTCTATTCATACCTCAGCATTCCAAAGTTCAAACTGCGTACTTTTGCCCTAATGCAATACACATTAAAAAAATCGCTTGGACAGCACTTTTTAACCAATGAAAACATTTGCCACAAAATTGTAGCTGCCTTGCAAGAATTTCCTTTTACGCAATTGTTAGAAGTTGGTCCAGGTGGTGGTGCATTAACCAAATTTTTATTACCCATACCCAACATCAACTTTAAAGCAGTAGAGCTAGATGCCGAAAAAGTAGCCTATCTAGAAGCTACTTATCCATTCATCAAAGGCAAGATTATACACCAAAGTTTTTTAGATATAGATGCACCATTTGAAGATAGCTTTACTGTTGTGGGTAATTTTCCTTACAACATTTCATCGCAAATTTTATTTAAGATATTGGACTGGAAAAATCATGTGCCTGTTATA
>JAYVRD010000210.1:0-21648 GCA_043776595.1 Chitinophagaceae bacterium | reverse complement strand
GTTTGTATGTACTTGGCTTATTCAGCGTTAATTATATCGCTTACCAGTTTCAACTAGAGTTGAAAAATAATAATATGCCAATAGAACTATTTCCTTATGGCTTTCCTAAAATTTACCAAACCATTGCTTGGGTAAGCAGTTGGTTATTGTACTTTCCTGGTATGTTAATGATTTTACTTATTTCGAATGAATACACTTTTAAAACCCATAGACAAAATGTAATTGATGGTTTTAGTAGGCAGCAGTTTGTTACCAGTAAAATATTAACGGGATTAGTAATAGCAATCATAACCACTATTATTGTAACACTTAATGCGTGGGGTTTTGGTGCAGCATTTAGTAGCAAATTTTCCTTACAAGGAGTTGAGTTTATAGGCTACAGTTTTGTACAAACGCTTTGCTATTTGTTTTTGGCTATGATACTAGCTGTGCTTTTTAGAAGAAGCGGTTTGGCAATGGCTATCTTCTTTTTGTATGGATTAATATTTGAGCAAATTATTGGAGGCTTGATTGATGGCAAAATATTAAATGGGCATTATGTATTTTATTATATGCCTTTAGAAGCAAGTGATGTAATGATACCTATGCCTTTTGGTAAAGATTTAATGTATAAAGAAGCACCATCTGTTTATGTACTACTGGGGGTAAGTGTAGCATATATTTGTTTATACTGTTTCTTTGCCATTCGCAAGTTTCAAAAAGATGATTTGTAATGATAAATACCAACGAAAAAGCCCTGCAAATGCAGGGCTTTTTTATTTAAAATTGTCCGTTGATGAGTTTTAAAGCTTCGGGGTCATAATCAGTTAATACAGTTTTTAGGCATTTAAGCATAGTGGGTAAAGTACCATCACACTGCCTACGTACTAAGGAACCCATAGTGCTTGAAGATATATGGTCCTCAAAGTTGGGGAATTGTTGCCTGCTTCTATCGGTAGGAAAAACCATATTCAATGCCCTTGCCGAAGCAAGATATACATCGAAATTCTTATCGGTTTTTGCTTTTAATAAATAATCGCTACTTGCTTTTACAAAAGCTGGTTTATTATTCATTACTGCTACCATAAATTTTGTAAAATCATGCATGTACTCTTTCATGGTAAGGTTATACAATTTCCTTATGCTGTATCCTTCAAAAGATTCGGTTGGTTTTACATACACTTTATCAAAAGCTGCTTGTAAGCCTGGTGCAGAATAAAATGTGAATTCCTTTTTTGTTCCATCTTCATAGGTGTAAGCCATAGGTACAGATTTGGCTTTTAATTGCTTTCCAAATAGCTGCATACAGTTACTTTCAAATTCTAACTCCTCATAATCATCGCTGTTGTAAACAGAAGCACGTAATTGGTAGGCACTAGGAAATGCTGTACCCTTTGGACTCATCAATACAGTTTTATATTCTTGAGTTGTTTTAAACACAATTGTGGTATCGGGGTACTTACTTGAATTATAGTTTTCTGATGTGTAGGTTTCATCTACTAAAAAAGTAGTAAACAAGCTTTTTCTTACATCTACCAACGTTTTAAAATACCTTACCGTTTTAAATGCACCTAAAACAACTATGCAGCCAAGTGCAATTACTATGAATTTTTTTGAGGGAAGTTTCATGAGTTTTGTTTTTGCATAGGTACAAACAATAGATTGAAAATACAAGAACTTGCACATAAAAAAAGCCCTGCAAATTGCAAGGCTTTACTATCTAAAATTTTCCCTTAATCAATTTCAATGCTTCTGGGTCGTAATCTTTTAAAACTGTTTTAAGGCAGTTGAGTAATACAGGCATTGTGCCATCGCATTGGCGTCTTATTAAAGAACCCAAAGTACTTTCATAAATCTCACCTTGAAAAGCAGTAAATTGTTTAGCATCTAATTCTTTAGGAAATAATTGTTTCATGTAGCCTGGACATACATTACGAGGTTTAAAATTTTTATCAGCTTTTGCTTTAGCTAAGTAGTCCGCACTTATTTTGATAAATAAAGGCTTCTTGTTCATTAAATACACCATTAGTTTAGTAAAGTCTCGCATGTATTCTTTGGCGGTAAGATCGTAGAGTTTTTTCATGCTGTATCCTTCAAAATCTTCTGTTGGTTTTACATAGAGTTTATCAAAAGCAGCTTGTACACCATTTTTATCATAAAAAGTAAACTCGCTAAACACTTTTTTCTTGGTATCTTCATCTACATAAAAAGAAGCCATTGTTATTGTTTTACCAAGAATGGGTTTGCCAAAAGTTTGTGTAAAAGTTTCATTAAACTCTTTAGAGAAATAACCATTTATAGGGTCTACTGCTTCAGCAAAAGTGTAAGGTGCTGGTATGCCATAAAACGTTTTAGAGAGTATGCTTTTTTTGTTTGATTCTGCTTTTGGAGTGAACACAATGTTAGTATCGGGGTAACTCTCTACATTGTAATTTTGTGAGTCGTAATTTTCATCTTTAAAAAAACTACTAAGTAAGGTTTTCTTTATTTCACTTACTTCTTTCACTTTTTGGTTTATTTTAAATGCACTTAGCATAACTAAACTACCAGTAGTGGCAAGTACTAGTAATTTTTTTGTTGAAATTTTCATATTGGTTGTTTTTATTAATTGCATAGTTAGCAGTTTAGAATCATTGTCTATATACCCACTTGCTGGTATTTTAGTTTTTAATAGCGGATGGATATTTTGTTTTTCTTTGTGGTGGGTTGCTTAATTAATATTCAATAGATGAAATGTGCGACGCAACCGCAGCTCATTTCTTATTCTAAAGCTAATTACCAAAAAATACTTGTATGAAAACATGTTATATAATAGATGCTGTAAGAACACCCATTGGGCGTTATGGTGGTAAATTGAGTGGCATACGCCCCGACGATTTGCTTGCTCATGTTATTAAAGCTTTAGTGCTACGCAACCCCACCATAGATGCAAATATGATTGAAGATGTAATTGCTGGTGCTGCCAACCAAGCTGGTGAGGATAATAGAAACGTAGCTCGAATGGCTGCCTTACTTGCTGGCTTGCCTACAACCGTTAGTGGCAATGCAGTAAACCGCCTTTGTGCTAGTGGCTTGCAAAGTATTATGGATGCCAGCCGTGCCATTATGTGTGGCGATGGAATGTTGTACATAGCTGGTGGTGTAGAAAGTATGACACGTGCACCATTTGTAACTGCTAAAGCCGATGGTGCATGGAATAGAAAAGTAGAAACATTTGATACCACCATGGGCTGGCGTTTTATTAATAAAAAACTGAGTGATTTATATCACCCCTACACCATGGGCGAAACTGCAGAAAACGTAGCCAAGCAATGGAACGTAAGCAGAGCAGAACAAGATGCTTTTGCCTTAGCAAGCCAAGAAAAATATGCTGCTGCTTTGGCTGCTGGCAAATGGAACGATGAAATAGTACCTATAGAAATTGTAGAAAATAAAATGGCAGCCCTGTTTGCTGTAGATGAACACCCAAGACTAACCAGCCTTGAAAAATTAGCTGCATTACAACCTGCTTTTATTAAAGAAGGTACAGTAACTGCTGGTAATTCATCTGGCATAAACGATGGTGCTGCAGCCCTGCTACTTGCTAGTGAAGAAGCAGTGAAACTGTTTAACCTACAACCCATCGGCAGAGTAGTAAGTATGGCTGTGGCTGGTGTAGAGCCAAGCATTATGGGTATTGGGCCAGTACCTGCTAGCACCAAAGCCTTGCACCGTGCAGCAATAAAAATGGAAGATGTAGATTTGGTAGAACTAAACGAAGCTTTTGCCTCTCAATCTATTGCGTGTATGATGGATTTGGAATTGGATGCCACCAAAGTAAATGTAAATGGTGGTGCTATAGCTATTGGGCATCCTTTGGGTTGTAGTGGTAGCAGAATTTCTGCAACGCTTTTGCACGAGCTTAAAAGAAGAAAAGCCAAGTATGGTTTGGCAACTATGTGTATAGGTGTTGGGCAAGGTGCTGCTGTGGTGTATGAAAGTTTGTAGTAGAATTTTTTGGGGAACGAGCATTTGAATAAGAATTAAGCAGCGGTTGCGTCGCACATGTTTGGCTATAGATGTATATGTAGCTTTATAGATGGAGAAGATGGACGGAAATATTATTAACTAGATAAATTATTTGTAATGAAAAGATTAGTGTTATTCATAGCTTTTGTAAGTATATCCTTTATGGTAGTGGCTCAGCAAAAAATTACGCATACAGCTACAGGTGCTACTTACAACAAACCTAAAAACATTGCTTTTAGTAGCATTGATATTACCTGCGATGAGCAAGAAATGAAAGGCAATAAGGTAAAGCCTAATGCAGTAATCAATTTTTCGTTGAACAAACCTGGTGGTTTTAAAAAAGATGCAAAGGGTATTATGTATCCTGCAAAAGCGTTTACTGTAGTAGATGGCAAAGGCAAAATAATGTTTGAAAGTGGAGACATAAACACATTAAAAGAGGTAAACCCAAAAGAAATGGGGCCATGGATAACTTTTGAAATGATGGTAGGCTTAGATGATTTTGACCCCGGCAATTATACCATAAAAGCTAAATTTTACGACACCAAATCTGATGACTTTTTATTGATTGAGTTGCCTATAGTGGTGGTGAAATAAGAAATGTGTTAGGCTTCTAAAAGCTACATTGAAATTCATAGCTTAAAATGTGCCCTTCGGCTCAGCTCAGGATAAACTTGCAACCGCAGCTTAATAGAATTCCTAGAGCTGGCTACAAAAAAAAGCTCATGCATACACATAGGCTTCACCAAAAAACGAGTACAACAAAAAATTTAATCTAAATTGGGTTGTGGTGTATAACGCAAGTAAGGCTTTACAATATTCAATCCCTTTGGAAATTTAGCAATCGCATCTTCTGTTTTTACTGCAGGTACTACTATTACATCTTCGCCAGGGTTCCAGTTGGCTGGTGTGGCTACGCTGTAGTTGGCAGTAAGTTGTAGGCTATCTATCACACGCAATACTTCATTAAAATTTCTACCAGTGCTGGCTGGGTATGTAATGGTAAGTTTAACTTTTTTATCGGGTCCTATTATAAATAAACTACGCACTGTAAAGTTTTCAGAAGCGTTGGGGTGTATCATATCGTAAGTGTGGGCAATACTTTTATCTTCATCGGCTATTATAGGAAAGTCTACATGGGTGTTTTGTGTTTCGTTGATGTCTTTTATCCAACCTTCGTGTTTATCCAAGCTATCTACACTTAGTGCCAGCACTTTTACATTGCGTTTATCAAACTCTGCTTTTAGCAACGCTGTTTTACCCAATTCAGTCGTACAAACAGGTGTGTAATCAGCTGGATGAGAAAATAAAATACCCCAGCTATCACCTAAGTATTCGTAAAAATCAATATTGCCAATAGAAGTTTGGGCTTTAAAATTGGGTGCTGTATCGCCTAATCGTAAACTCATGATTATTATTGTAAGGTTAAGGATACGAAAATAGCATTATCCTACTAATGATATAGATTTATAGAAAATATTTTTAAAGGGGTGTAATAATTTTTGCTACCTATGCACTAATATAAAAAAATAAAAATCATGCATAAAGTAATTTTTACCTTAATCCTATTTGTAGCAACTACTGCCTTTACCAAACTAGGAGACCCACAAAAAGACATTGTGAGAAAATGGAAAGCCGATGAAAGTGCTGTAGGCGTTTTTAAGAAAATTATGATTGAAAGAGTTAGAAAAATGAGTCCTGAAGCTGCTGGACAAATGGAAGCTGCAGGTGATGGTCTTAATGATTTAATCACAAGTATTGAATATGACTACCAAGCAGATGGCACACTAGAAGTAGCCACACCCCAAGGCCCACAAAAAAGCACTTGGAAAATAAGTGATGACAAAAAGTATTTAATAAAAGTAAACCCAATGGGTAAAGAAACGAAAGACAGCATCATATCTATCACACCAGAAAAAATGAAACTATTTGTGTACGAGGTAAAGGATACTACAGTGTATATACCTGTACAATAAATTAACAATTTTTAAAAATCAGTTTATTTTAAAACGTACTTGTTTTGAGATAAACTGATTTTTTGTTTCAAGGGGAAATTAAAATTTTGGTGGGCATTTTATACCTACATCCCCTTTTTTACCAGTAAAGATTAACGACAGTTCCATACTACCATTTTTGGGTGTATTTAGTTTGGAATTAGAAGTAATAATATCGTAGCTAAACCCCAGTTGTATATCGCTCCAAGTAAGTCCTATGTAAGGTATTATAGCGTCATCTACTCTATACCATGCACCTGCTGTAAAGTAATTGTTTTGATACTCGTTCCCATTAAAAATCCAAGAGTATGCCCCACCAAAAATGGCATCTGTAGCCCCTGCTTGCATATTATAGTTAGCAGAAAAAGAGTACGCATTTTCATTTACAGTTGTAGTGGTAACACCTGCATTAGCTGTGTAACGCATGGCGATATTTTCTTGATAACCAGAGAATTTATTGAAGGACAATTTCTCATCTAAAAAATTACATGCAGCAATACCGAAGTAGGCTTTTGTTCTTTCATTTTTAAATTGATACATGCCACCCACATTAAAATTGGCGTAGCTATTAGTGCCAGCAAAACCTTCTCCACTAGCAATGCTTGTGTTAAAGCCACCACTCATAAACTGGCTGGCAAAAGTAAGTTTGCTGTAGTCTAAACGTTTTTGTGCATAGGTAGCATTGAAGCCCAAACCAACGCTGTTGTCCCCATTTTCATCTAACGCTACATGATAAGCAAGACCAGCAGAAAAATAGGTACTTTTTAAAGCACCTGCACTACTAGCATCGTTTAAAGCTACAAGTGAGAATGCCAACTTATTAGCTTCTCTCATACGATTGCGTAACATAAAACCTTCTGCAGAAATGGTTGCTGTAGTAAAGGGATTACCAACACCCCACCATTGTGTACGATAATTGGCAGCAACTCTAAGTGTTCCATCAAAAGTGCCAGCATTAGCAGGGTTTAATGTTACCGGCGATGCAAAGTATTGTGAAAAGTGAGGATCCTGTGCAGTACTCACTTTAGCACCTAACAATAAAATAATACAAACAAACATTAATTGCTTCATCATGTCACAGGTTATCTATCTTATCAAAATTGTATTGCCCCCACGTCTAATTAGATTTCCATTATCATCTATTGCTTCGGCTACCCAAGTATAAGTTTCAGTAGGTTGTTGTTGAGATTTAGACTCTCCATTCCAACCCATTTTTTCGTTATTAGTAGTAAATACTAGGTTCCCCCAACGATTATAAATTCGCATGAATTTAAACTCTTTTATACCTACTAGTATTGGGTACAGCACATCATTTAGCCCATCGTTGTTGGGTGTAAAAGCTTTGGGTACTAGTATATCACTTTCTTTAAAAATCAAAACTTTCAAACTATCTGTTGTTTGGCAACCAGAGGGTGTAGTAATTTTTACTGTAAAATTTCTTTCACCCGTTGGTTTTAAAATGGGTGTACGTGTATTAGCAGCAGTTAAATCTATCACTGGTAGCCAAGTATAAACTGCACCAATGTTTCTTGCATTTAATGTATAGCTATTGCCAACAACGCCATGTAGGTTGGTATAGCGTACAGGCAATGGTGGCGTTTCTACCCTCACTGTTTTTAGTTTGCTAATAATATGATAGGGACAAAGTGTAGATGCTGCAATAAGCTTGATGGTATAAATTTTTGCATTAGTATAAGCATGCAATGGTGCAGGTAATATAGAGGTAGCACTATCGCCAAAATGCCAAGTATAATTGGCTGCATTATTAGCACCTACATTTGTGCTATTGCTAAATTGTATGGATTTATTGATGCAATAAGAATCCCAAATAAAATCGGGCTGTGGTTTTTTCCTCTCTACAACAAAAGCAGTATCAGGAGAGGTAGAAGTACAACCAAACTGATTGGTAACATCTACAGTATAAAAACCTTCTCTTAAAGCTTTATAAGTAGCAGCGGTAGCACTAGTAATGGCATTAGCATTACTATTAAAATACCATTGATACGTAACACCACCACCTGCATTTAATGCTATAGAATCATCCTCGCAAATAATATGTGTGCCTTTGTTGAAAATTACTCCCACTGCATCGGGGCGAATACTTACAATTTTTGTAGCCGTATCAGAGCAAGTAAGTATTGGTGTGGCAATGTTATCTACTATTAATCTTGCATTGTAATTATTAACAGTAGCATACATATGGGTTGGAGAAATAGTGTTGTCTATACTACCATCACCAAAGCTCCAGTTGTATTGATAGGTAGTACCAATAGGTGCATTGCTAAATACAAAATTGTTGCCTCTTAAACATTGTAATAAATTATTTACCGCAAAAGATGCTCCAGGGTTTTTGTATACTTCTACTGTTTTTTGTACTGTATCTGTACAGCCTTTTTCTATAGATGCAGCTACTAGAGATACTGTGTAGTTGCTAAATGCTGCGTATTGATGCACAGCATTTGATTGTGTTGAAGAATTACCATCACCAAAGCTCCATTGATAAGCCAAAGTTGATGGAAAAACACTTGCATTACTAAATTGGTACAAGTTGCTCTTCTCACATTGCTGTACATTACTGGCAATAGTAAATACAGCTACCGGATGCTGGTATAAACGTATATTTTTTGTGATTGTATCATTACAGCTTTTATTGCTACTAGCTATTAATTGTACAGGATAGGAGGCGTTGTAGGTGCTGTAATTTTTTATAGGACTTTGTTGGGTACTAGTAGTAGCATCTCCAAAATTCCAAGTATAGGTATTAGTACCAGTAGCTATTGTACTATTATTAGTAAATGAAAAATTATTGCCACGCAAGCATTGTGCTGTATCGTTGATGCTAAATGCTGCCACAGGGTTGGGGTTGGTATTTATGGTTTTGCTAATACTATCGATACAGCCTTTATCGGTTGTAATAATTAGTTTAATTGTGTAGCTACCTACAGAGTTATAACTATGAAAAGGATTAAGCAATGCAGATGGTAAGCTACCATCGCCAAAATGCCAGCTTTGGGTAAATGTACCAATTGGTACCGTTGTTGTATTTAAAAAATTAAAATTATTGCCACGTACACATTGTTCATTGCCACCAGTAATTGTAAAATTGGGTGTGGGTTTGTTTTCTACAATAACTTGTCGTGTTGTTGTATCGCTGCAACCATTAATGCTGGTACCAATCATTGTTACTGTATATGTGCCTGCATTGATATAAGTGTGTTGTGGTGCAAGTAAGGTGCTGGTAGTGCCATCGCCAAAGTTCCAGTTTAGCGTAGCTGCAAGTGTTGAGTTATTTACAAAAGAAAATAAATTACCATCTTGACATTGCCTGTTGCCACCAGCAATGGCAAAGCTGGCTGTAGGCATTACATCAATCGTTACAGTATGCGTAATGCTGTCTTTGCAACCTGCTGCACCAAATGCAATTAGTTTTACAGTGAATGTACCAGCAGTAATATAACTATACTGAGGTTCTGCTTGGGAAGATGTATTGCCATCTCCAAAATACCATAAATAAGTAAGTGGTGTACCAGCTGTAGTGCTGTTATTTTTAAACTTAATCAAATTACCTTTTAAGCATTGTTTACTACTGCCATAAAAATCAAAGGCAGTAGTAGGTGCTGGTTCTACAGCTATTACTTTGGTTATACTATCCTTACATACATTATTACTTGTTTGCGATACCACCAATTTTACATTGTAATTACCTGCAGTGGTATAACTATGGGCAGCAGGGTTTGTTGTTGACGAACCCCCATCACCAAAATACCAAGTATAACCAACAGGTGCTGCATAAGCTGGCGAAGTATTATTAAAAGTAAAATTGTTATTAGAAAAACATTGGGCTTGCAAAGAAGTAATATCAAATGTAGCCGATGGGTTGGGTATTACATACACTGTTTTTGTGGTACTATCATTACAGTTAGATGCACTTGAAGTAATAAGTTTTACGGTATAATTACCAGCTGCTGCATACGTATGATTAGGATTTAAACTTGTAGAAGTACCAGCATCACCAAACTTCCATACATAAGACAATGTTGAAGTATCTGTAACAGTAGAAGTGTTGGTAAATGAGAAATTATTACCACCTAAGCAAATGGGTATCGTATCTACCGTAAAACCTGCTACTGGTTTTTGATGAGCTGTTAAAGTTGTAGTAACTGTATCGTTGCAACCAAAGCCTGCAAAAGGAAAGAGGGCTACATTTAAAATAGAATTAGTTGTGGGTGCAGGTGAGATAGTAATGGTTTGCCCTGTGCCATACGAAATTGAATAATCGAAATTATACCAGTTATAATTTTGGTAGCCCGGAGGTCCAGTTAAAGTTATCGAATTTGCACCTGAACAATATTCTGCACCATTAACGGTTATACCATTACAGCTTGCATCTACATCTACATAAGCATAACCAAAATGACCACCTTGACTACAATCTCCACTAGTAAATTCAAGTATCATTGTTTTACCAGCAAGCCCACTTAAGCTTACTGTAACGGGTGTCCAACTTTTATACCTAACAGGAGAATTATTTGCTGCTAATGGTGAATTTAAAAAACCAGGCAGGTTGGCTGCTGCAGTATAATCGTAAGTGGCACATCCCAAACCATTACCAGTTGCTGCATCATATACTTTTGCCTGAAACCGTGGTTGTTGTATTGCAGGATGCCCATTATCATTAAATACAACAGCATAATAATAAATGATACTAAAATCATTTTGCCCTGGTGGTATGGTAAAAGTGTATCTAATCCTTTCAGTCTCTCTACCTGTATTAGAGTTTCCAAGGCGAACAGAGTAACCACTGCCATTAGGGCATTTAATAGGAAATCCACCATAAATATCGTTTACAGTAGATGTAGATGGTATAATGGTATGTCTATTAACTACTGGTGGAGCTGCTCCATTCATATTTACCACACCGGTATTACTAGTAATTAATCCTGTAAAACACTCCCAATTAGAAAAATTTCCTAATTCAAAATCTATATTGGTAGGGCAATTTGCTAGTGTTTTATTTTGAATGTTGTTTGCTCCTCTATGTTTTTCTTCAACTACTGTAGTGCTTGTTTTGCCATTTTCTATAAAAGATATCGAACGTGGTTTGAATTTCCATACAGATTGTTGAGCATTTGTATGTATGCAAACAAAACAGAACAAATAAACAATAAATAATTTTACTGTTGTTGATATAGAACAAACAGAAAGCATTGGTAAATTTTTATGCATTGCAAATAGAAAACGAAAGTGTAAATTAATGATTTTTACCTAGCAAAAAGGCTGTTTTAGCCAGCAGGTATCTATAATCGGTAAAAAATTATAACCCAATTTTTTCTATTGCCAGTTGAGCAGCTATTTGGCTGGCATCTTTTTTATTAAAAGCTTTACCATAAGCAAGTATTTCGCCATCTAAAACAGCATTTATGGTAAATACTCGCCTACCACTTTCTAATTTTTCTTCAGCCAAATCAAACAAAAGCACTTTACCATTTTTAGCTGCCCAGCCAATAAGTTTGTTTTTAAGGTTAATGTCTATTGCCTCTAAACTATCTACAAACATGTGAGGTATTACTACTTGCTTCAGTACCCATTGCTGTGTTTTTTTAAAGCCTTTATCTAAATACACAGCACCTACTATAGCCTCTAAAGTATTGCCAAATATTTGGCTGCCTTTTAAAGAGTTATCAAACTTGTTGTATAAAGTAATTTTTTTCAAGCCCATTTTCACCGCAATATCGTTTAGCTGTTGGCGGTTTACCATTTTGCTACGCATTTCAGTTAAAAAGCCTTCGCCTTTGTAAGGGTAGCGTTTAAATAAATAGTCTGCAACAATGCCACTTAATATGGCATCTCCCAAATACTCTAAACGTTCGTTGTTTTCATCAGGCGTATCTTTTACACTTCGGTGGCTTAGTGCAGTATTGTACAAGGTAAGGTTGCCAGGTTTTAAGCCCAACACATTTTCTACCTGCTTATCGAAAGAAGATTTTTTTGAGGTTTTGAAAAATTGCCTGATGAATTGCAAAAGAAATTTTTTAGAGGAGTAAGATAAGAATGTGTTGAAATATTTATTTCATTTTCATTTGGGCAAAATACGGATGCTCTGGGTTTACAATTAATTCCTGTCTTAAAGGATGTATCAAAACATCCATATCCTCTAAAGGTATCGCACCTAATAATGGTTCATTGTCCCCAGGCAAAACCATAGCGTTACACATGGTTCTTCTATTTTTAAATTTTAGCTCTACATGGCTTACTACATCACATTCTACAATTCTACCATCTGCCATTTGGGCTTTTCTTTTTTCTACTACAGGAAATTGTAATTGTTCTTGAATGCTTTCATTGATAGCTAGCATATAACTGCCAGTATCTACCAAAATATTTATCCATGTGTTTTTTACTTCGTCTTGCCCTATTATGTGACGACGTTCTAAAGCAATATCTTCTCCATTAATCAACTGAATATCTGCATATACCAAACCCATATAAAATAAATTTTGCACTAAGATAGCATAAATAGTTTGCTGAAATAAAAATGCAAACCGTTTATGATTTGCATTATAAAAAAATGAGTTGAATTTTATTTTAGCCCTTATACTTCTTCACTATTACACAGGCGTTATGCCCACCAAAGCCAAACGTATTGCTAAGTGCAGCGTTTACGGTACGGTGTTGTGCTTTGTTAAAAGTAAAGTTTAGCTTAGGATCAAGTTCAGGATCATCTGTAAAGTGATTGATAGTTGGAGGTACAACATCATGCACCACAGCCATAATACTTGCAATGGCTTCTATAGCACCCGCTGCACCAAGGCAATGCCCTGTCATGCTTTTGGTAGCACTTATATTAAGCTTGTAAGCATGTTCTCCAAATACAGCAGTAATAGCTTTTGTTTCTGCTCCATCGCCTATAGGTGTACTAGTACCATGTGTGTTGATGTAATCAATTTCTTCTGGCTGCATGCAAGCATCTTCCAAAGCTACTCTCATTACATTTCTTGCACCTAAACCTTCGGGGTGTGGGGCTGTTATGTGGTGGGCATCTGCAGTGGCACCACAGCCAACAACTTCGCAATAAATTTTTGCACCACGGGCTTTAGCGTGTTCTAATTCTTCTAATACCAATAAACCTGCTGCTTCGCCCATTACAAAACCATCTCTGTCTTTATCATAAGGGCGACTTGCGGTTTTGGGGTCGTCGTTTCTTTCACTCATGGCTTTCATGGCGTTAAAACCACCAACGCCAGCTTCGCTTATTACAGCTTCAGCACCACCAGAAAGTATAATATCTGCTTTGTTTAAACGTATAAGGTTAAAGGCATCCATAATAGCATTGGTACTGCTGGCACAAGCACTCACTACGGCAAAGTTTGGTCCACGTAGGTTGTGCCTCATGCTTATTTGTCCTGCGGCAATATCCAAAATCATTTTGGGTATAAAAAAGGGGTTGAAACGTGGTGTACCATCTCCTTTGGCAAAGTCTACTACCTCGTGTTGAAAAGTAATTAAGCCACCAATACCACTGGCAAATACAACACCTACTCTATCGGGGTTTATGTTTTCTTTGTTTAAGCCAGCATCTTTCATGGCTTGATCGCTTACGTAGAGTGCAAACTGTGTAAAGCGATCTATTTTCCTAGCTTCTTTTCTGTCTAAAAAACTAATGGGGTCAAAACCCTTTACCTCGCATGCAAATTTTGTACGAAACTTAGAGGCATCGAAATGGGTAATATTATCGGCACCACTTACGCCATTTACAAGGTTGGTCCAATAATCTGTAACGTTATTACCAAGTGGTGTTAATGCACCTAAGCCAGTTACTACTACTCTTTTCAGTTCCATAAAAGTCGTTTTTAATTGCTGAGCAAAGTTACAATAGTACAAGTGTGCGACGCAACCGAAGCTTAATAGATATTCTATAGCTGGCTACATCCTTCGACTCCGCTCAGGACTTCTTCTTGTACAAGTAATAATCCGCCATACTTATGGCTAATGCCTAAAGAATGGCGGATTGAAATTATTCCAACATTATTGGAGTCAAATCTTACTTAGCATGCTCTTCTAAATAAGCTACTGCTTGACCAACGGTAGTGATGGTTTCTGCTTGCTCATCTGGAATAGAGATGTTGAATTCTTTTTCAAATTCCATGATTAACTCTACGGTGTCCAAAGAATCGGCACCCAGATCGTTCGTAAATGAAGCTTCGTTGGTTACTTCGTTTTCATCCACACCTAACTTATCAACGATAATTTTTTTAACTCTTGTAGCGATGTCTGACATTGTAAAATGTTTTGTTACGGGGGCAAAAATAGAGTTTTTGATTAAAAAGCAAGGAATTGAACAAATTTTGTTTTGAGATGGGAAAATGATGGGGAAAACATTTGTGGTATTCAAGTGCATTATTGTAGCCTTAACCTAGCTAAACGCCTTATACTAAGCCTTAAAAGCAACTTATTTTTTAAGAATGATTGAAATTTGACAGTTTGAAATATCTTTAACAAAATAATTGATACATGAAAAAAATTTTAATGATAGCAACTGCATCGTTGTTTTTGTTTGGGAAATGTAAAAAAGACAGCGATACCCCAGCTGGTACCTTTTTAGTATTGACTGCTGGCAGCAACTTTACTTATGCCAATACACAGGCTGGTGTAACTACTAACTATAAATTAACTGTTACTAGTAAAGACACTTTAATTAATACCAGAAACTACAAAGTGCTTAGCAATAGTGGTGGGGCAAATAATTATTGGTATCAAGGAGGTAACGACTATTATCGTTTTGGTGCGTTTGCTGGCTTAACTACTACTGGTGTTGAAGAATTGTATATGAAAGATGCTGATATAAGCACTACTTGGACGAATATTGTACCAGTAACTTTTATGGGTACCGCATTAAACGTAACGGCTGGCTATAAAATAACGGAGAAAGAAATTTCAAAAACAGTGGCTGGTAAAGCTTACACAGGTGTAACGCATGTGGTGCTTACGCTCAACTCTACCTACAGTGGTTTTCCGCTAACCTTGGGTGGTGGCGATTTGTACTATGCAAGAGGGGTAGGTATGATAAACTACAATGTAACTGTAGGTAACACAACTTTAGGTATACCATCTACTACACAGAATACAGATTTAACGGCTTATGAAATAAAATAAGCTTCGAGAAAATATTTTAAATAAAAATCCCAACTAATAAAGGTTGGGATTTTTATTTGGTACACATTACTTCAAGTGGCTAATAACTTGCAACAATAGTAAATACAGGTTGCAGGCTACATAAAACTTATCTTCGCAGTTCCAGTTGAAAAAACGGCAAAACAAAATACCATGAGCAAAAAAGGATTTGACAAGTTCATTAACAAAGAACCCAAAGGCAGTGCTAAAAAAGAAGCCATACGCCAAGATAAACGTAAAGCCAAAAAAGAAGCCCGAGCTTTAGGTGAAGCCATGAGGCAAAAAAAATGGGACAAAAAACATGGTATAGTAACCGATGAAGATTTAAAACCCAAGCCAAGCAAGTTTAAAGAAGTAAAAGGCAAGAAATTATTGGCAAACGGAAAAAGAGAAGATGGAAGATTAAGCAAGGGTGAATCGAGAAAAAAATTTGATGATAAAAAATCAGCCTCATCGTTTGATAAACCTTACGGTACCAGTGCTAAAAAAATAGTAATTACAAAAGATGGGGTTTCTTCTCCAGCAGCTACCTACCAAGCCCCAGTAAAAAATTTAAGTATCAAAACGGCTGCTGCTAGCCAAATAATGCCACTCAACAAATTTGTGGCTCATGCTGGTATTTGTGGTAGGCGTGAAGCTGCCGAATTGGTAAAGCAAGGTGTAGTAACCGTAAACGGCGATAAAGTTTTTGAACCCGGCTACAAAGTTTCTGACAAAGATGAAATATTGGTAAAAGGCAAGAAGCTGTTTTTGCAGCACAACCTTGTGTACATTTTGGTAAACAAACCCAAAGACTACATAACCACTGCCAACGATCCTGAAGGTAGAAAAACTATTTTTGATTTACTTAAAAATGCTACGCCCGAAAGAATTTATCCTGTGGGTAGGTTAGATAGAAATACAACTGGTGTACTACTAATGACAAACGATGGGGAACTAGCTCAAAAACTTACCCACCCATCGTACCAAATAAAAAAGATTTACGAAGTAAGGCTTGATAAACCCGTAACCAAAAAAGATATGGATGCTATAGCTAGTGGCATAACCTTAGATGATGGTGAAGTACATGCAGATAGTATAGCCTACACCGATGCTAAAGACAAAAGCATTGTAGGCATTGAGATACACAGTGGGCGTAACAGAATTGTACGCCGAATTTTTGAACACTTGGGCTACGATGTAAAAAACTTAGACCGTGTAATGTTTGCTAACCTTACAAAGAAAAATGTAGACCGTGGCAAGTGGCGTATGCTACACGAAAAAGAAGTAAGGCTATTGAAGTTTATGAACCAAAGTTTTCTTAAAAAAGAAAACACCAAGCCAGCAGCTATGGAAGTAACCACTGCACCAAAAGCAAAACCTAAACCTAAAAACACTAAGGTAGCAAGACCACGTAATGTGCCTACCAGAAAGTAATTTGTATATGAAGCTGGATATTATTTTTGAGAACGATTTTTTTATAGCCATCAACAAACCATCGGGCTTGTTGAGTGTGCCCGATAGAAAGCAAACCGAGCCATCGCTAAAAGATATATTGATGGTAAAATATGGCAATATATTTACTGTACACCGCCTAGATAAACCCACGAGTGGCGTTATTGTTTTTGCAAAAGACGAGGTTACACACCGCCAACTATCTATGTTGTTTGAAGGGCGTGAAGTAAAGAAGTTTTACTTAGGACTAGTGTATGGAAACCTATACAACCCTACTGGTAGCATAGATGCACCCATAATGATGCACCCTGCCGATAATGGCACCATGGTAATACATGCCAAAGGCAAAACTGCTTTAACCGATTATGAAGTGCTAGAACAATTTAAACTATATAGCTGGGTTAAATTTGAAATACATACTGGGCGTACACACCAAATACGCCTACACATGAAACATATTGGTAACAGCATTGTGTGTGATGAAATTTATGGTGATGGAAAGCCTGTACTCATATCCTCTCTTAAAAAAAAGTACAACCTTGCCAAAAAAGAAGACGAAGAAAAACCCATACTCAACCGCTTAGCTTTACATTCTTATCAATTGCAGTTTCAACTAAACAACGAGCAGTTTGCTTTAGAAGCCGAGCCACCCAAAGAGTTTAGGGCATTACTACAACAGTTGAGAAAGCATAATGGCGTAATATAATTTTGTGGCCAGCTCTAGAATTGCTATTGGGCAGCGGTTGCGTCGCACATGTATAGCTATATAATTACTATTGGGCTTGCCTACATTTACTCCATATATCTTTAGATTGAATGTGTGTAGCATGGGAGGCGAAGTAGTGTAGAAAAACTTAGTATCCTTTCTTCAATCATTAATATCTGTTCTTAAATGAAACTAAAAATGCAAGAAAACCAAATGTAGGAAAGCAAAAATCGTACTTCTACGCTAACCCTATTTGCCCAAATTTGGTAAAATAGTGTAAGGAATAAATGATTAAACAATGAATTATTTTAAAATTTTATGTGTAATTTACTCGACAAAATAGCGGTATGAATATAAAAGCATTTAAGTACTGGTCTCCCATTACCATGTACCTGCTAGCTTGGCTGGCTTTTACTACAACTGGCATACAGGTATGGGCTACATTGGTGTATGCTTTTGTTTTAATTCCTCTTGCAGAATTATTCATAAAACCAAATGAAAAAAACTTGGATAAAGCTGAGGAAGAAATAGCAAAACATAACCGCACGTACGATTATATGTTGTATTGTTTTGTTGTATTACAATTTATTGCCTTATACTTTTTTCTATGTAGTTTCAACAACAGTGCCCTTACGCAGTGGGATGTTGCTGGCAGAATAGCTACAATGGGTTTGCTTTGTGGCGTATTTGGTATTAATGTAGCCCATGAACTTGGCCACAGAAACAATGCTTTTGAACAGTTGTTAGCTAAGGCATCATTGCTCACCTCTTTGTACATGCATTTTTTTATTGAGCACAATAAAGGACACCATAAAAATGTGGCTACGCCACAAGACCCAAGTAGTGCAAGATATAATGAGCCAGTTTATTTATTTTATTTCAGAACAATTTTTTTCTCTTATAAATCTGCTTGGCATATTGCCAATGAGGAGATGAAAAAAAGAGGATTACCCAAATGGCATTTGAGTAATGAAATGGTGCAGGCACACTTTATACAAATAATATTGGTTGTGATAATTTATGTGGTGTTTGGTACCCACATCTTGGTTTATTTTTTATTGGCTGCATTCATAGGAATTTTATTGCTAGAAACGGTTAATTATATTGAGCATTATGGGCTGCAAAGAAAAGAAACAGGTATTAGAAAATATGAACGTGCAATGCCACAACATAGCTGGAACAGTAGCCATGTGCTGGGAAGACTAATGCTGTTTGAATTAAGCCGCCATAGCGATCACCATTATCTTGCCAGCAAGAAATATCAAATATTGCAACACCAAGAAAATGCACCACAACTACCCACAGGTTATCCAGGAAGTATGTTACTTGCAATGTTGCCGCCAGCTTGGTTTTATGTGATGAACAGGCGAATTACACAGTTGCAAAAAAATAAATAAGTTTTTAAGTTCTTTAGATTTACTCACTATTTTTTTAGTTTAAAAATGTAGAGCATAAAAGGCGAAGCAATACAAAAAATAGTTTCCATTCTTTAAACCTCAGCATCCTCTTAGGAGAAATACTGTGGTGGAAGTTGAAAATTGAAATTGAGTTTATTGTTGTTGTTGCAATAACTTAGTAAAGACTCTGATGACAATAAACAAAACATCTGCCAAGTAACACCAGCCAAATTGAAATACTACTGCTAGTTTTATAAAGCCTAATTTTAATAATACAATTACTAATGGTTACCTAATCAAACTTACGCTACCAGCTATAGTTTTTCCAAAGTTGGGTTGATTGATTTTAATAATATAGTAGTAAACACCAACCGGTAATGGTTTGTTGTTTTTACTTCCATCCCAAGTTGTGGAGTAGCCTATTGAACTTAAAACACAACTGCCCCACCTATCAAAAACCTCTACCAACACATTTGGGTAAGAGCCAATGCCAAGTATATTCCAAGTGTCGTTTACTCCATCTTTATTTGGAGAAAAAACATTGGGTATTTGTAAACCTGCTACTATTTTTAAATTTACACTATCGCTTGCTTGGCAATTATTGCTGGTGTAAGCAGTAACAGTATAGGTAATATTTTTAGTACCTAAAACAATAGGCTTTAAAATGGTAGCATTGCTTAAGTTATAATTGGGTTGCCATGCAAAGCGTATGGCATTATTGCTAGCTACAGCATCTAACTGTATTTGCAAATTATTTATTACTACCATATCTGCTCCTGCATTTATACTAGGCAAATCAAAAACAGTAGTAGCGGTGCTACCTATATCTGTGCATCCATTTAGGTTGGCCATTATTGTAAATAGCCCTTGTGTGGCTGTCCAAATTTTACTTGTAGTATCGCCATTGTTCCATAAGTATTTTGTACCTGCAACTGTGGTTGCATCTAGCAATGTACTATCACCTTTGCAAAAACCAATAGCTTTAGGTAATGTAATAATTGGTGATACTTTGGTTGAAATAATTGTTGTGTCTTTGGCTATACAGCCAAGATAATTTTTTGCAATAAGCCAGTAGTTGGCTGCAATTTTTACAACTATTATACTATCAGCACTACCAGTACTCCATAAACGTGTTGTAGTAGGCTGATTAGATATGTAGGTGATTGTTGTACTATCATTTCTGCACAAAGAAATGTTATTGCTGGTAGTAATTGTAAAATTATCAACTGCAATTTTAAAAGTATCGCTTTGAGTACAACTGTTTTTATATACTGCATTTACCCAATAACTGCCTGTAGTATTTACAGTAATATTGTTGGTAGTGTTACCTGTGCTCCACATAAATGAATTGGTAACAGAATCGGTAAATGAAGATTTTAAGTTTTTGTTTTCGTAGCTACAAATATTTAGCTGTTGGGAATTGGTATAAGTCCATTTTTCTTTTACCAAAATCGTTATGCTATCGCTAAACAATACGCATCCATTTACCAATTTTATTACAATGGTTTCATTATCATCTCCCAAGCCATCATCTACAATATTTATGTTTACAAAAGCTGTATCTTGATAGGGTTGAAAGTTAATAATTGTGTCTGCATTGTTATAATCTATACCATAAGTAGCCGTGCCAGTGTATTTTAATCTTACTTGCATGGGCAAAGCATTATTAGCATTTACATTTCTTAATAATTGTATTTTTCCATCTGGGTGGCATCTTTCTACCAAAATATTATTAGTGGCATCTGTATAGGTATTTACTAATTGTAAAGAAGCATTAACAGGCGAAGAAAAACTACCTGCCTGCAAAAAAACAGCACTATCAAAAGCACCATCTGCTACATCGGCTATTACTAATTTTATATGATAGGTAGTACAACGCTGAACAGATGTACTTGCGTGCAGGGTTACTGTTCGCCCATAATGTGTTAGGTAATTCCCAGCAGCGTTATCTACATAGTAAGCTCTAAAAGGGGAGCCTTGACCTAAGCTAGTGCAGTTATTAATATCACATCCTGGTCCCGAGCAGTTTAAGCCTCCATTAATACTATTAACAGAAATTGGAATATTAGTACTAGGTATTAAAGCAATATTAGTAGGTGTAGAAAACCCTAGTCCAGAAATAATAAATGCAAATGCATCATTTACATTGCTACATACAAAACCATCGTACTCTTCTGAAGTAAAAATATAGTTTACATTAATACTATCGCCCTGCGGTATAAAATCAAACTCTAACACACAAGCTTCTCTTGTATTGTTAATACCAAAGATGCCATTTAAATCCACATCTCCCGCAGTTCCTATACTGTTAGAAGCAAATAAATTTTGGCTTCCATTGACACCAATAGTATTTCCTACGGTTTTAGCTTTGCCACTAGTAAGTACTACGCCACTATCTATTGGTAAAGCACTTTTATCAACAGAAAATTTTGCATATTGATTGGCTTTACCCTTTAGCGAAGCGTTAAAAACTGATACGCCTTGACCCACTAACATTTGTGCTAATTGATTGGCATTAAAACCTGTATCTACAAATATTTGACAAGATGTATGATAGCTTAATGCCATGCAAATTATAATGATACAAATAAAACGATACATGGTATAAAGTTAGTACATAAACAAAACCCCTCAATTTTTGTTGAAGGGTTTCCATATATAAAATAGCTATAAGTTTTACGCTTCTACGAACCATTATTTCCACAGAGTTTACGATAAATTAAAAACCTAAACTCAATTTTAGACCTTCTTCTCAATGTCTCTTCTAAGAGGACACTGAGTAGTTAATAAACGGAATTAAATTGTAACCCTCTATAGGCTAAATTCTTATTCAAAGCCTAACATGTGCGACGCAACCGCTGCTAAATTGAAATACTACTGCTGGCTACAAAAGTCTTCCTGACTTCGTCACTTTTGAAAAAGTTTTAAAATAATCTTCTGTAATAGTTGTAAATGCTGG
>JAYVRD010000209.1:0-5612 GCA_043776595.1 Chitinophagaceae bacterium | reverse complement strand
ACCATATACAACTTCTTTAAAAACTTTAATACTCAAAAAGGAAGACTAATGACAACGTTGAATTTTAAATTCGGAATTATTAAAGCATTTTAGTATAGTAGTGCTATTGAGCAGCGGTTGCGTCGCACATGTAATACGATAGAATATGAATTGGGCTTTTATCGAAACGTAGATTTTGATTTCGTTTCTTAACGTCGTAGAGAGTTGCCTAACGGAGACTTCGATAAGGACTCTGCAATTTTATAGAGTGAGATTAATAAGTCTTCATAACACTTAGTACAAATTCTGTACTCTTAGCTGATGCATACTCATTTTGTCTGCACCGACCTACTACATAATAAAAGCTATATAGCACTACATAGCCAAACATGTGCGACGCAACCGCTGTTTAATATTTATTCAAAAGCCAGCTACCAAAAAACTACAATTTATTTCTTGAGTTTAAAATGTAGCGAACCTTGCAAGCCAATACTTGACAATTGAATTTTACCTTGACCTATGCCTGTTAAAGGTAATTTAGCAAATGGATTAATCTGCCAACTGAGTTGTTGGTTGATTTTTTGGCGATAAGCAATGGCTAGATTTAATACAGAGAGTAAATGATTGTTTTGATTTTTAAAAATATAAGTGGTTGTTTTAGGCACACCACTTTCTGTATAGTTGTACAAATAATTTTCTTTCGCCATGAAGTAGTTGCTTAAACCTACTGCTGCCAGCCAACTACTGTTTTTGTTTTGCCTTATTAGGTATTGAAGATTGATAGGAATTTCAATGACTCTACAATCGGCAGTTATCTTTTGCACTGTAGTATAGCGGTTAAAGTAAGGCACACTTTCATAGTCGGCACTATCGGCATTGTATAATTTTTTTGCAAAGCCAATACCCGTTGCAATACTTAACCTTTTAGTAGCAAAAAAAGTAATGCCTATACCATAAGCTGTACTTATTTTATTGGCATTTTTAAAGTGTACAGTAGTTACATCGGCTGCTGCTGCTGCACTTATTTCAAACCTGCTAAGAATAGATTTTTTTATTTTCGATTTTTCATTTTTTGTTGTGGCTGTTATACTTGTATCAACTGTTTTTCTAGGTTCTTCCTTTTTTAGTTTATTAGGTTCGGTTTGTAATAGCTCTGTTTGTACTACTTCAGTTTTGTTATATTTTTCTTCTTTGTTTTCAGTTACTGTTTTATTGGCTTGTACAATATTTTTTTCGGTTGCTGGGGTAGCAATGTTTATAGCTGATGGGTCTGCAAAAGGTGTAGCAACAATTTTTTTAGTTGGTTGGAGACGCTTTTGTTTATTAGTTGCATCTTTATTGGTAGCTAGTAAGCTAGTGTTCTTTTTTGTAAAGTTTGTTGTAGCGGTATTTGTTTTTTTAACCGCAGCATGCTTATCATGAGTATGTATTGCAGTGGTATTTTGTGTTTTATTATTTGCAGCTTTTTCTTCTTGTGCAGTAGTTGACTTATCTAGTTTTTGAATTTGATTATTGGCAATTGTTGTTGGTACATTTATTTGAGTAGTATGGATAGTTAAGTTTGTATTTTTTGAGTGTATAGCATAATAAATACTGCTACCTGTAAGCAATAAAGCCAATGGCGTTATCCACCACCAAATAATAGCACGGCGGCGTTTTTCTTCTTTGTTGAGTAACTGTTCCATTTGCTGCCAAGCCTTTTCGGTAAAAGGCAACCCTTGTAGGTTGGCAGCCTCACGGCTTAGTTCATCCATTTGTTCATCAAATTGCTCTTTGCTCATACTGTTCATTTTTTTGTATCGCAATAATCATTTTCTGCAAGTGTACCCTAGCTTTTGATAGGTTAGATTTTGATGTGCCTATCGCAATACCTAATTGCTTGCTTATTTCATCGTGTGTAAAACCATCTAAAACATACAAACTAAAAACTGTTTTGTAAGCAGGTGGCAGCTTTTGCACACAAGCAATTATTTCTTTAAAAGATAGTTTGTCTAAATTAGTTTCATCGCCACTGGCTACCATCAAAACCTCATCATTCAACTCGGTAAGTTGGTTATGCTTTTTATTTTTACGGTAATTGTCTATTGCCGTATAAATCATTATTTTTTTTAGCCAAGCTTTAAAAGCAGCAATGGGGTTGTCATGCTTGCACTCAAACTTTTTTAACTCTGTAAAAATTTTAAGAAAACCATCGTTCATCACTTCTATTGCATCCTCTTCGTTATTGGCATAACGTAAACAAATTCCAGAAGCATACTCAAAAAAAATTGAATACAGTTTTTTTTGACTTTCTCTGTTCTTCTCAATACAAGCTTTAAGTAATATGTAAAACTGGTGGCTGTTCAGTTGTTGTAAATTATTTCCGTAAATGTCGGTGATTTCAGGAAATACATTACCAATAGGCAATACTTTGCCTTTTTTTAACTGCTTAAAAATTTTTAATTTAATAATTTTATTCAACCTACTGCTGTTCTTATTTTGATATACTATTGTTGAACTGATAATGAAATTGTTTGTTGGCTAGCTTCGGTTATAAACCTTGCGAACAACCAACCTGCACTTAAAGTAGAAGCTGGAGTAAAACTTAGTTTATTATTACCCGTAGTTACTAACCTTGTTGTTCTTTCAAGTTCTTTACCTGTAATATCTATAACCTGTATGGTTACATTTTGACTTTTTTCACTTACCACTTCTACAAATATGGTACTACCTGTTTTAATTAAAGTTGGGTATGCTTTTATTACTTGAAAACCAGCTGCTTTTAATTTTACATTCACTACGTCGGAGTATTTATAGCTATTGTCTTTATCTACCAATTTCAATCTATAAAAAACAGGTTTTTCAAAATAAGAGGGTTTATTGTCTGTAAAGCTATAGGCTTTTGCATTACTGGTGTTACCAGCAGCTGCTATTCTTCCTACAGCATAAAAGGTTTGTCCGTTGTCACTTTTTTCAATATCAAAATAGTCGCTATTGTTTTCGGTTAAGGTTTGCCAATTTAATACAACATTGCTTCCATATACGGTGGCTTTAAAATCTTTTAAGATAATAGGAAGTGTCATAACTATAGAGCCAGAATAAATGTAATCGCCTGAGTTGTTGCCATCACTATTTGCCGCATTACCTACATAATAAAAGTTGATAGGCACATTGGCTGTTGCTGGTGCTGTCCATTTTAAATTGCCATAAGTGTAAGATGATTGTGAAGGAGTACCAACTGCTAAAAAATGGCTCAGCTCATTGCTATTTACAATTGAATT
Organism: Chitinophagaceae bacterium; assembly: GCA_043776595.1. Taxonomy (GTDB): domain Bacteria; phylum Bacteroidota; class Bacteroidia; order Chitinophagales; family Chitinophagaceae; genus UBA1930. The sequence continues at coordinate 2,373 of JAYVRD010000209.1, read as the reverse complement.
GGCATTGGTAGTAGAAAAAGTACCTACAGCAACACCCGTATTTCGATTTACAGCTTTTACAGCAAATCCCCATTTTTGTCTATCGCTATTACCATGAGAAATGTTTATTGAAAAATTATATACCTGATTAGGTACATAGGTAAATGGTGGCAAACCAGTAGCAGTAACACTACCACCACCAGAATTAAGACCAAAATCTGAATGACAACTAACACAAAAATCTCCAGATGCACCTGTGTAGCCAGATGGAGGAATACCGCTATTGGTGCCTCTTTTAACAGCCGATTGAAAGAGAATAACCATGGTAATAAGAACAAGCAGGGTAGATAATTTTTTCATGACAGGGTTGTTTGGGGTTAAAAGATACTATTACAATCGTAAAAAAATAAATTTGAGTTGCTTACCAATAAATTTTTCTCTTAAAAACTGATGTTTATCTTCAATTAAAATTAATAACCAATTGCATGGCTCTTTTTAATATTAGGGTATATGGCTTACTGATAGACAGCCAAAAAAGGCTTTTAGTAAGTGATGAATTTATAAGAGGAAGCTATATAACCAAACTACCTGGTGGTGGTTTAGAATTTGGCGAAGGCACAAAAGACTGTCTGAAAAGAGAGTTTAAAGAAGAAACAGGAATGAATGTAACTGTGGGTGAACATTTTTATACTACAGATTTCTTCATGATTTCTGCTTTTAATAATGTTGACCAAATTGTGTCTATTTACTATTTTGTAAATGTCAGTGCACCCATAGTATTAGAAACTAAAACAAAGCCATTCGACTTTACCACACTCCAAACTGCCAACCCCAATAGTTGTTGTGAAGTATTTAGATGGGTAGCTTGGGATGAATTAAACGAAGAAAGCCTAACCCTACCCATTGATAAAGTTGTAGTGAAGATGTTGAAGGATAAACTTTAACCCGCAGTTGGAATATTTTCAAAACCATCCGTTTCTTCTCCCATAGCAGCCAATTTCATTTTAGAAGCTACATTATGTCCTAAATAATTATCAATTAATTTTTCAGCACCATAAATAAGTGGTGTAAGTACAATAGCCATTACAAACTTGTAGGTATAGTTTACCATGCAAATAGCCAATACTTTTTGCCAGCTCCAATTATTGCCCAACTTAAATGCAATAAACAATACAATAAAACTATCTACCAATTGAGATACCAGTGTAGAGCCTGTAGCTCTCAACCAAATTCGTTTAGCACCTGTTTTCTTTTTTATCCAATGAAAAACGGTTACATCTATTACCTGGCTTACTAAAAAAGCTGCAATGCTACCAGCAATAATCCACATACCTTGACCAAAAATGCCAGAGAAAGCTGCCTGCATATTAGGTATGCCATCTGCTGTTTTAGAGCTAAGCCACCAATCTGGGGGCGTTACTTTCATGGCTAAATAAAACATTAAAAAAGCATAAGCAATTAAAGCAACGGCAGTATACGAAATTCGTTTTACCGCTTTGGGTCCGTAGTATTCATTTACAATATCTGTCATTATAAATTCTAATGGCCAAAGCAATACACCACAGGTAAGTGCAAACGATAAATTGCCTTCTCCCAATAAAGTAAAATTAAAAGGCGTAAAACCCAATGTACTTTCTAGCGAAAATATTTTGCCCCCAATACATTCTGCTATTAGAGCATTGGCTACAAAAAAAGCACTCATGCCTAAAAACAGTTTGGTGGGTTTACTTTTTAAAATATCTGTTATCATAGTTTAGGGTATGTAGCAATAAAGAAAACATATATCTGGGCTAATAAAAAAATAAAATTAACAACACCTAACCACTTGGGCAAACTGCTTTTTTTAAAAGCTATCGCAATGAACCAAGCCATATTGACAAATAAATTGATGAACAAAGCAGAATACCCAAGAACAATAATGGTACTTTTTACTTGTTGCCAGCCATCACCTAGCGATGCATACCTACCAGCAATAGCCAATGCAAAACAAATGTTGCAAATAAGTGCTACCCGTGCCATAAAGATTATCCCTTTCATACAATTTTGAATAGGGTTGAAAAATACATTTAATTTGCCAATCTTCTAACAACCATAAAGAATGAAAAAAATAAACTGGAAAGAACTCATCCCTCACATCATTGCTATTGCAGTGTTTTTAATTGTGGCGTTAATTTATTGCAAACCTGCCCTCGAAGGTAAAGTGTTGCAACAAAGCGATATTACGCAATGGACAGCCATGGCCAAAGACCAATACAATTACAAAGATGCCCATGGCGAAATTCCTTTGTGGAGCAATGGCATGTTTAGCGGTATGCCAGGCTACTTAATTGTTGGTAAAAATAATAGTTATGTAGGCTACTACTTTAGCGAAGCCTTGAGTTTATTTTTAGCCAA
>JAYVRD010000208.1:0-5612 GCA_043776595.1 Chitinophagaceae bacterium | reverse complement strand
CTAACCCCAAAAGGGGAACTATCTTAGCGGAAATTTTTAATGGAAGGAACTAGTAAAAATATAACGAAACTATTTACATCTGATACAGTTGACGGGGTATATGCTGAAATTATTATTCCCCTTGCATTGCCCACAACCTACACTTGGGCTATACCTGCACACCTGCATACTGCTGCTAAAGCTGGTGTGCGTGTAGAAGTACAGTTGCGAAATAAAAAATATGCAGGCATTATTAAAAAAATATTACCCCAAAAGCCTACAGCTTTTGCACCAAAAGAAATTTTGAATGTATTGGATGAAGATCCATTGGTTTTTGAAACTCAATTACAATTTTGGGAGTGGATGGCTAGCTACTACTTATGTACTGAAGGTGAAGTGATGCAAGCCGCTGTACCTGCCAACTTAAAACTTAGTAGCGAAAGCATTTTAATTTGGAACGAAGAAGCCGAAATAGACTTAAACGATGGTAGCATTTTTAGCGATGAAGAATATTTGGTAGCCCAAGCATTAGAAATAAAAAAAGAACTTAAGCTGAGTGAAGTACAGCAAATTTTAGATGTAAATCATGTGTACCCCATTATTAAAAAACTAATTGAAAAGCGTGTATGCTATGTATGGGAACAACTAACAGAAAAATACAAAGCCAAAACTGAAACTTACATTATACTAAATGCTGCTTACAACAATGATGAGCAATTGAGTGAACTACTCAACAATTGGGGTAAAGCACCCAAACAAATGGAGTTACTACTAAGCTATCTGCACTTAATAAAAACCGAAGGTGAAGTAACACAACCTATGCTACTAAAAAAAAGTAACGCTAGTGTAGTACAGCTAAAAGGGTTGATAGACAAGGATATTTTGAAAGCAGAAAAACGTAGCACCGATAGAATTAAAAGTTTACCTAAAGATGTACAGATAGATTTTGTTTTATCGCCAGCACAAACAATTGCTTTGGCAGAAGTAGAAAAAAACTTTGCTGATAAAAACGTTTGCCTGCTACATGGTGTAACAGCTAGTGGTAAAACCCAAATTTATATTAAGCTAATCGAGCAATACATGCAGCAAGGCAAGCAAGTATTGTATATGCTGCCCGAAATTGCTTTAACAGCACAAATTATTCGCAGGCTACAACAACATTTTGGTGGTCATATTGCTATATATCACAGCAAGTTTAACCCCAACGAGAGAGTAGAAATTTGGAACAAAGTAAAAACTGGCGAAACCAAAGTTGTCTTAGGTGCAAGAAGCTCCATCTTTCTTCCTTTTAAAAATTTAGGGCTCATCATTGTTGATGAAGAACACGATCCTAGCTACAAACAACAAGATCCTGCACCACGCTATCATGCACGTGATGCTGCTGTATATTATGCTTCTTTGTTTCATGCAAAAGTATTGTTGGGTAGTGCTACACCCTCTATAGAAAGTTATTTTAATTGCATGCAACACAAATATGGGTTGGTAAAACTAGCTGAGCGTTTTGGTGCATCTGAACTACCAGTAATAGAATTGATAGACATAAAAAAAGTAGCTACCAAAGACAATGTAAAAGTGGCCTTTACGCCACAGCTTATTCAAGCCATCAACGCATCGCTGCAAGAAAAAAAACAAGTAATACTTTTTCAAAACAGGCGTGGGTACAGCCCTTATATGATTTGCAAAACTTGTGGCTGGATACCCCAATGCAACCACTGCGATGTAACGCTAACTTATCACAAAGCAAAAAATAAATTAAGTTGCCATTACTGTGGCACTACATACCCAGTAATTAATACTTGTGCAGCATGCGGTAGCCACAACTTTATTCAAAAGAATTTTGGTACAGAAAAAATTGAAGAAATGCTGGCAGAAGAGTTTACCGATGCCAAAATTGCAAGAATGGATTATGACACTGTGAAAGGAAAAAACGACCACGATACTTTAATTAAATTATTTGAGCAGCAACGAATAGACATTTTGGTGGGCACACAAATGGTAGTAAAAGGGTTAGATTTTGAACATGTAAACCTAGTAGGTATAATAGATGCAGATGGCATTTTAAACTTTACCGATTTCAGGGTAAACGAAAGAGCTTTTCAACTAATGGAGCAAGTAAGTGGGCGTGCAGGGCGAAAAGATGCCAAAGGTAAAGTGCTCATTCAAGTAAGTAATTTGCACCACCCTGTATTGCATTTTGTACAAGCACACGATTATGAAAAACTCTATTACTACGAACTAGAAAGTAGAAAAGCATATCAATACCCACCTTATTTTAGAATGATAGTGCTAACCTTTAAACACAAAGAAAAAAACATAGCCGAAGATGCAGCCAACCTAATGATGCTGGGCTTAAAAACAAACTTTACAGCATACATCAATGGGCCATCTCAGCCTGTAGTAGATAGGGTTCGCAATCAATACTTATGGGAAATTATGATAAAACTACCCAAAGATGCAGCCACCATACACCAATGTAAAAGAGAGATACAACAACAAATTATTATTATACAAAGCACCAACCCCTACAAAAGTGTAAGTGTAGTAGTAGATGTAGACCCTGTATAATTTTTTTATGTAACCAGCTTTTGTACTCCTATTAAACTTCGGTGGCAAGTTTATCCTGAGCTATGCCGAAGGACACATGTTAAGCAATAGAACAACAATTAAGCTTTTAATTGGTAGTAGAATAATGAAGACAAAGAGGAGTAAGCATAGGCGAAGTTTGCAGAATAATGGATAAAGAATTATCCAAACCAATTCATCTCGTTCTTTAAAACGCAGAGTCCCTTAAGGAGACTCTGCTTGGAAAAAAAAATGACCTGATGCTTTCTGTCCAATCCAAACGGCACCATCTATGCAACTTGATAGCACAACCTTCATCATTCTTCCGAAATTGACATTGTAATTGGCTGTATTTTATATGTTCCTATTGCTTTCCATTTGTATTGTGCCGGTATCCATCTGCCAGAGCTTAACATGATAACCCTTTTGGCTTCTTCTGCGACGTCTGGGTCGCCGCTTACAGTTGTTATTTCGCTAACCTTCCCATCGGCTGTAATAAAAAATTTTATTGTTGCGGTGTATTTACCTGGTTGCTTTCCTTTGCTTACTAATGTATCTGCATTTAGATTGCGAGAAAGAAATCGAGACCAATCTCCATCAAATTCAGAATCTTGTTCTTTTAGCTTTTTCGCATTTAATCTTTTAGCAGAAGGTGTGTAAGTATTTACTATTGGAATTGGTGAAGTAGCCGGTGTTGGGTTAAAATTTGTCCCCTCTGGTTTTTGAGCATTCTCGTTTTGTTTACCTGAACTATTATATTTTTTACCAGGATTTTTTAATGCTTCGATTGCATTTTGAAGTTCAATAAAATTTTCATCTTTTGTTCCAAAGTTGTATTCAAAGTCGTAAGAAGAAAGTACTTCTGATCTTTCTCCTTGATAATCCATCGTACATTCCCAGTAATTCCCTTGTAGATATTTTGTTAGCTTTGTTAGCTTTCGTTCAGCTTTTATTTTAAGCAATTTTAGCTTCCCTATGGAATAATCATTATTCTCAATTTTCTCTAAAATAATGTCTGAAAGTGGTAAAGAAAAAGTATAAATCTCAATTGTTCTGGGGCACTTATAGGTACTTTCTTGATAACGTTCTTCAATTGTAAATATTAAATTATTATTTTCAAATTTGACATTCTTTAAATCATCTTTATAGGCTGGATATACCAAATGGTTATGTTCATTTAAAGATAGTTTTAGGGTTTTAATAATAATGTTCTCTAATTCCACAACGCTTAATGAATTTGTAGAATTATTCTCTTCTTTTTGGATTGGTTTGCTTTCTTTTGTTTTATCATAATTGCCACAACCAAATTTTGGATGAAGCTTACAGAGCAAGCAAACGCCAAGTGAATTTTTTTCATCACAAGTTTGAAATGGGTGTGAGGCGTCTGTCTCGTCATTTCCTAGCTGTCGCAAATAACCAATAGCCAAATAAGGGGTGTTATTATTTTTTAATGATATCCACATCAGTCCATCATCAGTTGAGTTGGCTTTCATTTCAGTTCTATATTGCCCACCATTTTCTTTTATGTATTCATCTGTTTCTTTACTGCCTTCTTTAACTACGAAACTAAAAGCTACTTTTTTTGAGTAATTATTTCTAAATTGTATGTACTTGCTAAAATTGTTTGGATTGGCACTCATTGGTCTTGTTCTAAACTGCAACCCTTTAAAACATGCAGTTGTTTGCCATGGTCCCCAATCGTTTGATTGAGCAAAGGATAATGTTAATTGAAATAAGAATACGGAGAGTAAAAACATTTTTTTCATTTCTGAAAGTTTTGATAATTAGTATGAGTTGTGTCAAAATTACCACCAACAATAAAAATACAAAACTTTTCAAATCCATCACTCTGATAATCAATATTTTTTATTTCGTTTTTTGGGGTATACAGTTTATTTAAAAAAACGAAATGCTCTTGTGCACTTAAAAATATGCTTCTATAAAAGCTACATCTTCATCCACAGCTTAACATGTGCGACGCCACCGAAGTTTAATGGCTATTCTGTTGCTCGTCTCAAAAAAACTTGTTTGCATTATACTTCGCCAATACTTACAGTAAGTATTACTGGGTACAAAAAATTATCTTCGCCCACGTTTATGCTTAACACAACTATTAATTTATACAAAAAAGCGTACACTGGTTTAAGTAAAGAAACTTGGCTGCTAAGTTTTGTTATTTTAATAAACCGTAGTGGTACTATGGTGCTGCCTTTTATGAGTATTTACTGTACGCAAAAATTGGGTTTTAGTATTGGGCAAACGGGTGTGGTGATTAGTATGTTTGGTGCTGGCAGTATTTTGGGAGCTTTAATTAGTGGTAGGCTCGTAGATAAAATTGGATTTTATTATGTGCAATTTTTTGCCCTGTTTATTGGTGGTAGTTTATTTTTTGTAGTGGCAGAGTTAGATAGTTTTGTAAGCTTGTGTATTGGTGTTTTCTTTTTAAGCTTGTGCAACGAAAGTTTTAGACCCGCTAACTCTACAGCTATTGTGCATTATAGCAAAGAAGAAAATCGTACACGTTCATATTCACTCAATAGGCTTGCTATTAATTTAGGCTTTTCTGTTGGGGGCGTATTGGGTGGTTTTTTAGCGTCTAAAAATTATCACTTATTATTTTGGGTAGATGGAGTTACCAATATGTGTGCAGCATTGTTAATGCTACAATTATTGCCAGCAGTAAAGCATCAACAGCAGCAAAAGCATAACGAAGTGCAGGGTTTATCGCCTTATAAGGACGGTAATTTTCTTTTCTTTTTAATATTTACCATTTTATTTGCCATTTGCTTTATGCAATTGTTTGGCATGCAGTCTTTGTTTTTAAAAACGGTGTGGCATATAACCGAGCAACAAATAGGAATTTTAATGGCCATTAATGGGCTACTAATTGTAGCAATAGAAATGGTAATGATACACAAACTAGAAGGTAAGAAGAACCCACTATTTTTTATACGCATTGGTGTATTGCTAATTGCTTTTGGTTTTTTGTGTATGAATTTTTTTCCTGCATTGTTTATATCTGCAATAGCTTCTATGTTATTGCTTACAGTAGGCGAAATGTTTGCCATGCC
>JAYVRD010000207.1:0-21827 GCA_043776595.1 Chitinophagaceae bacterium | reverse complement strand
ATCCATAGCCAAAAATGTGCGACGCAACCGCAGCTTCATTTATATTCTACAGCTGGCTACAAAAAAATACAACTCATCACTCCTATTTACCACTGTTCTACAATTTTAATATTTCTTTTACGAAGTAACTCGTATTTTGCTTTAAAATCGTATGATTATGGCTATAAATAAAAATACCAAACCCACAGAAAGCGAATTGGAAATTTTGCAAGTGCTGTGGAATAAAGGCAAAGCTACCGTAAGAGATGTGCATGAAGTGCTGAGCTTGCATAAAGAAAGTGGCTACACTACAACCTTAAAACTGATGCAAATTATGTTTGAAAAAGGTATTGTAACCCGTGATGACAGTAACAAAACACATATTTATAAAGCAAACGTAAGTAGAGAAAGCACCCAACATCAGTTTGTAGGTAAAATGATTAATAGTTTGTTTCAAGGGTCATCTACCCAGCTAGTAATGCAAGCCTTGGGCAATCAAAAACATAGCAAAGAGGAGCTGGAAGAAATACAACAACTACTTAATAATCTTAAAAATAAATAGAGGATGCAAACCGTTTCCCACTCAGCTTTTTTACAGGCGTTGGGTTATGCTATTGCCAATAGTTTGTGGCAAATGGCATTGGTGTATATGATATATGTATTGCTGAACAGCCTTTTAAAATTTAGCAGTGCTACTAAGTATAAGGTAGCCGTAACTGCACAGCTTATTGGCTTTGCTTGGTTTGCAATAACCTTACAATTTTATTTTGTGCAGTGCAACCAAGCCTTGAAAGATGCTGCTGCATTTAACAACTATCATTCTTTTATTGTACCACAGGTTGGTACTACGTTACAATCGTACTTATTAAACTTTATGGTAAAGGGGGAAAAGATATTACCCTATTTATCTACAGCTTATTTATTGTTATTGGTGTTTTTAAGTGCTAGATTGTTGGGTAGTTACCAGCACACACAGCAGATACGCAAACAAGGCTTGCAAAAAGCAGATATTGATATTAGAATATTTGTAACCAAAGTGGCTGCACAACTAGGTATTAAGCAAAAGGTAAAAGTGTATTTGAGTAACTTGGTGAGTAGTCCACTTACCATTGGCTTTTTAAAACCAATTGTTTTAATACCTCTAGCAAGCATCAACCAGTTAAGTACTCAACAGTTAGAAGCTGTATTGCTACATGAACTAGCACATATTAAACGATTTGATTACTTATTAAACATTGTCCTATCGGTATTGGAGTTGATGTTATTTTTTAATCCATTTACACAATTACTTTCAAAAAATATTAAAAGAGAAAGAGAGAATAGTTGCGATGATTGGGTGTTGCAGTTTCAGTACAACCCTACCCTATATGCAGAAGCATTATTGCATATTGCATACTTGCAATTATCGCCAGCATTGGCTATGAATTCGGTAAAAAATAAAAGTGATTTATTACCAAGGGTAAAAAGAATGATTGAAGCAAAAGAAAAACCTTTTAACTATAAACTACAATTATTGACTTTGCTATTGGTAACTTTTTTCATTAGTTCGTTGGCTTGGCTTAGCCCAATCATTGGGGGTAAAAACAAAGCAATGGTAGCAAAATCTTCTACGCATAATACACAATCCTTAATAATCGAACCCATTGCCACTAAAGTAAATAATCCATTTTTCAATCCAGTTTTCTTTTTAAATAAACCATTAAAAAAAGAGATGACCCTCAGTTTAGAATTAACTAAACAGCAAATGGCAAATCATCAAACATATGCAGAAACTGCAACCAATGAAACCATTACTACAACCCTTGCTCAAGCTTCAGAAAATTTAGAAGAAAATATTGACCGTAAGCAAATAGATGTTGGAGCCGATCTAAAAACTATCAATATAAACGAGGTAGTTCTTACAAAATTGAATTCTGACTCAGCATTTATAAAAAATGGTTTTACGATATCCCTGAACCAAAACTTAGATAAAGAATGGAAAAAAATAAATGAGGATGTAAAAAAAACTGAGATTGACGTTCGCAAAGTATTTAAAGAAATTAAGCAACAGGATTTTGAGAAGCGGATACTTAATACATTAAAACTAGTAGCTACTAATAATAAAGAAACAACAAATAAGCAATTATATAAAGAGAGGCTTTTAAAAGTAAAATTAAAATTAGATTCCATTGTAAAGCCATTAAATACCATACCGCCAAATTATGTATATGGTTACCCAATGCCAACTGAAGCTATTGGTTACTCATTTGCTAATAATATAGTTGTTAATGATTATAAAGAATTAGCTGAAATAGTAACCATAAAACTAAATGGCAACAAAACCCTAACCGACTCAACTAAAAAGGAAATTGTGTTAATATTTGAACACAATAAAAGTAATATCAAGGTAATTATAGAAAATGTGCAAGAACCAGAACCTCAAAGAAGGCACTTGAAAAGAGCAGTTTTGTAATACAATTTTACGAAGTAAAAAAATTCTAAGGCTGTTGTAAATTGATATAGAAAATCTGATTTACATACAAGATGGCTACATATTTATTCTCAGCTAAACATGTGCGACGCAACCGCTGCTTAATGGCTATTCTATAGCTGGAAAATAAAAAAAATTTACTCATTTATCTTCCGCTGTTTTTTACTAACTCGGTTAAAGTAGTATTGAATGTATGGGCTTGTTGCAATGCTTCTAAGCTTAAGTGCATACGATAACGCCAATAATTTTTGGGATTGGCTGGTACATTTATACGTTCGTCGTTGGGGTTTTCTCTACGTATATTTTCATCTATACCCAACAAATCTTGTAGCTGAAATATGCTCCACATGGCTGGTGAATATAAGTGCTGCATAACCACAGATTTGTTTATCCAAGCTTCGCAATAATGGGGTGCTGTGCCTTGTTGCCCTAAATTGTTATTGTAAAATTTTTGTGTCTTGGTTCTGTCTTCTTCCCACCAACCACGTACAGTACTCATATCGTGTGTAGAGGGCGTTACTACACTTAGGTAAGGTGCATCGGCAGTGTTAAAAAATTCTTTGGAAGGGTCTTTAGGCATACGTTGAATTTCTAAACTTAATAAGCCTAACTGTTGCATAACTTCTGGCACACAATCGGGTACCATGCCTAAATCTTCTCCACAAATAAGCATATTGGTGGTGCGTTTTAGTGCTGGTAGTTTTTGTAAAGCTTGCTTACGCCAAAAATCGTCTTGCCTTCTGTAGAAATAGTTGACATACAAATCTTTCAATTGGTTTTGTGTACCTGTTTCTAAACTTTTAAAAGAGGTTGTGCCTTCTATTGCAAACCTAAAATGAAACTCTAAACCTTGACTGCCTTCTACTTCAAACAGAATAACATTGCTTATTAGATCGAACAAGCCATATTTAAGTTTATTGTTATCATCAGTTTCCTCTAAACTTAAAAAATATTTTTCCACCAAGCGTTGGTTAGCAAACGCTGGCTTCAAAGTAAAGTTGCCAAATCCATCGTAATTTAAATAGGTTTCTTTTACTTCTTCTTTGGCTTCGCCAAAAATTTGCCATAATACATCTTCGTTTATAAATGGTTGGGTATAGCGATAAAGGTCGAACCAAATACCATTTTTATGAAACTCGTTTATGTGTACAGGAATGGCTGGCTCAAAGTAACCTAGTATACCTTCTACAGCATCCATTGGTATACTCCAAATTCTAAAAAAGCCTAATATATGATCTATCCTAAAGGCATCGAAGTAGTAACTCATTTGTTCAAAACGTTGCTTCCACCATAAGAAACCGTCTTCTTGCATACGCTGCCAATTGTAAGTAGGAAAGCCCCAGTTTTGACCCTTTACAGCAAAGTCATCTGGTGGAGCTCCAGCTTGTGCATCCATATGATATAGTTCTGGCTGCTGCCATGCATCTGCACCATTTCTATAAATGCCAATGGGTATATCGCCTTTTACAACTATGCCATTGGCATGTGCATATTCGGTTGCAGCTTTTAGCTGCAAATGCAAATGATATTGTATAAAATAATTGATGGCAATATCATCAAATGCTTTTGACGTGGTTGATGATAATACTGCGACATCATTTACAATATATTGATTATGAGCTGGCCATTGACTAAAATCAGCAGTGCTATACTCGTCTCTTAAATAACAAAATACCGAGTAAGGTACCAGCCAGTGTTTGTTTTGATGAAAGAAAGCTTGATAATCTTCACTTGTAAAGGTTTCATCTTTTTGCGAAGTATAAATTTTTTGTACAAAAGCCAATTTAGCATTCACCACTGCATCATAATCTAAAGCTTCTAAGGCATTTAATTTTTTTCGTTCATCTTCTAATTCTGCTAGTAATGGCTTATTACTTGCGTTGGCTGTTTCTGCCAAATTTAAAAACATGGGGTGTAATGCAAAAGCAGATATAGCAGCATATGGGTAAGAGTCTAGCCAAGTATGATTGGCAATGGTATCGTTTATAGGTAAAATTTGTATCAGTTTCAACCCAACTGATTTACTCCAATCTACCAATAATTTTAAATCGGTAAATTCCCCAACGCCAAAGCTCTGTTCACTCCTCAAACTAAATACTGGTATGGCTATACCAGCCCCCTTAAACGTATTGGCAGGTAACACTGCAAATGTATCGTTAATAATAGTTTGCTTATTGTTGGCAACACTATCATAAACAATTCTATTATTACCATCCTCGTATTTTATAAATTTCTTATTGTTTACATCATACACTCCATACTTGTATGCAATGGGGAAACTATCGTTACTTAAATCGAGAGCTACTTCAAAATGGTTTGCTCCTTCTACCCTACTCATTAGCATGGGTGCTCCAGTTTTCCAATTGCCTAAGCCTTTTTTATTACCCAACAAACACAAGGTTTGTCCTTTTATAAGCAAAGGAGCTTTAACTCTAAAAGTATGGGAGATTGTTTGGGGATTTGTTACCTCAACCTGTGTATGGTTATTTTTGAGCAGAACGTTTGTAAAAGGTTCTGTGTAAAAAGCATTCTCAAAATAGCCAGCATGATTCCAGCTATCAATAATGAGAACTTCGCCTTTTAAATGAGCCAGATTTAAAGCCTTATCATTACCCCAATCGTATACCATAGTACCATCTTCATTTTTCAAAACATAGTTGTATACAATGTTGGTATCGGTTATGTTGTTTTCGCCTACTTCAATTACAGCATACCAGTATTCATCATTAAAATATTCTAAAGGTAATGCGTTACTTACATTGCCATTACCCAATAATTCGTGGTTGCCAGTAATGAATAAACTTTGTCCGTATTCTGTATGGTATTTTAATTGAAAAGTGAGTTTTAGGCTAACTTTCATCTTTATACTTTCGTGTTTAGCTGTTTTTTTTGGGATTGTTTTCTTTTTTTCTTTCGCCTTCGTTTTTTCTACAATAGTCGGGGTATCGCTTATATTTTTTATTGAGCCATTTTCTTTTACCAGCTTAGAAATACCATTGCCATTACTTGGCTTTACTCGTTTTGCTATTTTATTTTGCTCCTCCATGATGTTGATGTCTTCGCTTTGCAAGGTATTTGGGGTTTAAAGGGTGATAAAAATAGCCAGAAGTATAGGTCATATACATTGAATTCTATCGTTTACAAACAATAGTAACGCTTAAAAACCATAACTGATTTCTTTGGTGGTATTTTAGTATATAGCATTCTCCAAACCTGTCTATCGGATTAGAAAACATAACTAAAACTTATGAAAAGAGGTTGATTTCTTTTCATACAGCAAAGCATATCGTTGGCAATTAAGAATGTGTTTATTGTACACATTTAAACATAAAAATAGAGAACGTGTAATAACTACACAAATGTTTTTTAAAAAAACTTAAATTAATTCGCAAAATATGAGGAAGTAAGGCACGCTTATGCTGGCTTTACTGCCAACAAGTGCATGTACCTAAAAGCTTTTTTTTGTAATGCTTCCGATTGTTTGTGAGATGATTTTACATTATTAAGTCTTACCTGATTAATAATACCTAAAAAATTTATTAAATAAGCCAACCATAAAAAATTGCTGGTATGTTGCCTAATATTTTTGTACGAGCTCCAAACCCTATCGCTTACATCATTAATTACTACTTTTTCAAAACCCGCTTTTATTGCATGGCTTGTATGTTCTTCTGGCGTATCTACATCTTTTATTTCCCAGCCAATAAAAGCTTGTACTAACAGTTTTTCGTTGGCAGGTGTCATGGGTCGTCCTCCTCTAAAACTATCTGCCATTACAAGCCTACCACCTGGTTTTAATATTCTAAAAGCTTCTTTGTAAAATAGAGATTTATCCAACGCATGGCATACACTTTCTATACACCAAACCACATCAAAACTTGCATCTTCAAAAGGCGTTTTTAAATAATCACTACAAACAAAGTTTACGTTTTGTACACCCATTTCTTTTGCATATTGAGTAGCCCTATCTATTTGCTGTTGCACAATAGAAATACCAGTAGCATAAGCCCCTCGTTTACTAGCCAACCAAATAGCAGCATGACCAAGTCCACAGCCAGCATCCAACACTTTTTCACCTTCTTTTACAGTAGCCAAATCTGCTAATACTTCATTTACCCTATACAACGCTTCTGCATGTTTGGTAGCTTTTTCATCGTAATAACCAAAATGTAAAGCTGGTGGACCATCTATTTTATGATGCCAAATGGTTTTGTAATCTCTTTCTGTGTCCTCATAATACTGAATTACTTTTTGTTCGTGTTGCTGTGGATTCATGCTACTTGTTTCAATACTTGCGAAGATAAGTGATGAAGTTTAGATGCTGAATCTTGGATAGTAATTGTGTATTCTGTAGCAAACAGTTGAATATCTATTGGGCAATTAGCAAAGACGCTCTGAGTTATCTCAACATTTCATATTAAGCCTTAAAGCCTTTTACTCCTAATAAACTTAATATTTCGTTTTGATAGCTTCTATACTTAGCTTATTTTTCATTTTCAAAACTTGCTAAATGAACAAAAGAAAATTCATCCGCCAAACCAGTATGGCTGCTGGAAAATCTATAAACATAGCAGACCTTACAACACTAAAACCCCAAGCTAAAAGAATGGTGTAGATTTTTTTGTAGCCAGCTGTAGTATGTTCATCAACTTCAGTTGCGTCGCACACTGCAACAGTTGGAACTAAATGGAGCTTTTATAGAAGCGTAGCAAATAATATCATGTTAAATAACTTGGTATTTACTACTACATCTTAAAAGCCAAATATACTTCCATAGCTAAACATGTGCCCTTCGGCATGGCTCTGGATAAACTTGCAACCGCTGCCCAATTGAAAACTTGCTGTCTGTTACCCAAAACTTCCCTTACAAATAATATCTTAGCTACCTTAATATAAAATGTTATGCAACAATTGATAGAATGTGTACCCAACTTTAGCGAAGGCAATGACTTAAATATTATTAAACAAATAACCAACGAAATTGAAAGTGTAGATGGTGTGCGTTTGTTAAACGTAGACCCAGGAAAAGCAACCAACAGAACTGTGGTAACTTTTGTTGGCAAACCATTGCCAGTTATAGAGGCTGCTTTTAAAGCCATAAAAAAAGCTGGTGAATTAATCGATATGTGCAAACACAAAGGGGAGCATCCTCGTATGGGTGCTACAGATGTTTGTCCACTCATTCCTATCGCCAATATTAGCATGGAAGAAACTGCTGCTTACGCACAACAACTAGCAAAACGTGTTGGCGAAGTATTGCAATTACCCATTTATTTATACGAAGCTGCACAACCCAAAAAAGAACGTAGCAACTTATCTATTATTCGTGCTGGTGAGTACGAAGGTTTTTTTAAAAAGATACATGAACCACAGTGGAAGCCAGATTTTGGACCATCAGTATTTGATGCAAAACGTGGTGGAACTGTAATTGGAGCAAGAGATTTTTTGGTGGCGTATAATGTAAACCTCAACACTACATCTACTCGTAGGGCAAACGCCATAGCTTTTGATGTTCGAGAAGCAGGAAGAGTAAAACGAGAAAATGGTAAAGTAGTAAACGATGAAAACGGAAAACCAATTTCAATACCAGGTAGTTTAAAAAGTGTAAAAGCAATAGGATGGTTTATTGAGGAATATGGCATTGCCCAAATTTCTATTAACCTAACCAATTTGAATGTAACGCCTATACATTTTGCATTTGATGAGGTTTGTAAAAAAGCAAATGAAAGAGGAATTCGTGTTACTGGAAGTGAGTTGGTGGGTCTTGTTCCTTTAAAAGCATTGTTAGATGCAGGAAAATATTTTTTGCAAAAGCAACAACGCAGCATTGGCGTAAGCGAAAAAGAGTTAATAAAAATTGCTGTAAAATCTTTAGGCTTAGATGAGCTTACTCCATTTAATCCGCAAGAAAGAATTATAGAATACATGCTTGCCAATAAAGCTGATAGCAAATTAGTAAGTATGACCTTGGCTGACTTTGTAGATGAAACAGCTAGTGAAAGCCCAGCACCTGGTGGGGGTTCTATTGCAGCTTATGTAGGTAGTTTAGGTGTAGCATTGGGTACTATGGTGGCCAATTTATCATCTCACAAAAAAGGTTGGGATGATCGCTGGCAAGAATTTAGCAATTGGGCAGAAAAAGGCGAACATTATAAAAATGAATTGATAAAATTAGTAGATGCCGATACAAAAGCCTTCAACGAAATTATGAATGCTTTTGGCTTGCCCAAAGGCACAGATAATGAAAAGCAAATTCGTAAGCAAGCAATACAAACTGCTACAAAATACGCCATCGAAATTCCGTATAAAGTAATGCAAACTGCCTTTGCCAGTATGGAAGTAATAAAAGCAATGGCAGAGATAGGCAATCCAAATTCGGTATCGGATGCTGGCGTTGGTGCTTTGTGTGTACGCAGTGCAGTAATGGGTGCATTTATGAATGTACGCATCAATGCAAAAGATTACGACGATAAAACTTTTGTAGCCCATATTATTGCCCAAGGCAAAGCAATAGAAAACAAAACCATTGCTTTGGAAACCGAAATTTTAAAAATAGTAAATGAAAAGATTGGCGTGTAAACTCTAAGACTTTTTTAACGAGAAACTTGCCAAATAATAAATATTTTATAACCAGCTAAAGTATTTCATGGAATCCCTTCCCTCGTTGCATCGCACACTTGAACAACATACACATATGCTGCATTTAACAAAAGCCATTTCGATTTCATAACACATTTTAATATTAAATGCTTACAACTATTTCTAACAAAAAAAATGTGTTTTTATTAATGCCTTCTGTTGGTATCATACTATTTTTAATGCTTTACGTCATCGCTACATTTTTTTATCCAGGTGGTTCTCAGGTAAACAAAAACTCAGAAGGTTTTAGTTGGTTACAAAATTATTGGTGTAATCTTCTGAATGCTAAAGCTATTAATGGTGCAGATAATCCAGCACAACCTATTGCCTTAGTAGCATTATGTCTACTATGTGGGTCGCTTATCATTTTCTGGAACATCTTCCCTATACAATTAACCTTTAAAAAAAGGAACAGAACAACCATGCAGGTTTCAGGAACTATTTCTATGCTAATTGCTATGTTTCTTTTTACAAACTTGCACGATGTGATAATAAATATTGCAAGCTTGTTTGGCTTTATTGCACTTGCTGGCACTTTTATCGGTTTATATAAAAAAAAATTAATAAAATTATTTTGGTTCGGTATCTTCAATTTGGCACTAATAGCACTCAATAACGTTTTATACTATGGCAATGGATTGATTCATTATTTACCCATTGTTCAAAAAATTACCTTCTTTTTTTTCTTGTTGTTGATAAGCTTAATCAATATAACACTATATAAAAAACCTATTTAAATTTTATACAAGTACAAATTAATACTTGCTGCTAAAAAATAGCAGCCATATTTTTAAACATGTCTTAACTTGTGAACAGAAAATCTACTAACCAAAACAAACTGTCATGAACCACTTAAAAGTTTATAACAAAAAAGATGTTCTTCAGCTAACTCATATCAGGCGATTTGAAACTAAAATTGGCGAAAGAATTTCTGTTATCAACAATGCCAGCAATATCGAGCAGTCCATTCAATTATCCAATGCAAAATTTGTATTGTTTGGCGTGCCAGAAGATATTGGCAACAAAGCCAACCATGGTTTAGGTGGTGCCGATAGTGCTTGGAATCCCTTCCTGCAATCATTTCTTAATGTGCAAAGCAATGATTTTTTTGAAGGCAGTGAAATACTGTTAGTAGGTCATTTCGATTTTTCTGAAATAGCACAATTAATAGACAATAACGCCCAAAACAAAGAAGAAAAAATAGAAGCTTACCGCCATGCTGTAAATGCAATAGACGATGAAGTGGAACAGTTGGTACATATCATCACCCAAAACAGAAAAATGCCCATCGTCATTGGTGGAGGGCATAACAATGCCTACCCCTGTATAAAAGGTGCTGCCAAAGGTTGGTACAAAGCAGGTGTGCTGCCCATTGCCGAAATCAATGTAATAAACCTAGATGCCCACGCCGATTATAGACCTTTAGAAGGTAGACATAGTGGCAATGCATTTAGGTATGCCGAAGAAGATGGTTACCTAGAAAAGTATTGTGTAGTAGGCTTGCACGAAAATTATATTCAACAAAACGTGTGGGTAGATATGGTGAACAACCCCTTTATAGATTGCATTACTTACGAAGATATTTTTATACACCAAAAACGAAATTTTATACAAGCCGTAGCCCATGCTACTGGCTTTACAGAAGGTAGCCTTAGTGGCATAGAGTTAGACCTAGATTGTATAGAACACACCCTAAGTAGTGCTGCCACGCCAGTGGGTATTAGTGCATTACATGCTAGGCAGTACATCAACTTTGCTACAGCCGATAGTAAGCCAGCTTATCTACATATTTGCGAAGGTGCTACCAAACTAAGCGATGGTAGAGAAGATATTTCCACAGGCAAACTTATCAGCTACTTGGTAAGCGACTTTATAAAAGCCATTGGTTTGTATTAGAAGATGTGTGATATAATTTTTTTTGGACAAGCTGTAGAATAAATATGAAGCTGCGGTGGCGTCGCACATGTTTAGCTGGGGATTAGAATTAAGCTTTTATTGTAGAGTAGGTTTGCTATTAAATTTAAAAATCGTAAGATGTATTACCGAAACTCAAAACCACTTGCGGATATTTTTTTAAACTACTGAAAACAAGGCTTTAAAAAAAATATACGCAAGTTTGAAAAGGCTAAAACTTCCATATATTTATGAGTTGGCTGCAAGCTATGACAAACCACTAATTGACAAACAACACTATGACAAATATTACAGACAGAGTAAACCAGCTTTACGACCAGTTTAAGGATTTTCCACAGAAAAATAAAATAGTGAGAAATGGGATTACCGACGATGCTTTTACACTTCTAGTTTTTGAAATTCTATTTTATAATTATCACTCTGTAAAACAACTTAACTATGATGAAGAAACACATAGAGAGCTTGTAACACAATATATCGTTCCACCACCAGACGATTGTATTGACATTTTTTTTGAAGAGAAAGATTTAGACGAATGCAAGTATCACATAGTTCAAGTTAAGAATTCACATTTAACACCTGGACAAGTTGAAGAGTGTTTTGTTTTAATGGAAAACTCAATTAAAATATTTCTCACTAAACCAAGAGATTCTAAGAAAAATTTAAAAGAAATAATAAGCAACACAGACTTTAGTAAACAATATAAAAATGATTGTATCTACTATGTTGTTCATCGTGGTCAGACAAATTATATTAGAAATCAGAAAGCAACTCAAAAAATTATAACTGGGGACGAACTAGAAATTTTGGAGAAAGGAACAAGACAAATGTCTGTACCTATTGAGGGTTTTGAAATTGATACAGCTACCAATTTTATTGTAAACAACTTCATAGACAATAGCGGAACAAACAAAGTCAATAAAGATTTGCCACAATCATTACTTTGTAATTTTAGTGGATATGATTTAGCAACGCTAAACAATAAATATTCTAATACTTTATTGGGCAGAAACATTCTTTATGGTCAAAACTTACGAGAGTCACTAAACAAAGCTTCAAAAACTTTTGAAAGTATGTTTGATACTATTAATAATGAACCAAATTTGTTTCTTTTTTATAACAATGGAATCACTATAATCTCAAGTTATTTTAATGAAGAAAAAGGTAAAATCATAATCAAAGATTTTTCTATTATCAATGGTGCACAAACTACAAGTACTTTAGGTGCTTACCTAAGAGATGCAGAAATTAACAACGAACAAGATAAAATCGAGAAATTAAAAAATGTTTTTGTTCTTACAAAGATTTATCAAATCAATAGCCAGCTTAAAAATAGTGAACACATTAGTGAAAACATTAAAATATTTAATAATACACAAACACCTTTGTCTAGCAGAGATATGGTTTCAATACGCAAAGAGCAAGTTGCGTTACAAGAAAAATTATTTCTAGGAGCAGCACCTAATATATTCGTATACATTAAAAAAGGTGAAACATTTCCAGTTCATCCAAAAACACTTCCACATCAAAGAGTAACAAATGAAATATTAGCACAACTTGCATTATGTGGCTTTTTCTCAGAGCCTCATACAGCCAAGGATAAAAAGACTTCCATTTTTGATAATGATGCTAAAGATGATGTGCTTCTAAATTCTGTTTATGACAGATTGTTTAATCAAAAAGATGGAATCCTTTTTACAAAATCAAAAAGTGAAGTTGATGAATTACTCTTTATCTTCAGGCTTCACGAGGATACAAAGAAATTTCAAAAAAATTATCTTAAAACACAGTTACAAAGTCTAACTCAAAAATCTTTGACAAATACTGTACAAAACGACCAAAAGGAAAGACAAATAAATACAATCAAAAGGAATCTAGAAATTGCGAATGTCTGCCTCTTTTTTAATATCGCTTGTTACTACGAAATGAGAAATAATTTTGACCACTTAGTTAGTAATATCAGTGACTTAACATTTGAAACAAAAAGATACTTTGATAGCAAGGATGATTACAAAGAAAAATTGATAAAAGCGTTTAGTGGTTTAGTTTATTCTAAGACAATTGAAATTATTAGAAATAATACTGGTGTTGAAAATGTAAATAATTGGATTAGGGGCGAAAAGGGACAAACCATTTTTCTTTCAACTTTGAGAAATCTTTTAATCAATGAAGGATTTACAATTTCTGAAAGCTTTGTAGATTTTATAAAGGTTTACAAGAATTAGCCAGCAGCCAACTGTCTCGTCCTGAAATAAGTTGACTAAAAAACAACCAAAATTGGACATTAAACAGGAGTGCATTAAAAAGTATTTAACCCAAAGAACTTGCTATTTGAAGCTAGCAATAAAATACTCACCATTCATCATCTTTAATACGTTATAAAATGAAAAAAAGTATCCTATTTACGCTAGCACTTGTTGCAACATTTTTGCTTGGCTTTACTTTTAAATCGTACCTAACAAATATTAAAGAAGACTACACTACAGTAAGGAAAGCCACAGGTATTGGTGGTATCTTTTTTAAATGCAAAGATCCTAAAAAAGTGAGGGAATGGTATAGCACCCATCTTGGTTTTAATACAAACCAATATGGTGCTGTGTTTGAATGGAGGCAGGGAGAAGACACAACCAAAAAGGGATTCTCTCAGTGGAGCCCTTTTGGTGAGAAAACGAAATACTTTGCACCTTCAACAAAAGACTTTATGATTAATTATAGAGTAGAAAATTTGGAGGAACTTTTAAATCAACTTAGAAAAGATAGTGTAACCATAGTAGACAAAATGGAAATAGTGGAGTACGGAAAATTTGTTCATATTATGGATATTGAAGGGAACAAAATTGAACTATGGGAACCCAACGACATCGAGTATGAAAAATTGGGTAAGAAAATGGGTGCAAAGACTACAAAATAACGCTTGATGTAAAGAAGTTGAAGGCAAGTTTACTGCTATCAATCCTGTAATAACAACTTGGGATTGTAAATCAAGCAGTAACATTTCTATCAAGCAGCATTTTATTAGTAACGAAGAAATAGCATTATGTGTAGTTAAAGAATTAAAACTACGATTTTATAAAAGCTTAATAATACTACACAGCTAAATAGGTGCGACGCCACCGCAGCTACATTATTATTCTATTGCTGGCTACAAAAAAAATAATATTAAATGAGGAATACTTCTCTGCTCATAATGCCACCACGTTTGCTGGGTGCTTGTCTACATACTTATTAAGCATACTTTTTAGCACTTCGTTTTCGGGGTATTGTTTTACTAATGGTTTTATAGCCTCTACATGGGTGGCATGTATGGGATTGTTTATTTTGCCCATGCCATAAAACTTGCCTTCTTCTACCAGCACTATAAAATCATTTTCTTTTATGAAGTAGCTTTTGCGTTCTTCTTTCATCCAAAGCAAAGCATTATCTATGGCTTGGTTATGCAAGTGTACTTCGGGATAAATATGTTGGGTTTTTGTTTTATCTAAAAAACAAAGAGCTGGATGTAGCTCAAAATTTCGTACCAACTTCCACATAAAGCTATGGGCATCTGCCATCATGCCAAAAGCAATTACGGGTTGTAAGTACTTTCTTTTTTTATCTATAGCCAAACGTTTGTAGCCTTTAGTATCTTCAAATAAATAAATGCCCCAGAGTTGCTCAAAGCGTTTTTGGCTATAGTTATAGGCTGGCCAAAGGCGTTTTATTTCGATACTTTCCAGTAGCAATGCATTAAATTCGGTGGCACATATTTGGTAGCTAATACTATGTATGTTGCGTATAAAATCTTGGCGTTTTTTGCTGGCGTCGTGTCCGCTAAAATGGCTACTTACTCTAAATTTTAGATTCTTAGCCTTGCCCACATAAATTACCTTACCCTTTACATCATGAAAATAATATACGCCTGAATCGTATGGCAGATTAACTACTTCCTGTACAGATAAGTTGGAAGGCAAAACTTGCGTTTTCTTTTCCTTTTTTAAAAAGTGATTGATGGTGGCTTCCCCATCTTTTTCTACAATAAGCTCCAAAATTTTTGCAGTGGCTAAAGCATCACCAGTGGCTCGGTGTCTAGCTTCATTGGCAATATTTAATTCATGGCACAAACTGGCCAAACCGTATTTGCTAAAACCAGGAAACACTTTTCGGCTTAGCCTAATGGTGCATAATTTTGGAACTTGTAGGGTAAGCCCTGCCTGTAACAGATGATGTTTTACAAAACTATAATCGAAGTTTACATTGTGAGCTACAAAAATTCTATCCTGCAATAAATTAAAAATATAAGGGGCTACTTCTTCAAATGAAGGAGCTGTTGCCACCATAGCATTACTAATACCCGTCATACCAGCTATATAAGGTGGTATAAGCTGATGTGGATTGACCAGAGTAGAATACTTGCCTTGTACCTCATAGCCATTGTGCAGTATAATAGCAATTTCGGTAATGCCATGTTGGGCAGGAAAGCCACCTGTAGTTTCTATATCAACAACTGCAAATTGCATAGTTCAATCAATTACAAATTCTATAACGCAAAGTTCAAAAATTAAACCCTGTTGTAATCCGCCTTCCAGTTGGTTATGCTTTGTTTGATATCTTTAGAAGAAAGGTTTTCTTGTACAGCTTTTGCAGCTAACTTGGGAAATTCTTCATCTGATGCAAAACGTAAAGCTATTATTTGGCTCATGCTTAAATTATTGTCTAGCACTTTTCCAGTTAAAAGATAATGACGAAAGTTTTCTTCGGAGCGAATGGCACGGTCTTGTGCTTTTAAAGCAAAGGCTCTGGAAAAATACATTAGTAATAACGCAAAAATGGTTAAAGCCAAAATTAGGGTAGCAGAATACAAATTTTCTTTGCTGCTTTCACAAATGTTGATGATAGCACCAATTAAAATGGCAAGGAATAGAATACTACTCCAATAATGATACAAAGGCACTAAACGACTGTGATTTTTAAAATTCTGTTCTTGCATATAATATTTTTAGACCAACAAAATGACGAATGTTTTGTAATTAAGCAACTATATTTTTGCAACTCATTATTTTTTTATGAATAAACGCTTTGCATCCATCATTACCATTGGCGATGAATTATTGATAGGACAGGTTATAGATACCAACAGTGCTTTTATAGCTCAGGAACTAAATAAAAATGGAATACATGTAAAACATCGTGTTGCCGTAGGCGATGTGTATGATGATATTTGGAATGCTTTGGATGAAGAAAGCAAACATGCCGATATTATTTTAATAACTGGTGGTTTAGGGCCAACGGCTGATGATATAACCAAACCTTTACTATGCAATTACTTTGGTGGTAAAATGGTATTGCACCAACCAACGCTAGACCATGTTCAGTATTTATTTGAGAAAGTTTTTAACCGGACTGGTCCTCTTTTGGAAAGAAACAGAAAGCAAGCCGAAGTACCAGACGTTTGCACCGTTTTAAAAAACGAAAAAGGTACTGCACCAGGAATGTTGTTTGAAAAAGAAGGAAAAATCTTTATTGCCATGCCGGGCGTGCCACACGAAATGAAATGGATAACCACCAACCATGTAATGCCCATAATAAAAGAAAGATTTAAAACGGGTTTTATAGAACACCGCACTCTACTTACACAAGGTATTGGAGAAAGTATGTTGGCAGAAATGGTAAAAGATTTTGAAGAAGCATTACCAGCACATATAAAACTGGCTTACTTACCCAATTATGGTATGGTTAGGCTACGCCTAACGGCTAGTGGTTTTGATAAAGAAGCTTTGGCTACTGAATTAGATGTACATTTTACTCAGTTGAAGGAACTGGTAAAAGAGTTTTTAATTATTGGAGAAGATATACCCATGGAGCAAGCAGTAGCCAAACTACTAAAAGCCAATCATAAAACTGTAGCAACTGCTGAAAGTTGCACAGGTGGTTACATAGCCCATTTATTTACACAACACGAGGGTGCTAGTAAATTTTTTACTGGCAGCATTGTATGCTACGATAATAGAATTAAAACTGAACTACTAAAAGTAAGCACTAAAATTTTAACTACGGTGGGTGCTGTAAGCCAAGAAACGGTTGAACAAATGGCTAAACAAATACGCCAAGTAATGAAAACTGATTATAGCATTGCCGTAAGTGGCATAATGGGACCAGGTGGTGCTACTGATGAAAAGCCTGTAGGAATGGTTTGGATAGCTGTGGCTAATGACAAGCAAGTAATAGCAAGGCAATTTAATTTTAGGTTTGATAGAAGCAGAAACATTCAGTTTACAGCTATTAATGCTATCAATATGCTACGCAAAATGATAATAGACGATTTGCCCAATTGATACAGTAACTTAACTCCCTTAACTTTTGTGTGGATAAGACAATAATAACTTTAGCAGTATAAAAATTATTTTTACTAGTGAATAATTGATTTCAGTGGCTTTGCTTGCAGGTCTTCGGAAACAATTTTAATTGCTTGCATAGTTTGGCTGATACTTCTTTATTTTGCAGCCCAAAGTTTATTGCTGCTATAGGATAGGAAGATGAAATGTGCGACGCAACCGATGATGAACAATGTTATGCAGCTAGTAACCAAAAAATAAAAACATTAGTATGGCAATAGTTGATTTGGTGATGCCTAAAATGGGCGAAAGCATAACAGAAGCCACCATTTTAAAATGGCATAAAAAAGTTGGTGATACTGTAAAGCAAGACGAAACATTACTTGAAATAGCTACTGATAAAGTAGATAGCGAAGTACCTAGCACTACTGCTGGAACTATTGCTGAAATATTATTTAACGTGGATGATGTAGTGCCTGTAGGTGCGGTAATCGTAAAAATTGATACTGGTGGAAACCAAACCCAAGAAGCTGTTTTAAAAATTGAAGAACCTACTGCACCTATTATTGTACCCCAAGTTGTAACTACTCCCACAACTAATGTAGCAGAAACCGAAATTCCTTATATGCCGACACCATCAGTTGCTAAAACGGGTGGCAACAATAAGTTTTATTCTCCTTTGGTTTTAAACATAGCCAATAGCGAAGGCATTGGGCTAAGTGAACTGGAAAATATACCTGGCACTGGCTTAGATGGACGTGTAAGTAAAAGAGATGTACTACAATATATTGCTGATAAAAAGGCTGGGAAAACAGTTCCAAGTCAGCATTCTTTAGTGGGCAGTGGGCAGTTGGCAGTTGGTGATACTGCAGTACAGGCAACAACAAATCAACAGACAGCCACTCATTCTCAGCCAACAACCAACCAACAACAACCAACAACTAACACACCAGCAACCATTATTACTGGCAATGTAGAAATTATAGAAATGGACCGTATGCGTAAGTTGATAGCTAAGCATATGGTAGATAGCAAGCATACCAGCCCACACGTTACTAGTTTTGTAGAAGCCGATGTAACCAACATGGTTTTGTGGAGAGAAAGAGTTAAAAAGCAGTTTGAAAAAGAGAACAATTCTAAAATAACCTTCACTCCTATTTTTATTGAGTGTTTGGTTAAGGTAATGAAGAAATACCCAATGATTAATTCATCGTTGGATGGTGATAGAATTATTATTAAGAAAGACTTCAATATAGGTATGGCTACTGCCCTACCAAGTGGCAACCTCATTGTGCCAGTAATTAAAGGTGCCGATATGCTAAACCTTGTTGGGTTAAGCAAAAGTGTAAATAACCTTGCCGATGCTGCACGGAATAACAAACTAAAACCAGAAGATACACAAAGTGGCACTTTTACACTTACCAATGTGGGTACGTTTGGCAGTTTAATGGGTACACCAATTATCAACCAACCACAAGTAGCTATTTTGGCTGTAGGTGCTATAAAAAAACGCCCAGTAGTGGTAGAAACTCCAGAGGGCGATACCATTGGCATACGCCACATGATGTACCTAAGCCTTAGCTACGATCATAGAGTTGTAGATGGAAGTTTAGGTGCTGGTTTTTTAACTGCCGTAGCCAAAGAGTTTGAAAAGTGGGAAGTAAATAGAGAGTGGTAGTTTTTCGCAGCGTCTTACTGGGCTTAGAAAAATAGGTTAGCTTAGACTCTTAGATGTAACTGTATTTTTTTTTCTTTTTTTGTAACCAGCGGTAGAATATGCATTTAGCTGTGGTTGCGTCGCACATGTGTAGCGATAGAATAAGCATTTAGCCTTTCAAAATACACCATACGAGTTTAAACATTTGCATAAGGGCTATCCATTCAAAAAATAAAAGCCCTCATGCAAAAATTTTGTACTCATTTGACATTTAAAATTCAAACAAGCTTTGATTATAAAATTTCAGCAAATTGAAACCTTATATAAAACTCCAGTAAGCTTGTTCATTGTGGAAATTTGTATCTGGCCAATGCGACATATCAAATCCAGGTGCTTTTTCTAGCATTTCTTTATTTCCTTTAAATACGAAAATTTTCTTTTCAGGATTTACCTCTAGCATATTAAAGGGAATAGCAAAATATTTTACCCCAATCCCTAAAAAGCCCCCAAACTCAACGATGATATAATCAATTTTTCCAGAAAGAAGATCTATCATAATGTCTTCAATACTCCCCATCACTTTATCATCTGTATCATGAACTTTGTCACCTTTTATTGAAGTGGCTGTTAAATATCTTAGGGGGATATTAGGATTAGTAACTTGTTCATTCACCCCTGTGAAATTATCCTTAGCTAAATTTTCCATTGTTTTTATTTTATGGTGATTAATAAACAGTGTGTTGCAATTTAAGAACCAAATTTTTTGACAGATGAAAATATATTCATCTAGTAGTTTTTATTTTTTTTAATAACAAATCAATTTAGAATTGGGTAAAAGGTTACCCAGTCTTATCAATACTTATAATACATTTCCTAGAGAAAAAATACAAACAGAGTAATTGAAAATGTTTGTCAGGTTACGTTCCTTTTGGATTTTGTATTATTGTTCGATATTAAATAGTTTTTAATGAAAGCTAAATAGTAATCCAAAGTTTAACATGTGCGACGCAACCGCTGCCCAATGCATCTACAAAAGTCTGTTAACAAAATAATCAATTCTATCTTTCTTTTTATATTCACCCTCTCACATGAGAACATTGTTGACGATAGTATTCATTTCTGTTTCTGTTTTCTTTTTATCCTGCCTTGCACGCAAGGGTAGGCAAGAATTAAAGGGGCTGAGAGATGAATGGGTAGCCCAACAAAAAGATACTGCCATAATTGAAATTTACACCCCAGAACAAGGCAAGGCAACTGCTGGCTTACACTATTTACAGTATGGTAATTTTATTAACAGTGGCATACCAACATCGCTGTATCATTTTTTATACGAAACTAATTTTAGGGCTTTGCTAAAACTTGGTGGCTACAACAAATACGAGGTAAATGGTTTTATGAAATTTGTAGATACGGCTACACAAACAAACATTGCTACACCCAATTGCTTCCATTGTCATGCACAACTGTTTAACGATAGTTTGATACTAGGCTTGGGTAATAGCTACAGCCAATATCAGTTTAACCAAACTATAGATTTAAAATTGGGCAAACTACTAGTAAGAGCATTGTATGGAAAAAACTCGGCTTACTATAAAAACACCGAATACTTTTTTGAGGTCAGCAAAATAACTGCACCACATTTAGTAACACAAACACAAGGTGTAAACCCTGCCGATTTTATTGCAGTAATGCTAGCATCGGTAAGAAACCCAACTACTTTTTTATTAAATAAAAATAGCAGCAACTATAACCCACCCAAAGTATTAGTACCTACCGATGTGCCAGCTTGGTGGCTTGCCAAAAAGAAAACCACTTTATACTACAATGGCATGGCACAAGGCAATGTATTAAAGCATTTAATGATTGCTTCTATACTAACTGTAAAAGATACTATTGAAGCTGAACAAATAGCTAGAAATATGAAAAACGTTTGGGCTTACTTACAAACTTTGCAGCCTCCAAAATATCCCAAACCCATCAATACCCATTTAGCAAGTGATGGTGAAGCCATTTTTATAAACAATTGTGCCGATTGTCATGGTACTTATGGCAAAAACGAATCGTACCCTTCCAGGATTATTTCTTTACAAAAAATTGGTACCGATTCTTTGTTTGCAAAGCAATACAAAGCATACACTGGCTACCAGCAATGGTATAATAGTAGTTGGTTTGCCACATCTATTAACCCAGCATATATCAATCCACAAAATGGCTATATAGCCCCACCATTAGATGGTGTTTGGATAACAGCACCCTATTTTCACAATGGCTCAGTACCCAACATTGAAGCTGTACTAAACAGCAAACTACGCCCAACATACTGGAAAAGAAACTTTAGAAAAACAAAATACAATTATCAAAAACTAGGCTGGCAATACAAGCAACAAAATCATGCAGGCAACAAACAAACCTACAATACCACCCTACCTGGCTATGGCAATTATGGGCATTACTTTGGCGATAAGCTAACCATTGAAGAAAGGAAAGCAGTAATTGAATATTTAAAAACACTGTAAACCAAAGCCATAAAATAAAATCCATTTACCCATTTCAATTGGCTATATTTGATAAGATTGAGTTATGCACTACGTATTAGTTGCACCAGCTACAGATTTACTTTCTTTAGTTAGCCCACTACACTTCGTTCCTCACTCAACGCATTTATTAAAATTAAACAGTACAACAAAATGACCAACGAAGCAATTGAAAAAATAGTAGAAAAAGCACAACCCAAAGGCTCTAAAGTAAAAATAGATTTTAGAAAACGTGCTACACTTGTTGGCATATTTGTAAAAGCCACAGACTACGAAGATTTAAAAGTAAAAAACATGTGGAGAGTAGTGGTAGAACCAAACGT
>JAYVRD010000206.1:0-5638 GCA_043776595.1 Chitinophagaceae bacterium | reverse complement strand
AGCATCTCAACAAGGAAAGCTCAAAAAATTGTATAAAGAAGAAGAGCCATTAGTAACCAATAACCTCATTATTCAAGCAAAGAAGGAAGTAGATTTTGATGACTATAGCCGTGGACCAATAGAAGAAAAGGCAGTAGCAACCTCCACAAAAAAGAAAGTAGTAGAGGCATCTTCTAAAAAAGTAGCAGTAGCTAAACCACTAAAAGAAGAAGTACTAACTGATGTAGTAGCCAATGAAGCAAAACGAGATGAATACATTTTGAAAAGCAAGAAAAAAATTTCGTTTCAGTCTTTTTCAAGAGCACCGCTTTCAAAAAAAAATAGAGTAATAGTAGATGAAGAAGTAAAAAAAGATACAGCCATCGCAGTAATAGAAGAAAAAAAGTAGCGGAGTAACATAATCTTTTGCTAATCGTTACAAAAAACAACTGGCACTTTTTAGTCGGGGTGCAACAGTTGCCTTGTACAAAATCCTTCTGGACGCAGAAGGGTTTTCTACTGCTTCCATTTAAAGGTATTGATGAGGTGCTTCATATCCTCTAACAAAAATTTGTTTACACTACGTAAAGAATCTTCGTTTGGTGTAGCATCAAAATATAAAGCACCACGCAAAAAATGCTTTACACTATCCGTCATTAAAAACTGATTGGCAGTTGCTGCATCTCCACCAATTTTAAAACTAATACCTGTAATGCCATTGGCTGTTTTAAAAACGCTGTCTTCTATTGATGCTGCTTTGGTAGTATGTTTGTAAGTGAGTTTGTAAGAATTGTCTACCAATTTTTCAAACTTGTTAATACCTATTGAATCCACGTATTTTCCTTCTTTATTTTTTACTACGAAGGTGGCATTACCACCAATAATATTATAACTAATATAAATTCTACCCATAAACTGAGGGAAGTCTACATTAATCCACCAATCATTCTCTGGCTTGTTAGAAAAAAAGGTAGAATCTTTCACCACTTTGGCATACACAGGATATTCAAAACTGTAAGGGTAGCCAGCATCGTTAAAAAGTTGGTACTTCTTTTCGGGGAAATTGATTTTGAAGTAGCCTTTGGGTTTGGGTGTGTAATTGCTATTGCAAGAAATAAAGAAAAGTGGAAAAAGGAAAATAGCCAATAGGCTACTGCAATTAGCAGAAAAAGATAATTTCAACGTATTAAGATTTTGGGTAAATGTAAAACCAGCAGATAAATTTTTGTTAGGTGGTTGCCAAAGGTTTGATACTCACTTTTATTTTATTAATTCTATTTTTTTCCACTTCTAGTGCAGTAAATTCAAAATCTCCCGATACAATCACTTGTCCATTTGCAGGAATATCACCGGCCAACTCTAACACCAAACCAGCTAGCGAATCGCTTTCGCCTTTTATCGCATCAAAGGTTTCATCTGGCAGTTGCATAGCTTTGCACACATCGGTTATCATCATCTTACCTTCAAAAATATAGGTATTTTCATCAATTCTTTTGTAGCCAACTTCTTCCTCGTCAAATTCATCTTTTATTTCCCCAATTACTTCTTCTAAAATATCTTCTAAGGTTACAATGCCACTAGTACCCCCAAATTCATCCACCACTACCGCAAAATGCATTCTTTTACTTTGAAACTCTTGTAACAAATCTTCAATCATTTTTTGCTCGTGTACAAAAAATGGAGATCGTATTAATGTACGCCAATCAAAATCTGCTGGTTGCTCTAAGTAGGGTATTAAATCTTTGGTATGAATGATGCCAGCTATAGCATCTAAATCTTCTTTATATACTGGTATGCGGCTGTAGTGAAGCTCTTCCACAAGTTTCATTAAATCCTCAAACGATGTGTTGTATTCTATACCATGCACATCCAATCTAGTTTTCATTACTTGCTTTACGGTAAGGTTTCCAAATTTTAAAATGCCTTTTAAAATATTTTTTTCTTTTTCGTTAGTGCCAGTATCTGTTATATCTATCGCATGATACAACTCTTCGTTGGTAATAGCACCGTTGGTTTTATTAGCAAGTTTACGCTCAATAATATCGCTATACTTTACTAGCCAATTACTCAAACGTTTAAACAGATACGATAAAATTTCTACCACACCACCTACATCTTTTGCAAAACGTACATTGTTTTGCGTAGCCATTACCTTGGGCATTACTTCGCCAAAAAGTACCAATAAAAAAGTAACAGAAATTATTTTTATTACAAACTCTACCCAAAGCAGCGATGCAGGGAATGTAAACCAATTATCAATTAAAATATTGGAGATAATAATGATAGCGATATTAATAAAACTATTGGCTATAAGCAATATACCTAATAGAGTTTTAGGTTCTTCTAATAAATCTACAATGCGTTTATAACTATGTTGTTGTTTTGTTTTAAGTAGGTTAATGTCTTTATATGTAAGAGAAAAGAAAGCAACTTCGGCACCACTTACAATAAAAGAAAACAGTAATAAAATTAAAACAAGTACTACTAACACGGTAGTGCCTTGCGTATTCATTGTTATAAAAAGTGGTGTCAGTAAACCTGAATGATAATCCAAAGCAGTATTTTTTAGTTAAAGATGGCAACAAGGTTTTGCCTTGCTACTACATTGCGAAAATATCCTTTACGTTCTATACTTAAAAAGGTAATTGTTCACCACCTGTAATTGGTGGTATATCATCGCCATTAAATGCTTCTACATCTGGCCCAGTTGTACCATGTTGGCTGCCCTCCCCTCGTTTATCTAGCATTATTAAATTATCGCCTACAACTTCGGTTGCAAATTTTTTATTGCCTTCTTTATCTTCCCAACTTCTGGTTCTTAATCTTCCCTCTACATAAATAAGACTGCCTTTATGTAAATATTTTTGAGCCAAATCTGCCAAGCCACGCCATAACACTACAGTATGCCACTCTGTTTGGTTAATGAGTTTACCACTTCGATCTTTATAAGATTCGGTAGTAGCCAATGGAAATTTAACTACACCAATATTACCATCTACATGTTGTAAATCAGGTTCTTTACCCAAATTACCAATTAGCATTACTCGGTTTACGCCTCTCATACCATTTTGTTTTAACAGGTGATACTCAATATTTGCCTTCTTAAAAATAATTTTTTTCTCCAACAAAAGATAGAATACTTAAAAAATAATCTTCATCCCCACCTAATAACTACTTAATTGGGCACGATTTTCTGGTTTCGCAAGTAGTTTTAGCAGTTTTGCAGCCTACAACTTCGCTCCATTATTATCTTTACCACCTAAACGATAGTATATGTTTATTCAACAATTATACACTGGCTGTATTAGTGAAGCAGCTTATTATATAGAGAGCGAAGGAGAAGCTGCCGTAATAGATCCATTGAGGGATATTGAAGAATATTTACAATTAGCCACAAAACGCAATGCGAAAATAAAATACATTTTCGAAACGCATTTTCATGCCGACTTTGTTAGTGGACACTTAGACCTTGCAGCAACTACTGGTGCAACGATTATTTATGGCCCAAATACTACTACCAATTTTCCTGTGCATGTAGCCAAGGATGGTGAACTTTTTACTTTAGGTAAACTAACTGTAGAGGTATTACACACACCTGGGCATACCCTAGAAAGTAGTTGTTATTTATTAAAAGACGAACAGGGGAAAAACAATGCAGTGTTTACTGGCGATACTTTATTTGTAGGCGATGTGGGCAGGCCAGACTTATCTCAAAAAGGAGAAGAAATAACCATGAATGATTTAGCAGGTATGTTATACGAAAGTTTGCAAGCCAAAATAATGCCTTTGGCAGATGATGTAATGATGTACCCTGCACATGGTGCAGGAAGTAGCTGTGGCAAAAATTTAGGACCCGAAACTTATAGCACCATTGGAGAGCAAAAACAAAACAATTATGCCTTACAGCAACAAACAAAAGAAGATTTTATAAAAGCAGTAACCGATGGTTTGGCAACACCTCCACAATACTTCCCCATTAATGCAAAAATTAATAAAGAAGGGTACGAAAGCCTAAACGATGTGCTTGCAAAAGGCATGGAGGCCTTAAGTATTGAAGCATTTAAAACACTTGCCGAAAATGAAGATGTACTTATTTTAGACACAAGACATGCTGGCTTATTTACATTAGGTTTTATACCCAACAGTACTTTTGTTGGTTTAGAAGGTAGGTTTGCCGAGTGGGCAGGTAGCCTTTTGCCTTTTGACAAAACCATGATTTTGGTAACCGATGCTGGGAAAGAAAAAGAAAGCATCATACGGTTGGCAAGGGTAGGCTTTGAAAAATTTGCTGGCTACCTAAAAGGTGGTTTTGAGGCATGGCAAACTGCTGGCGAAAAAATTGATTTAATTATAGATATAGAAGCCGATGAACTGGCAATGGACATTCCGTTTGATAATAGCTTGGTAGTGGTAGATGTAAGGAAAGAAACAGAATATGCCGATGGGCATTTAAAGCAAGCCACCAACATACCATTGGTAGATTTAACAGACCCTGGTAGCATGGCTAATTTAGATGATGATCAAAATATTTATGTGCATTGTGCTGGTGGGTACAGAAGTGTTATCGCAGCATCGCTTATGAAAAAGCAAGGCATACACAATATACGCAACGTAGTAGGTGGCTGGGGTGCTATAAAAGAGCTGTCAGATAAATTTGAAATAGAAAAAAGTGTAGAAGTGTTGAACTAAAATATTTTACAACATAGCCAATAACAAACTCCTCATCTTACAAAAGTTGAGGAGTTTTTTTATGTAGCCAGCTGTAGAATAAAAATGGGCTGCAGTTGCGTCGCACATGTTAAGCTATGTGGTACTATTAGGCTTTTATAAAAGCGAAGAATTTACTTCTATAAACAATTTCAAGATGATGTTATACAATGTTTATTATTCCGACGTTAAGTAAGCCCAATGTTGGCTGTTCGATTTTTCCGCCCTATATGCTTAGATTATAATAGGATTTAAAAGTTCAATAATTTCATTTGCAGGAATGTTTTTTGTTCGTTTCACTTTCCATTCCTTATTATTTTCAAACGAAATATAAAATGTGTCCACAATGTTATTTTGAACTTTATAAACCATTATGCTTCCCTTTTGATTCTTTTCAGTGTCTGATGAATACCAAATAAAAAGCCCATTGTTAGAATAGTCAGTAATACGATTATGAAGGTTGTCATTGCTTGCTTTTGTACTATGTAATTGTCTAACAAATTTCCTCTTATCAAAAGCTTTAAAATTAAAGATTTTTTCTGACAAAATTCGATTTGGATTAAATGGCGGAATTGTAACTTTTTCTCTCCACTCGTTTTCAAGTGTTGATTCAATAAAATATCCACCATGAAATTGCACAACAGATTTTCCTGAATAATTTAACCATCTATGGTCAAACCAATTGTTGATTTGAATAATAAAAACTTCGTCAAATTTATATTTGTCAATTAGTGTGGTGATGAGATTATTTATGCTCTTAATAAAGTCTGGTGCATCACCAATTTCAGTTTTTATTTTATCGTCTGTGTTCAACATTTGAATTGTAAAGGATGCTCGTTAAAATTGCTTCTACTATAAAAATATATGAAGTCATTATTTAAACCCTAAGAAGCTGTCTAAAAACGATTTAGCATAATCCTTATAGCTGATAAATGCACTATTGCTACTGATG
>JAYVRD010000205.1:0-5641 GCA_043776595.1 Chitinophagaceae bacterium | reverse complement strand
TCCAGTTTTTTATAGCTTCTAGGCTTTGCCAATAGCTTACAGTAATGCCTACATTTTCTCTTGCACTTTCTACACCTAAAAAGCCAGGCTGTTGTGCTGCTAAGTTTTCCATTTGGCTTGCCATTTCGGCGTAGCCTTCTTCTACATCAGTTTTTATAGAAGTAAAGATGACTGCATAGTAAGGAGGTGTTGGAGTTTGGGCTATCATAAGGTGAGTAGACCTATAAGGTTTTAAAAACCTTATAGGTCTTGTTTATGTAGTATTTTAAAAAACATGTAGTTCCTAGTTGTAAACAAACTTATTCAATTACTACTGAATTTTTTAAATAAATATCTTGCGAATGAAATTTAATAAACGCTTCTTTACTACCAAACCAATCTATTACTTTATCTCTTTTTAAATTGGTTGTTGCGTTAGATAAAAAACTTTTATAGGATGACCATTGCCAATCTTCTATTTTATTACAATACCCATGATGTACAGGATTTTTATATATGTAAAATAACGTTGCTCCTATTTGAATATCATCAACAATTTCTACTCTACGCAAGTAATCCATAAACAAACTCCCTTTTCGATTATACATTTTATTGAATGCTTTTGTATAACTATTTAAAAAATTAGAGAATCTTTCCATTAAAAAATCTGAAATAATTTCATCAGTAATTGATTTACCTGCTTTAGTTTTTATAAAATATGCCCTAATATCTTCAATTGGCTTTATCTCAATCATAAAATGAAAATGATTTGGTAGTAAACACAAACACCATACATCTACAATTGGTGATACATGTTGTTTAAACTTGTTTAGAAAGAAAAAATAATTACCGTGGTTAAGAAATAATTGTTCATTACCAGTAGCCCTACTAAAAATATGATACAATTTCTGAGGCTGTAGCTTGCAATAGTATAAAGCCATGATTCAGTTTTTTGATTCAAATTTATGGTAAGAAAAACCTATAATGTCTTTTAAACCTATAAGGTTTTAAAAGACATTATAGGTTTAAAAAATGATCATGCAATTTCAATACCTGTGGTATTACCAATTGTTGTTCATCATTAATTATTACAAAATCGCAGAGTTTCATTTTCATGTTTTCGTCTATTTGCTTGTTCATGCGATTTTGTACTTCCTCACGGGTTATGTTGTCTCTATTCATCACACGTTGTATGCGTAGGGCTTGGGGTGCATATACGCCAATAATAAAATCTAAATTAAATCCACTGCCAGCTTCAAACAACAGGGCTGCTTCTTTAATTAGGTATGGTGCTGTTTGCTTTGCTACCCATTGCAATCCTGCATTTATAGCTGCTGGATGAACGATGGCATTGAGTAATTCTAACTGGTGAGCATCTTTAAAAACAATGTCTGCTAAAAATTTTCTATTCAGTTTTCCATTGGTATACACTTCATCGCCAAACAGTTTTTGTAGTTGTAGTTTTAGTTCTTGGTTGGTGTTCATTATGTTTTTGGCTGTACTATCTGCATCAAAAACAGGTATACCTAATATGCTAAATATTTGGGTGATGGTACTTTTGCCACTGCCAATACCTCCTGTAATTCCTATTGTAAGCATAAGGTAAAGATAAAGTTTAGCTGGCATTGACATAGGGTGCTTTGCTTATCTAGTTTTTTTATGGGATGCAAACTTTAGAACATGTATTAGGCTGCGGTGGCGTCGCACATGTTTAGCTATAGAATTATTATTAGGCTTTACTTGCATTTAAGAAAACACTTTTTTAAAATTAATGAATACACAAATTGGACTTATTGCCTTTACTTTATAGGCACAAACATATAATACGCTTTGATAGGAGCTAAATAGTAGTACACCGTTTAACATGTGCGACGCCACCGCAGCTACATTGGTAGGCGATAGCTGGCTACATAAAAAAATCCCAAGCCTACAAAAGTAAACTTGGGATTTGTAATTTATTGATTGCAAACTTTTACTTAGCTGTTGTAGCGGTTTTGTTTAAAGCTGCTGTCCACTCGTTGCTGATAGCACTTTTTTCTATACGTATGTAGCTGCCAGGGCTAACTTCTAACTGCATAGTTGCGTCTTCGTTTATTTTGTTTACTGTACCATGTATGCCAGCAATGGTTACAATTTTGTCGCCTTTTTGTAGGTTTTCAATAAACTTTTTTTGCTCTTTTGCTTTTTTTGCTTGTGGGCGTATCATAAACAACCAAAAAACTAGGATGATGCCACCCATCATTACCAAAGAAACCATTGGATTACCGCCTTTACCATCTGGCGAACCCATTAAAAGCATTGTTGAAAATAAACTTGTCATTTTGTACTTGAGTTTTGTTTTTTATAATTAGTAGGATTAGCTATTTTTTAGGCTCCTCTCCTTTTATTGTACCTGTAAATATAAGCACATGTTCGGTTTTGCCTTTTGTATTGGCAAATGCTGTTATTCTTTTTGATACATCGCCAGCATGAGATTTGTTGGTATCAAATTCTCCAGAAACCCAACCTTCTGCTCCTGAAGCTACAGCTTCTTTAATATAATCGGGGTTGGTACAACCACAACCAACTGTTACATTGCTTATAAACAAAGGTTTAGTGCCTGTATTTTTAAACCTAAATTTCATTACTACTTTTTCGCCCATGTTTATGGTGCCAAAGCTTAATGCACTATCTAGCCATTGAATGGTGGTAAAATTGGCAGTATCGGCAGCAGCTTTTGCAGCATTATCTAAGACTGCTTTCTTATCGTTTTGTATACAGCTTGCAAATGATAAAGTGATTGTTGCTATAAATATTAATTTTTTCATGCTCGGTTATTAAAGAGGCAAATTTATATCAATCGGTTATCGTCTTGGCTTAAAATCTACTTTATGAATTTTTCCTGTTGCCATTAGTTCTTTATTTAAGTTATCTAAAATACCATTTACAAAATGTCCACTTTGTGGCGTGCTGTAGTCTTTTGCTAAATCTATGTATTCGTTTATGGTTACTTTAACTGGTATGGTTTCAAAGTACAGCATTTCACAAACACCCATTTGCATGAGTAGCATGTCTAGCACAGCAATACGCTCAGCATCCCAGTTGTTTAGTTTGGGTTTTATTAATTCTAAAGCGTAATCTTTTTTATCGATGGTAGTGCTAAGTAGGGTTTTAGCAAACTGCCATTTTTCGGTAGTAATGAGTTGGGTTAAATCTTGCGTAGGCTTGGCTAAAAAATTATTGATGAGTTGTTGCACCATTTCTCCGTCATCATCCCAATTATTAAATAGTTCTTCTACATGGCTATCTAATAATTCGTTTTGTAGCATTATGTTGTTAAAAATAAACTCTATGATGGCTCTTTCTTTCGCCTTTTCTCTACCCAAATGATTGATGTAGGTTTTATATTCATCTGTTTCGGCAAGTATATTATAAATTTTCTTTACTAAGTCTTTATCTATTCTAAGCTCGGGTTTTAATTCTTCTACCAATTTTTTAAATGCTGGATTTTCTATTATCTGCCAAAGCAATTCGTTACCAGCAATCTTTACATTTACGTTTAAATCGCTTTCGGATGGCAGGTTTCTGTTGGAGCGGTTTCTTGAATCACTTTCTGCATAACGTGCAGTTTCTGTAATAAAATGCAAGAGGTAAATGAGGAGGTCTCTACTGCTGTCTAATTGTTTTTGAAGCTCTGCTATAGGGTCTTTAAATACCTTTTCGCCACTTGCAGTTTCCATAACGTACAAAAGCTGCATTACTTTAACTCTAATATTTCGTCTGCTAATCATCCGTAAAAGAACTTTGTTTAAGGGCTGCGAATGTATTGTAAATACAATTAAAAAAGGTAGCACTCGGCTACCTATTTATTTTTTATAGTTTTTATTGCAAAATTAACGTTGTACTACTTGGCTTCTTAACGATTCTAACACTGCACCTACACGTGTAATAAGATAACCTGGTAGTGCATTTTTATTAGCACCTACCACTACATCGCCTATAAAAGCATCCATTGCTGCGTTATCGGCTTTCATTTTCATACGAATGTTTGTAGCTGGATCGTGGGCAGCTACCATGTTTAAACCAGTGTAAGTAAAGTTTTTGGCTCCTGTACCTACGCAAAGAAAATCGGTTAATGTTTTACTTAAAGCATTGAAACCGCTTAGGTTTCCTACTGTTACTTCTGCCAATAATTTTTGGAAATAAGGATTTATTCTTGCATCAGCCGCAATTACAAAAATGGTACTATCTACTACCGAACGTATGCCCAAACGCCCTTTTTCAATCATTGTACCCGATGCTTTGGGGTCTGCAACCATTGTTGTACCTCCTAAAGAATCATACAAAGTTTGTACAATTACTGGGTCATCGCTTTTTTTACAAGATTGTGTGGTAAACACAAATGTGGCCGTTACTAAAGACAGTGCTGCAAATAATGTTGCTTTTCTTTTCATGTTGTTTTAATTTAAGAATTAGAAATGGTTTTTATTTAATGTTGATTGTTGACATTATTTTACTTTACTGGGCAACCGCCTTTTAATGCTTCTGCACTAGGTATACACCGTGCAGCCTTGTAGTTTAGGTTTGAGGCTAACGAGTTGGCTACATCTGTAGCATTTACATTTACTGGGTGAAATGAGAATACAGCGGTTTTGCTATCTAAACTGCAATACACATGATCTACCCCTTGTTGATTGTATAACCAAGAAGTAATTTTTATGGAATCTTCTTTGCTCAAATCTTCTTTAAAATCAATTCTTGCTAGTGATACAGTTGTAGCATCTGCTTTTGGTGGGCGGGTTACTTGGTAAATATGAATACCGAGTACTGCAGCTAATATTATTACTACTGCACCTGTAATTTTAAGAATTTTAATAACGAGTTTACGTTTCATACAATGGTTTTTAAATTGTTTGTGGGTTTAAATAATGTACTTGTAAATGAAGAGATTGTCAGTTAGGTTTTGCTAAAAATCATTTACTAAAGGGGTATTCGATGACTCTACTATGACAGTTACGGAGACTGATTGACTATGGTTTTGTGAAAACCTAATTATTTTTTAAAATTTTTCTGCTTCTTTATTTGAGAAAAATATTTAAACAAGGTGGTAAGGTAAAGTACAGAAAATGCAAAAACTCGATTGAGCTTTTCAATCGGGTTTTTACATATGATTTTTAAAGTAGCGTAATTGGTAGACTTTCTGGAACAAATAACCCTGGTTTAACTAACGATCATGTAGATGCAAACGATAGAGCATTTTCAACTGCATTTCCTTATTTAGCTACCCCTTGGTAATAAGTAGTAGTGTGAATAAATGATAAAAGAGCGAAGGAAATTTCTTCGCTCTTTTATTTTTAATAAAGAACCGCATGATAAAGTACATCGTATGTTGATAAAATAAGCTTATTACTACCCCATAGTATTTCAATAAAAAATGAAGATAGCCATTACATACCTGCTTTTATTTGCATACAGTACAAGTGCATTAAAGCCTTTGCTGCCATACGCTAAGGATGCAATGGCTCACATTTTCTGGTATTCACAACATATTGCTACCGTTCATGAAGAGAATGGAAAATACCATGTACACTACGAAACAATTGATGCCGCAAAAGAATCTGCTCAAGAAAAAAGCTCAACTACAACAAAACCTACTTCGTTTTCTAGTGAGCATATTTTTTCC
>JAYVRD010000204.1:0-21860 GCA_043776595.1 Chitinophagaceae bacterium | reverse complement strand
CAGCCACTGCTATTGGTAGCTACCACATTAATATTGTAAGTACCAGCAACACTATAAAATTGTGGAGGTGGATTTTGTATAGATGAAGTATTACTATTACCAAAACTCCATTGCCATTGTAGTGCAGATGTATCGGCACGAAGCAAACTTGCATTTACATTTAATGGTGCATTTATACAAGCAGCAGTATCGCCACCCATAGCTATTAATGGGCTATACACTACTTTAATACCTGGGTTAAACAGGGCAGTATCTTTACAACCTAATGCTGTGGTAACAATTAATGACAAAATGTAATTGCCCGTAGTAGTATAATTATGTGTTGGATTTTGGAGGGTTGAAGTACTACCATCTCCAAAATTCCATTTGTATGCAATGATATTGTCGTTAATTGCTATAGAAGAATCTTTGAGTACTAGATTTACGGAATCGCAAAAAGTTGTTTGAGATAAATTTACTCTAGCTAGTACATCTACCACACGTATAGTATCTGGCCCAGTAACCAATACTTGGCAGCCATTATTATCTACCAAAATCATTTTCGGTTTAAATAAACCTGGTCCTGTATATACATGGCTTACTACAGAATCAGGAGTTACAGATGTAGTACCATCCCCAAAATCCCAAATAAAAGTGGCATTATTTTTTGTTTGCGAAACAAAGTTTACGGTAGATGGGCTACAAATATTTAATGGCCCATAACTAAAGCTACCACTTGGGCCTTTTACCACTACAATTCTTTTACTAGAATCTTTACAAGTACCGCTACCATTTGCCGTAAGCGTTAGAACATAATTGCCTGGGTTATTATAAAAGTGAGATGGGCTAATTAGAGATGAAAAATTTCCATCACCAAAATTCCAACTGATGGAAGTAAAATTTTGAGATTGATTGTTTAACTGTACCAATAAAGGTGGGCAAAAACCCAATGTATCACTAATTGAAAAATTAGCAATCGCATCTGCTATTCTTATAAGTTGAGGTTTGGTTATGGTATCGGTACAGCCAAACGCATCTGTAATAATTAATTGCACACTATACAAACCTTGATAGTTATAAGCATGCGTGGGCGAAACAATAGTTGAAGAAGTAGTATCACCAAAATTCCAAACATAAGTTGGGGGCAATACAGATGTAGATTGATTGGTGTAGGCAATAGTATTAAATCTACAACGCAATGTATCACTTACTTTAAAATTGGCTTTAGGTTTTGTTATTAATACTGCTTGTGGAATGTTTACAGAATCTTTACAACCGTAACTATCAAATACAGTTAGTGATACATTGTATCTGCCAGCAGTATCGTATCTATGGTTATAGGGGGGTGCAGTATAGCTATGGGTTTGTGTTCCACTATCTCCATAGTTCCAAATCCATTGTTGTAATGGGT
This sequence comes from Chitinophagaceae bacterium, assembly GCA_043776595.1. Classification (GTDB taxonomy): domain Bacteria; phylum Bacteroidota; class Bacteroidia; order Chitinophagales; family Chitinophagaceae; genus UBA1930. The sequence continues at coordinate 20,470 of JAYVRD010000204.1, read as the reverse complement.
GCAAGCCATCTGTTAAAGAAGTATCAGCAAAGTTGATTGTACCAAATACACATGTACCTACGGCATTTGTAAAGCCAGCTTTAGGCCCATATACATGCACTGGTACAGCCCTTACAACAGTGTCTTTACAACCCAATCTGTCTGTAGTTATTAACGATGGAATATAATTACCAGCACCACCATAAGTATGCGTTGTAGTAGGTAATAAAGTTGTAGTAGTTGTTGCATCACCAAAATTCCATTGATAAGATGCTACAACTGATGTATCGGCATTGAGGGCATTAAAAATAATATTAGCATTTTTACATAATAGCGAATCTGATGTAATAAAATCTGGATGCACATCTAATATTAAAATAGTGTCTCGTTTTATGTGCTGGCAGGTATCATTCATTACCATAAGAGTTATATAATAAATGCCAGGTGCAGTATATGTATGAATAGGGCTTTTAGAGGTATCAGTAGTACCATCTCCAAAGCTCCAAAGCCTTATACTATCACCTATAGAAAAATTTTGAAACCTGCGTAAGAAGGGCGTATCGCAACTAAAGGTTTTTGTAAAGTTGGCTATAGGTGGTCGTATATGTATGTAGTTTATAATTTTTATTGAGTCAACACAAAATACATTCGTTGCAATAAGTGTTACGCTAAAAAAACCAGTATCGGTATATTGATATAATGGATTAATGGCTGTTGAGCTGCCCCCATCACCAAAAAACCATAAATAATTTGTTGCATTGCCTGTGGTGAGGTTATTAAAGTAAATATCTGTGTAAGCACAAGCATCTCTAGGTGTAGCTGTAAAGTTGGGTATTGGTTTATTATAGATAGAAATAGCACCGAGCAACTCTAAAGTATCTTTACAGCCAGATGTTGTAGTAACTACTAAACTAATACCATATACGCCTTGTGTACTTAAAGTATGAACTGGAAACTGAGCAGTAGAAGTAAAGCCATCACTAAAGGTCCATAAATAACTGGCAATTGGTTCGGGTGAATTAATAACTGCAACTGGTGCCGCAGTATAAGGCACACAACCTCTATAAGGTAAGGTATTGAAGCTTATAATTTTTGGAGGCCCAATTTTTATCAAATCTACTTTACGCAAAGTATCACTACAGCCACCTGAGCTGGTTACTACCAAGGTTACGGTAAAGAAAGCATCGGTTGTATAAGTATGCGTTGGATTTTGTTGATTTGAAGTAGTACCATCCCCAAAAAACCATTGATAAGAAATAGCATTAGCTACATTACTTGAAAAATTTACCGTTAGTGGTGCATGACATAAACCTATATTTCCAGTTTCCGAAAAAGAGGCAATTGGCTTGTTTTGTACAGTAATAATTTTAGTAATAGAGTCTTTACACAAACCAAAATTGCTCACTAATTTTACTGGAAAAACACCAGTTGTTGTAAATATTTTTACTGGGCTTACTTGGGTAGCATTTGTTCCATCTCCAAAATTCCAAGTAGCACTTACTGGTGCAGGTATAGATATGTTATTAAAAACTGTTGGGGTATTGGCACAAAGAATTGCAGGCACCGAAAAATTAGCAGTTACTACACCTATGTTTATAAGGTTGGGCCTGGTAATAGTGTCTCTGCACCCCAAGCTACTATTTACAATTAACTGTACTGTAAAATTACCATTACTAGTATAAGTATGTGGTGGGCTTTGTATAGTGGATGATGTATTGTCTCCAAAATTCCATTGATAGCTAAGTACCCCACTACCCGTAGATATATTGGTAAAGTTTACGATAGCAGGTGGTGTACAGCCACTATTGTTTACAAAAGTAAAATCGGCATGTACTCCATTTTGTACATTTATTAGATTGGGCTTTGCCAGTATTGTTTGACAGCCAACACTATTTTTAACCCTTAGTATTATAGTAAAATTTCCTGCAACAGTATATGTATGCTGAGGACTTTGAAGGTTGCTAAAAGTACCATCACCAAAATCCCATTGCCAAGCAGTATCTATACCGCTGCCTGCTATACTTAAATCGGTAAACTGCACCCGAAGCGGAAAACAACCCAACGAATCACTCACACTAAAACTTACCGTAGGTGCTGCATTCACGATAATAAAATTATTTTTTATAATAGAGTCTTTACCAGCAGCATTAGTAACCACAAGCTTTACATTGTAACTGCCTGGGGTAAAATAAGTAGCACTTGGGTTTTGCTGAGTACTGGTTACACCATTGCCCAAATCCCATTTCCAACTAGTGGGGCTACCAGTAGATATATCTTGAAACTGCACCACCACAGGTGAACATCCAATGGTATTATTAGCTGTAAAATTGGCAACAGGCTGTGCAAATGATTTGTTGCAAAACAAAACAAGCAATACAGTTACAAAAGCGTAACAAGCACAAGTATTATTTATACGTTTAGTAGCCAGCATCCTATTCTTCAAAAACATTAGACGATAAAAAAAGCCCTTATGTTGCCTGTAAAAGCAGATAACAAAGGGCTTGGTTTAGTACGAATATAAGCAATACAAATGTTTCTGTAATAAGATGTTTAATTTTAAATGGTAAAAATGAGTAGAAGAAAATTTATAGAGCCAGCAATAGAATATAAATAGGGCAGCGGTTGCGTCGCACATTTGATACAATTGAATAAGCATTTGGCTTTTCTCACCAAAGCTTTAGACCCATTATCATAAAACTGGTAAAAATTTGAGCTTGCAACCGTAATTTGAGCATATACAAAATTGAAGCTCAAAGTTGTTGATATTTTCTATACTAGCTATCCTCATCAATAAGGGCAATTTATCTCCATTATTCTACTACATAATAAAAGCCCAATAAACTTCCATAGCTAAACATGTGCGACGCAACCGCAGCTTAAATTATATTCTACCGCTGGTTACCAAAAAAAATAATACTTAATTCACTGGTCTTTTAAGGGTGTCTACAATTTTGGTTTTTATCTCATCTCTTTTTTGAGATTGCACAAAAACAGAATCAAACAAATCTTTCTGCAAATCTGGATGTTGTTGATAAGCTGCGTAACTTTTGTAAAAAGCTTCTTTAGTGGTATTATTTAAAAGAAAGGCCTGGTTGTATAACTCAATTCTCTTTTGCTTGGCTGCAACTGTGTCTTTTGAATAGTAGTTGGCTATTATTTCGTCGGCACGCATTAAATCCCAAACAATTAATTTCATTTGTTTGGGTGCTATAGCATAACTGGGTAGCCCATTGTTAGATGAACAAGCTACAAGTAGGGATAGTAGTAAAAAAAAAGTAATTGCCTTCATCATCTCAATTCCTCTTTGTATTTTGATGTATTGGCTACATCAAGCTGGCTTAGTAATTCTAAAGCTCTGTTTTTATCTTGTGGATTGGCTTTTTTAAACAAACCAATTAGCTCTGTAGCTTTGCTCTGCATAAAAAATTGCAGAAACATGGTATTGGGGTTTTCTTTATTAAAAGTTTGTAGTTGATTTAAGGTTTGCAACATATTAGTTCTTGCATCGGCTTCTGCATCGTACATTTTATCTAATCCTTTGCGGTAATAATCATATACAATATCATGTACTACATTGTATCTGCTGTTCTGCATATTTTCACTAAGCCAATATCGATTTCTTTGTCCATCAAATGGCTTCCAGCCGCTAATGCTTCTTGAGTCAGGTGCATTGTTTACTATGTTTAATGCTTTTTGAAAATATATATCGCCACCTTTTGGTGAGAAGGAATCGTAATCCAAACCCAAAATTACATTGGCATAATAGCCAAACACAGCAGTAATATTTGCAGCCAAAGCATCGGTACCTGCTATTCGGTTTTCGTTAAACTCTATTGGTTGGTATTCTACATATTTAAAAGTTACATCGGGATCTTGAAAGTTCATTAATGCTGCTTGATAGGCAGCGTTAAATACAGGACGTGCAGCCTGCACAGTTAGTGATGCTTTATACACATTAGTTTCTACTATGCTTTCTATGTTCAACAAAAAGCTGCACTCAATTTTTTCTTGTGGTTGAAAGTTGTCTTTTGTCCACTTGCGATTATTAAGTAAATTGGTAAGCTGTGTTTGTAGCGTGTTGAATATTTTTTTATCTACTGTAGTATTTACACGCTGTGCCAACACAGTAACTTTTGCTTGAAACTCTTGTGCAGTAGCTACAGTAGCCACTAACACACAAAATAAAAATAAACTACGCTTTGCCATTTATTTGGTTGATGATGAGTTGTACAATATCGTTTGCTACCTCAGTTTTTTGTTTTACATCAAAGTTAAATTCATTTCCAGTAGCATCAAAAACTGAAATTTTATTGGTGTTGCCGCCAAACCCTGCACCAATATCCCTAAGTGAATTTAGGACAATCAAATCAGCATTTTTATTTTTTAACTTTTGTAAGGCATTTTCTTTTTCGTTATTGGTTTCTAAGGCGAAGCCTACCAATACTTGATTTTCTTTTTTGTGCCCACCTAATGCTTTTAAAATATCTTTTGTTTTAATTAGGTTTAGACTAAATGCATCTTCCTTTTTCTTAATCTTTTCAGAAGCAATATGGACTGGTGTATAATCTGCCACAGCAGCACTCATCACAGCTATGGCACAATTGCTAAACTTGCTTACACAAGCTTCGTACATTTCGTTTGCAGTTGTAACGTGTGTAATAGCAATGCCTTTGTAAGCTGTAGTTAATTGTGTTGGTCCACAAACCAACTGCACATGGGCACCACACAAGTATAAAGCTTCTGCAATAGCAAAACCCATTTTGCCCGATGAATGATTACCTACAAAACGCACAGGATCTATGGCTTCATAAGTTGGCCCAGCAGTTACTAAGGCTTGCAGTCCTATTAGCTCATTACTTCTAAAAAAGTTTTCTATTAGGTAAGTAATTATTTCTTCTGGCTCAGCCATTCTTCCATCACCAAATAGGCCACTTGCAAGTTCGCCTTTTGCTACATTTATTATTTTGTTGCCATAGCTTTCTATGGTTGCAATATTTTTTTTAGTAGCTGCATGATGCCACATGTCTTCATCCATAGCAGGAGCTACTACTATTGGGCAAGTAGCAGATAAATATATTGCCAACAATAAATTATCACATAGCCCATTTGCCATTTTAGCAAGTGTATTACAGCTTAGTGGTGCTATCAGCATCGCATCGGCCCAACGCCCTAGCATTACATGATTAGCCCATGTATCTTCATCGGCTATATTATAAAGCACTTTATTTTTACTAAGCGTAGCCAATGTAAGTGGCGAAACAAAATCTTTGGCAGCAGGTGTCATTATCACTTTTACTTCTGCACCAGCTTTTACCAATAGCCTTACCAATAGTATGGCTTTGTAAGCTGCAATGCTTGCAGTAATTCCTATTAATATTTTTTTTTCTTTAAGCATTTAAAAAATTATCTTTTCTTTTTTGGTCATAAGCTGTAGAATATCTATTTGGCTTATGTTGCGTCGCACACTTCAACATTTGGAACTTTATTGAACAGTGAAACGTTAGTGGCTTTTAATTGCTTAATTGATATTCAAAAGCCTAAAATGTGCCCTTCGGCTCCGCTCAGGATAAACTTGCAACCGAAGTTACATTGAAATACAAAAGCTGGTATCCAAAGAAAAAATATTTTAACCTAGCTTCTTTATAAAACAACAAAACGACAGCTAATTAACTGTCGTTTTATTTATTTTCATCACTTAATATTATCTAAATAAGTCGGTGTCGTTCTTTCTGTAATACACTTTGTCTTCCATAAACTCATGTGTAGCCAAAATAGCAGGATTGGGCATTTTTTCGTATGCTCTAGATATTTCTATCTGCTCTTTGTTTTCATGAATTTCTTCTAAGCTATCGGTATGGCTTGCAAATTCTTCTAACTTATTATGTAGCTCCTCACGCAGTGATATATTAATTTGATTGGCACGCTTAGCTGCAATAGCAATAGACTCGTACAAGTTGCCAGTTTTAGCTTTTATTTCAATCAAATTTTTCGTCTCGATAGATGGCGGCACATTAACGCTCATTTGTCTTCTTAGCTTGCTCATTTTTTACTTTATTTAATAAGTTAGATGATTGTGTTTTGTATTTGGAAACGTCTTGTTTTAATTTGCTGTCAGGAAAACGTTCGTTGAAATCGTCGCATTCGGTTAATACTTTTTCAAAACGTTCTATTTGCTTTTCTTCTACACTCATTTCGGCATATTTAAAATATGCCTTAATTACATTTAGCTTGTACTGCTCACTTTTATCAGAATCTGGAAAGTTATCCATTAAAGTAGCAAAATTTATAGCTGCTGCTTTGTAATAACCCAAATCGTAATAAAGTTGAGCCGATTTTGATTCTTTAGTTTCTAACTTTATTCTACACAAATCAATTATATCTGTAGCTTCTTTTTTTCTTGCACTTGCAGGATGCCCATTTAAAAAAGCCTGCATCAAAGCAATTGTTTTTGTGGTAGAAGTTTGGTCTAGCTCTACCTTGGGTATATCTTTATAAAAGGAAAATGCCCTCATGTACTCGCATTCCTCGGCTTTTGTACTTGTAGGAAAGGATTCTACAAATGATTTAAACAAGTTTTCGGCATTTGGATAATCTTTTTGGTAAAACATGGCATAAGCGTACTTGTAATACAAATCTTCAAAACGCTTATCCCCTTTCATGTAAGGGAACAAATCTTCAAAAAGCACTTGTGCATTATTGTACTTGCCACTGGCATAATACTGTTGTGCCATTTTGTATTTATACTCTACATCTTTACTCTTCATTACCTTACCAAACTTGGTGGTACAAGATGAAATCAACAGAAAAACACTAAAAATTACCAGAATTCTTTTCATACAAAGTTTGCAAATATAGCTTGCGGTGGGCAAATTAAGCACTCCTCTTTAAGAATAACCTTTATAGAGGTTAATGAAACTATAAAAAAGTCCCGCCATTTGAAGGGCAGGACTTTGTATTTCAAGCAGAGAAAGTACTATTTGCTACGTTTAAACTGTGGGTGTGGTGCTGGCATGGTCATTACACCTTGCTCTGTAGTTGGTTGTAAATCAACTGTATTTTCATCGCCATTTTGTCCATAAACAAATATCAATCTTGTTTCGCTTATGTTTTGTTTAGTGGTTAAGTAAGTAATTACTACGTTTACTCTATCCCAACTTTGTTGTTGAGAACGCTTATCACTTTCTTTACCATAGCCTACTACTTTTACTTTACAACCTGGATTTTCCAACATTGTCTTTGCAACATCTGCTAAAGAACGTTTTGCAGTTTCTGTAAGTTTTACACTACCATTTTGAAACTGAATACTAGGAAGATTACCAATGTTACATAATGCAGTATCTATTGGCATTTGGTTAGCTGTTGGTCCTCCTTTCCAATTTTTTAATCTTTCGTTTATTTCTTGACAACATTTAGGTTCTGGTATTTTAATTTCTGGGCATTTACCTACACCATCAGCATCTACAGGGAAGCATGACAGCTGTGTTAATTTTTCTTTATCTTTACAATCTGGTACACCATCACCGTCTGTATCTGCTGTTACCCCATGAGTATCTACTGGGCAACCAGCTGGAGTATTAGGCTCTAAATCAAATTGATCAGTTACGCCATCACCATCACCATCTTTTAAAGTAATTTTTGGTAATTGTAGTATTTTTTGTCCAGTTAAATCTCCATAAGCAAATTCAAGTGGGTTGAGCCACCACAATGGTGGTACACGTTTTTTGGAGTTACCAATATTAAAGTTTACACCTAATGTTTGGAAGCATACGTTATCCCACTCAGAAGTAAAAACGGGGAAGCGTAAATCTCCACTTTGACGGAAATAACCATCAACATAATCATCTCTTGTTTGTGTTCTCCTATACTCACCACTTATTGACCAGTTTTTACCTACTCTATATTCAAACCCAACTCCAGAATTGAAGCAATGGCGTAAATTGTAGCCTCCTAATGTCGGGCGGCGGTCATTCACTTCTGCTTTTGTTTCATATATTCCATCCATCATTTCTCTCAAATCTTTTCTAATATCCTGTCTTTTTCTTCCAGTAATTTGTAAGTTTTCAAATTTGTATCTGTCTCCAGTTGCTGCATCTTTTAAATCTAAAGTAGTTTTATAAAGCATTGGAGAATAACCCACCATTACATACAAATTAAACCTGCTTTGTTTACTGTGAAACATGATATTGTTTAAAGACACCAATGCATCTATTGCAGGCATAAAAGCTTGTGTGCGATGTGCATGAATATAACCACGACCTGTAGGCAAGTATAACGCCTCAATGGTTGGACTATTATTGTAATTTCCGTTTCGTTGATAGTCTAAACCCAACATATTGTAATAAGAAAAAGAACTTCTAACACTGAGTACATAACCTAAAGATTTACGTAAAGAGACACCAAAACCATAGGCATAGTTACCTATGTCATTCCCAGTGCCTTTAATAGCTGTTGGAACATCACCATCTACATAGGGAAAGCCACCCCAAATACCAAACTGCAGCATATCTCTTGGCCTTGCAGGAAAGTTGTTTTTATTTCCAGCAACAAAATCACTTTGTTGTTTCATATTCCTTTTAGGAATATAAGAACTGTAGAGGTAGTTATGAGTTCCACCTAACTGAGCAAATGAACTTGAAGCTAATGCAATAATTGCAATTAGAAGCAGTCCGTACTTCTTAATAGACATAACAAATGGGTTAATCGTACAAAATTTAATAGAAAAGCATCATGCCTTTGTATTATTGAATATGTTCAGTTATGGGTATGGTTATGCACAAAACAATACATAACATGTTAATAGACGATGAATGTGTTAAAAAAATTGCATAGCGGTATAAAAAAGGTAATAAAAAACCCCCTCAAATTGAGGGGGTTATAATATAAAATACTTAAAATTATCCTTTTTTAAGATTTGGATGTGGTGCAGGTACCGTACTAGGTCCTTCTTCAGTTGTACCAGTGAGGTCAACTGTATTTACATCACCACCTTCGCCATAAGAGAATATGAATCTGCTTTCAGAAACACCTTGCTTTTCAACAAGATATTTAATCACTGCATTTACTCTATCCCAGCTTAGTTGTTGAGAACGTTTGTCTGAAGCACCATGGCCAATTACTTTTACTTTGCAATCTGCGTTTGCTTGCACTTTTTGAGCAACACTTGTTAAAATGGCTTCAGCATCTTTAGAAAGTTTAGCAGAATTTGCTTTGAATTGTACAGTTGGTAAATCACCAATTACACACTCTCCACCAGTTGTTCCAGTTTTACCATTTGGTTTCCATTTACCATCAACACCTGTTGTACCTAGTAACTCTTTAATTTCTTTGCAACAAGCAGGTTCTGCAGGTTCTGGGCATTTACCAACGCCATCAGCATTAACTGGGAAGCAAGATTTTTGAGTTAATGGCTCTTTATCTCTTAAGTCAATAACACCATCACCATCAGTATCTAATGAACGACCATGACTATCAACTGGGGCTCCAGCTGGTGTATTTGGTTCTAAATCAAATTGATCAGTTATACCATCACCATCAGCATCGTCTAATTTTTTCTTAGGTAAAATAGCATGTGTAGATTTGTTTAGTTCGTTATACACATAATTGTTAGGATTAAGCCAATATAAAGGTTGTACTTTTTTAGCTTTGTTGCCAACATTTATACCTAAGCGTAGTGAAGTATAACTAATTATATCATTTCCTCTTCCATCGTGTATACCATCAAGGTCATCATCAAAGGATAATGTAAAACGTTGTTCCAAACCAAGATGTACTATATCATTAAACTTATGAGAGAAACCTGCACCAACACTTGCAGCATGACGCATTAACTGGTTTTTGTTTATTCTACCAATCGGATTTCTACCACCATTTGTGACAGTGCCATTAGACTCATACTTACCATCTAAGATATTTTTTAGAGATGATCGAATGTCTTTTCGTTTACCATTAAAATTAACTGTAGCTAATTGTGCAGTTGTATAAGCAACACCGCTAGCTTGTAAAGCATCTACATCTATATCAGAAACCAAGAAAGTATAACCACCAAAAACGTAAATATCATTTTTTGGATTACCTCTATAGTAGCTTTTGTTATTTAAAGAAGCAATTAAATCAATATTACCTTGATGAGATTGATTTCTAAAATTGGCAATAAATGGTTTGCTACCTACACCATAATACTGGCTCCAAGTATTGTTAAGAATACCAGCACCAATAGTTCTTAGTCTATAATCTAGTCCCTTGGTATGCGTTCCTGTGTAATCAAGTCTCACTGAAAAAGTATGACTTAAAGCTTTACGAAGACCAATACCTCCACCAAAACCTATACGTGGAGAAATATCCCCCATAATAAACGCAGCACCACCATGAAATGATAGTTCCCACTGATCTCTTGGCTTTGCAGGATAAGGGTAGTTGTTGTTTACAAACTCATTGTGCTGGGGCAATAACTTGGTAGGAATCTTTGAAGAGTCCTTCCAGTCATAGCTTGCATCATTACTCTGTGCGAAGGCAACAGAGCAGAAAAGGCTTAATAAGCCTACTAAAAAAATGTACTTTTTGCTTGCCATAGATGTTGATTATGAAATGAATGATTATAATTATTCTTAAATTATTTATGCAAATGTATTAATTGAGGCTGAAATACCAAATTTATACCATTTATTTTCTTATTTCTTTTCAAAAATTCTTTATTTCTTGGTTTATCACCGCAAAATATTCTCATTAGTACATCGACTGTATATTGCAGCCTCTAAACGTATGAACTTAGCCCGAAAAATTATAAGCCAAGAACTAAGCCAATTTGAAACTCATTTTAGAGATGCGGTTAAAAGTCGTGTTCCACTACTTGATCGCATTATGCAATATATTGTAAAACGAAAGGGCAAGCAAATGCGACCCATGTTTGTATTGCTTAGTGCCAAACTCGGTGGCAACATTAACGAAACCACTTATAGGGCAGCATCTTTAGTAGAATTGCTGCATACAGCTACTTTAGTTCATGATGATGTTGTAGATGATGCTATGGAAAGACGTGGATTTTTCTCGATAAATGCACTTTGGAAAAACAAGATTGCTGTACTTGTGGGTGATTATTTGTTATCAAAAGGATTATTGCTATCGCTAAACAATAAAGACTTTAGGGTGCTACAAATACTATCTACCGCTGTAAAAGAAATGAGTGAAGGTGAATTATTACAGATGGAAAAGTCTAGAAACCTGAACTTGAAAGAAGATGTGTATTATGAAATTATTAAAGGCAAAACAGCATCGTTGTTAGCTTCGTCTTGTGCTGCTGGAGCTTCTTCTACTTTTGAAGATGATGCAATGATTGAAAAGATGCGATTGTTTGGCGAAAAAACTGGTATGGCATTTCAAATAAAAGATGATTTATTTGACTATGGAACGGCTGATGTGGGTAAACCTACTGGTAATGATATTCGTGAAAAAAAACTTACGCTACCTATTATTTATGCCTTAAATAACTGCGACGCTGCTACTAAAAGGAAAATAATTTATATAGTAAAAAATGAGAACACCGAAAAAGACAAGGTTCAATATATACTTGATGAGGTAAAAAAGGCTGGAGGTATTGATTATGCTACAAAAAAAATGTTTTCTTATAGAGATGAAGCCTTAGAAATACTTCATTCTTTTGAAGCTGGTGAAGTAAGAGATGCCTTAGAAGAATTGGTGAGATACACTACCGATAGAGCATATTAGGAAAAAAAAATTTGGGGATTGGGTATTAGGAATTTGATAGTGAGGATACGAAAAAAAATACGTTAATCTTACGCTTAAATAAAAGTTGATGGATATTTTATAGATGAAATGTGCGACGCAACCGCTGCTAAATAGCAATACCAAAGCTTGCATACCAAAAAACTACTACACTGATAAAATAAAAATTAAACGCAGGTAATTAATGGAAAAACGTTGGAATATTTTAGAAGCTAGTGAAGCCAGGATAACTGCCTTACAAGAGGCATTGAAGGTGGATAAAATACTATGCAAAATATTGGTGCAACGTGGTGTTGATACGTTTGATAAGGCGAAAGCTTTTTTTCGACCAAAGATTGAACATCTGCACAGTCCTTGGCTTATGAAGGACATGAATAAGGCTGTTGAACGGATTATTGTTGCTAAAAAAAAGAATGAAAAAATCTTAGTGTTTGGTGATTATGATGTGGATGGTACAACGAGTGTGGCAAGTATGTACCAGTTTTTGGGGAAGATATTCCCCAACATCGAATATTATATACCGCACCGCTACAAAGAGGGTTACGGTATTAGCAAAATGGGCATTGACTATGCTGGGGAAAATGGATTCACATTAGTTGTATCGCTTGATTGTGGTATTAAAAGCATAGAACTAATTGCTTACGCAAAAAAGCTAGGAATTGATTTTATTGTTTGCGACCATCACCTACCTGATGATGAATTACCACCTGCCATTGCTATTTTAAATGCTAAACAAGTTGATTGTAAATATCCATACAAAGAATTGTGTGGTTGTGGCGTGGGTTTTAAACTAATGCAAGCACTTGCTGAAAAACTTGAACTACCCGAAGAAAGTTATATGCAATATTTAGATTTGGTGGCTACAGCCATAGCTGCTGATATTGTACCTATAACAGGTGAAAATAGAGTGCTAGCGTATTATGGTTTGCAAAAAGTAAATGCTAACCCTTGTGCTGGTATAAAAGCATTAATGCAAATGGCTGCTGCACAAAAAGAAATGACCATTAGTAGTTTGGTTTTTGTGATAGCACCAAGGGTAAATGCTGCTGGGCGAATGGATGATGCAAAAAAAGCAGTGCAACTTTTTATTGAACATGAAGAAGAAAAAGCAAAAGCTTTTGCCGAAATTTTACATAATGATAATACCGATAGAAAAGAAGCTGATAGTAGCATAACTGAGGAGGCTTTGGCAATGATTGAGAATGATATTATTGCGATGAATAAAAAAACAACAGTAGTATATCAAGAACATTGGCATAAAGGTGTGGTGGGCATTGTTGCCAGTAGGTTGATAGAAACTTATTACCGCCCTACAGTGGTGCTTACCAGAAGTGGAGAGATTGCTGCTGGTAGTGCAAGGTGTGTAGCTGGCTATAATTTATACGAAGCCATACATGCTTGTAGGGAATATTTGTTAGGCTATGGTGGGCATTTTGCTGCTGCTGGTATGACGCTGCTTCCTGAAAATGTAGAAGCCTTTAGCAAAGCATTCGAAAAAGTAGTAAGTGAAACGATAACGCCAGAATTATTAATCCCCGAAATTATTATTGATGCAGAAATTTCATTTGCAGAATTAACGCATTCGTTTTATAATATTCTTTGCCAAATGGAGCCTTTTGGGCCAGAAAATATGCGACCAGTGTTTATAGTGAAGAAAGTACATGATACTGGCTTTAGCAAAGTGGTAAAAGAACAACACATACGTTTTTCAGTAAAGCAAAATGATATTCATTTAACTGGAATTGGTTTTAATATGGCTAAGAAATTTTCTCTATTTGAACAAAGAAAACCATTAGACATTGTTTTTAGCCTTGACCTTAATGAATGGAACGGCGAAAAAAATTTACAAATGAAAGTGGTGGATGTGAGAATTAGTGAATAATTTAATTTTCAGGCTTCCGAGCTTCCAATACAAGGCGAAAGCCATTAAAACCTGAAGAGTAATCGTAAGACTTCATACCGCCATATAATAACTCTCTCATAATAATATTTGATGTACGAATTCCTCCTCTAACGTTATTACCTCTCATTACTTTACAAACGCCAGTTGAGGGTCCATTAATATTAATGTTGATAGAATCACCTTTACTTTTTACAGATTCATAATATGCAGGATCGTACCAATCGCTACACCATTCGGATACATTTCCTGTCATGTCGTAAATGCCCAATTGATTAGGCATTAATTTACCTACGGAATGTGTTTTACCACCGCTGTTAGAGGAAGTCCATCCTACAGAATCTAAATTATTGCTTCCAGCATACGCAAAATAATTTTGAGTAGCACTATCTCCACCTTTTGCAGCAAACTCCCATTCGGCTTCTGTTGGCAATCTAAATTTTCTATTGGTAATAGATTGGGATACTGCAATAGCATTTACTTTTTGAATAAATTTTTGCACGTCTTGGTATGTTATATTTTCTACTGGGCAATCTAAACAATTTTCGTTAACAGCAGGATTTTCCTTAACATGATAGCTAGGGTTTTCTTCCATAATATAGTTCCATTGCTGCTGGGTAATTTCATACTTACACATATAAAAAGAATCTACCAAAACAGTAATTGGTGGTATGGCTGTAGTTCCTCCTGGGCAATCGGTAGATGTTTTTTCAGATATACAACCCATTACAAATATTCCTTTTGGTACAAATACCAAACTGCTATCTATAATTTGTTGAATTGTTTTTATTTTTATTTCAATACCGTCGTCCATATCATAATTAAACTCTTTAAGTTTTGCAATTACTGCTTCTGTAAAGTTTAAGGTTTTCTTGAAATATTTCACATGTTCTTCACGCTGCGTTTTTGGAATAACTTTAGTATAAAATCTAGCACTATCATTGATAAGCAATTGAATAAGCTCCATGTCTCCTTTAACACAAGCTTCAGATAAAATAGTTTTGTAAATTCTAGGTGCTGTTGCTACGTAGCTTTCTTTAAAATAATTTACGTCTGCTCCATTCGCTATTAAATATTCAAATACTGAAATGTTACTCCCAATTTTTAAAGCATAAAATAATGGCTTAAGTCCCTCAAATGTTTTTATTTCCATGCTATCTTTAGGGATAATTACTTTCAAATCGTTTATTCTTGATTTTTCAAAAGCAATTTTTGCATTAGCACTGGCAGCTCGTTTACCAGCATCTACACCTGCAATGTATGCACCAACATTTTCTTTAAGATTGTCTTCATTAGTTTTAATTCTTTTCTCAAAGTCGCTGCTTTGTGTTCGTAAGTTGTAGGCAATAGATGAGTCTATATAAGCTTTCTTTATGTCTTTGAATTTATCTTTTTCACTAGAAAAAGAACTATACAGGGATGATATTTCAATATCGTATTCTTTTCTGCCGTATAAAATATTTTCCATCATTTGTTCCATCTCATCTTTTATACTTTTGCATTTATCAATTTGTAGTATAAGTTCTGCTTCAGTTTCTGTTAGTGCCTGAATTCGTAATAAACTTAAAGCATCCTCGGCTTCTTTTTTTAAGCGGATGTCCTCAGCCTTTTGTTCCTTAAGTATAGCAGCAGCAGCTTCTTTTTCTTGCTTTATTTCATTTTTAATAGCTGCATAATCTACCTCTGGAAAACGAAATTCAAATTGCTTAAATTCGTCTGATTCAGTTACTTCAATAGTGGTATCGGAAATTGGTGTTCCTTGATTATCATCCAAAGAAATTTTGTATTCTTTACCATTTTTTAATGGCAGCTTAGTGGTATTACCGTCAGCTTTTATTTTACCTTTAAATTCACCATCATTAATGGTATAACTTACAGCCGAACCTTTGTTTGCATAAAGCACAAGTGTTGCAAATGATGTTGGCTTTTCTTCTTTCTTTTTTTCTATAGGTTTTTTTTCTTCTTTCTTTTTTTCTAGATCTTTTTTATTTTCAACGATTGGGGGTTTGGTTTTCTCATCAGTTTTCCTCACCACCTTTTGTGCGTTGGTAAAATGAGTAACTATTAATAAAATCGTAATAAATAAAAACTTTGGTAACCACTTCATACAAATTGCTCCTTACTTAAATATAGTTATTGAGATAAACACTGTCTACCAATGCTTTTTGTTGATTATAATCGTACTTATGTTGCGATTCCTTTTTTATAAATTCAAACATAATGTCTTTTCCATTATCACCATTTTTAACTTTCACGCTAATCGTGCCATTCAACCTATTTTCAATATGTACTTCCAGCATAAATTCGTTAAAAGTATTGAAAGCAGGTACATATATAGTACCCAACAAATGAAGGTCGGCATCTGCATCCCAAAACTGGCATAACTCAGCTTTAAAACTTGTTATTTGATTTGGATTGATGCGGTATACTTTTTTGGCTGAAACGGGTAATGGTGAGTTGCGATGAATTGCCAAATCGATACTTGATTTCCCTGTAATTTTTAACCCAATATTGTAAGTACTTACACTTTTTAATTCTATAGGTCGTAAATCTGAGTGTATACCACCACCTAAAGATGCAGCATATAAAGCAGCACCTTTGGCCACACTACTTAATGGTTGATGGTATACCAACTCTTGATTGGCCTTTAGTTTTTGTTTCCAAAAATTATACACCAATTTGCTGCTGCTTGTGCCACCAATTAAAATGAATTTGTTAATGTCTGCCAACTGCATGCCCAAAGAGCGTAAACATCTGTTTACTGTAGCTTCTGTTTTTTCAATTAGCAGATTGGCGGTTTGTGCATAAGCAGTATAATCAAACGTACATTCCATAGCGTCTCTACCAAACATTAACCATTTGCTTAAGCTTTTTGCATTCTCCATATTATTCAACTCAATTTTGATGGCTTCAGAAATTTTCTGTAACCTATTGGCTGATAATTTATCTGTAGGAAAGGAGTAATTGAATGCTTTTTCGTAAGACTTAATAATGGTACTACCAACAATTTCATCAAACTCTATACCTCCCAATTTGTTTATACCATCTTTTGCAATTACATGTAGTTGATTACCAGATTTAGTAATGAGGGTTATGTCAAAAGTTCCTCCACCAAAATCATACACTAAAATTATTTCATCGTCCATTTTTCTATTGCTACTGCCATAGCTAAGGGCTGCTGCTACTGGCTCTTCTAAAATAGCAGTAAGGTCTATATCCGCCAAACGTGCAGCTTCAATAACCGATTTACGCTGCACATCGTTGTAATGAGCTGGTACTGTTATTACAACATTTTTAAACCCATCGGGCATATACATTTCCGAATCGTACTTTACCTTTTTAAGTACCAAGGCAGCTACTGATTCGCTAAACCAATTGTTGCTATGTTCATCTAAATGAACTGGCTCGGATGTGCCAAAATTTCTTTTAAAAAAACCTATTAATCTTTTATCTGGAAATACCTCAAAAAGATTGTCGGCAAATGTGCCTACATAGGCTTTTTTGTTTTCAATTAAGGCTATGGAGGGTGTACTTTGAATGTCTTTATTATACGCATCAGGTATAATAACTGCATTTCCATCTCTGCTTAATGAAGCGGATACTGTATTGCTTGTTCCTAAATCTATTCCTAATACCACAGTTTATAATTTTAAATCTTTTTCAGTTTCAGTTACCATATCTCTAAATCGCATTTGCAATTGGTCTCTCATTTTATCAGCAGAGCTTATACTCTTTAGCATATTATCTATACTTAGTTGCTGCTTTTGTTGTTGCATTTTTTCGTTATTCATTTGCCCCATTTTACTTATTTGCATGTCTTTTATATTTTTTTCAAACTGTAGCATTATGTTATTGCTTACTTCTTTTACCCATGCAGATACATTGGTAACCCAATCTCTTGAGCAATCTGAAAAAATTCTTTTGCCTTCTCCATTAATCAATTCTCTTGCTTTACCTAATTCTCTTTCAAACTCTTCCACACGTTTTCTGGGTATGCGTTTTCTTAAATCGTATATGCCATAGGCAATCATAAATACAGTAATTACTGCAGTTAATGCCTTAATGGAAATGTTGAAATATCTAAAGAAAGGCACACCCTCTTTGTTGCCCTTATTAAACTCACTTTCTAAGGCCACAATACCATTTAATGGACCTAAAATACCAACAGCCACCATAATAATACCAGTATAATCTCGTAGTGCTACAAAATATTCTGTAGCTCCTTTCTTTGTTAATTCACCAGCATAATCTTTTGATAAATAGCAATAAGAATCTAATGTTCTACCATATTCTGGAAATGGCATATACACATCGCTTAGCTTCATGGTTTGAACCCCTTTTGATGAAAGTTGCCCGTTAATTTTTAATAGTAAATCTTCAAAGGAGCTTTTAATAAAATTTTCGTCTCGTTTACATTCTTCCTGCATTGCATTACGAACGTTAGAAACAAATTTGGTTTTAAAATCTTCATTTAAAGTAATACTTACTTTTTCACTTTTTTCGGCTAACACTTGTTTATCAAAATCAGCAATACCATCGCTTAGCTGTTTCGTAACATTTGAAAATCTACCAATATTAGGTTTATTCAGTTCATCGTATTTTGCCCTATACGATTTATCCATTTCCGTCAATATTTTTTGCACAGACTGTTTAACCACATTTGCTATATCTGTATTATTCATTCCAGCCTCTTCTTTTTTGCTAATGGTAGCACTTTGTGTGTTCAATAACTTTCTTGTAGCTGCCAATTTATTTTCGCTGGCGATTATTTCATTTAAAAAAGAAAAGACAGGTTTGACACTATTGAGGTAAGTAACTTTTTTTAACTTATCAACTACCAGTTTTTCAGGTACAGCCAATGCAATAATTTCTTCTATACTTTTATCTTCAACTTCGGCTACTGCTACTATATGCACTTTACCCCTAAAACCAGATTGGCGTATAAAATCTTTAGCCATCTTATCATCGCCACCAAAGCAATTAATTACAATACAAACCTTATACTGTGCTTGATGCTGCCTAAATATTTCTTTAATGGTTTCTGCCGCATTGAATATTTCATCGAAAACAATTATTGCTACTGATGAAAAAATTTGTTCAAATATTTTTACACTCCCAGCAGTTTCATCTTTTAAAAGAAAAGCATATCCATCTATTGTATTACCTAATAATTGATTCACCATTTTTTTAGCTTCTGCACCAGCAAAGCCATGGCTATATATATCAATGATAAAATCGTCTTTAGCCGCAATCTTTTTTATTTTAAGATTGGCTTCCTCTAAAAAACCAGAGTAAGAAGATATACCCAACTCTCTTGCAATATCTTCTACTTTATCTGCTATGCCTATCAATTCTCTCATAAAAAAAATTAAAAAATATCAATTACTACTGTTTTCATATACTCCGCTTCTTCTACCTGATGTACAATTTTATGAATATTGGTATTGATGAAACGAAGTATAAATTTAGTCATACCTACTTGCACAGTATCGTTTTCTCTTAGCCGTATTTTTTGGTTAATACGATTATCATTACCATTAATATAAGTACCATTTTTGCTGGCTTTACCACCATTTGATTGTGCATTATCGCAAATAAAAAATTCATTTTTACCCTCTACATATATTACAGCATGTACACGACTAATGTATGGGTCATCATCTACCACTATTGTATGCTGCCCTGTTTGTTGTGTGCGGCAAATCATATTTGCACCAGGGAATAACGAAAATGTTTTGGCCGATTTGTTTTCTGTATGCCTTACCAATAATGCAGCAGGATTATTAGGATCTGAAACATTATTTCCAAAAACATCTTTTACTGTAGCTACATTAGAGCCTCCATAGCTATTGGGTATATTGTTGTAAACTGGCTGTTGATATGATGGTTGAGCATACTGTGGGTTAGGAGCTGCTGATTGAGCAAAAAGTTGTTGGATAGATTTTACTTTCTCGGTGTTTTGGAAATGTAGTTTACGCAAAAAATCGTTAGGTGCATTTTCACTTAATCTTTGAAAATAAACCAACTTATCTGCCATTCTGGTTCTAATATCGTTGTCTGTTGCTGTGTCGGGCAACTCTAAAAAATCCAACGCTTCTTTCTTGTTCATACTTCTATTTTTTATGGTTGATGCACAACCATATTTATCATTCTATTTTATATCAACTACAATTGCTGTTTGTAATACTATCTATCTTTTTTTCTAGCAATTCTATTTGTTGCTGCTGCTCTTGTAAACCACACAATAGTAAAGTTATCATGCCCATATAGTTTATAGACTTGAATGGAGCAGATTGATTGTCATTAACCAAGTTTGGAAAAACCTTTTCTAACTCTTGTGCAATTAAGCCATATTGTTTTTTATCGGGTAAATTTAATCCAGCAAATTCAGCATCGCTTTTAAATAAATAACTAGTTGGTTTAAGAGAAAGCAGTTGAGACAATACGCCTTTTATTGGTTCAATATTATTTTTTAATTCAGCATCCGACCACATATTATTTTGTGCACGTTGGGCAGCAGCCTCTGCTTCATGGGCAGCTCTCTGAGCCTCAAGGGCAGATCGTTCTGCATCGTTTTCGTGTTGTTTAGACTGGGTCATAGCTGTTGCAGCATCACCCTCATGTCTTCTAGTATCGTACAACAAGTTTTCAGCATCAGTTTCATGCCTCCTAGTGTCATTCATCGCAGTTTCTGCATCATTTTCATGTTGCTTGGTTTGATTCATCACTGTTTCTGCATCGGCTTCATGTTGCTTAGTTTGATTCATCGCAGTTTCTGCATCGGCTTCATGAGACTTGGTTTGATTCATCGCAGTTTCTGCTGCTTCCTCATGAGACTTGGTTTGGTTCATA